>NZ_JBFAGB010000052.1:0-63320 GCF_040639875.1 Actinomadura sp. NPDC023710
CCGGCGGCAAACCCGCCAACCGCCGCCGCTCAGCCACCTTCTGCAAATTCGTCAACTTACGAATCTCACGCTTCACCCCCGCCAAACCGACCATCCCGTCCAGCCGGGCGAGCAGCACATCCGCCGATTTCCCGTCGGCCCCTTCGCCGGACGGCGGCGCCGCCTCGGGCCCCTTCGAGGCCGTGGGCTCTTCGTCCGGCTTCGGCGGCTCCTCCGCCGGTGTCGGCTCGGTGACCTGCGTGGTCGTCCCGCCGCGCGGCCTGCCGTCCAGCCTGTCCGGCTTCTGGTTGCGCTCGCTGGTCAGGCCGGTCACGTCCATGTGCGCGCCCTCGCCGGCGATGACGCCCGCGCCGTGGTTGTCCACCACCGTGCAGTCGCGGAGGGTGAGCCGGCCGCCCGCCTCCACGCTCACCCCGGCGAGCCCGCTGCCGCTGATCCTCGTCCCGTCCAGCACGACGCGCGCGCCGGGGCCGAGCCCTGCGCCGATCTTTCCCGCGTCGGTGATCCGGCCCCGGACGACCGTGACTTCCGCGTGCGCGGTGAGGGACAGGCCGTTGGTGCCCGCATTCCTGACGTCGCAGTCCTCCAGGAGCGCGACGCCCTTCTCGACGACCACGCCGGTCCGCTGCGGCGACTCCATCTTGATCCGCCGGGCGGTCAGCGAGCCGCCGGTCGCCACCCACAGCGCGTCCGCGCCCGCGTCCTGGATCAGGCAGTCCTCCGCGACCGCCTTGCCCTTCTCCAGGGCGATCAGGGACGACTGGCCCGAGCCGTGGAACGCGCAGTTGCGGATGGCCGCGTCCGCGCGGTCGTCCACCCGGATCCCGGCGCTCGTCGGGTCGCTGATCGTGCACTGCTCGATCAGCGGGCGCGACCCCTCGGTCACCCAGATGCCGTGCCCGCCCGCGTCGCTGATCCGGCACTCCCGGAGGGTCACCGTGCTGCCGCTGCGGATCGCCACCGCGTTGCCCTCCGTCCCGCCGACCGAGGTGCCCTCCATGACCCCGGACGAGGCGCTGTACACGACCGCGCCGTCCTGCACCTGGCACTCCCTGAGCGCCAGCTGCGCGCCGTGGGACGCGCGCACGGCCAGGTCGGAGCGGGTCGTGAACTCGCAGTGCTCCGCCAGGACGCTGCCTTCAGCGAGTTCGAGCGCGAGGCCCTCGGCGCTCCAGTTGCGGACGATCAGTCCCTGCAGCGTCACCTTTCCGGTGACCTCGACCGTCGCGTCCGTGGCGCCGTCCAGCGTGACCGAACCCGGTCCGCCCACGGCCGTCATGACGAAGTCGCCCGAACTGCGGAACCCGGTGTTGGGATACAACCCCGGCTCGATCAGGATGTGCCGCCCGGCGGCGGCGTACGCCAGTGGCGCCTGAAGCGCCTCCAGCACCGTCCGATACGCCCGGGGGGAGGAGTGTGACACGACCAGACGCTGCAACGGGCCTCCTCACGAATCACCGTTCATGGTGCCATGAGGTGAGGCGTGCCCGCCCCGCTCAGCGGACCCCGCGCGGCCTGAACTGGACGCTGATCCGGGGACCCGCCACGCGCGCGCTCTTCGGGATCGCGTGCTCCCACGTCCGCTGGCAGCTTCCGCCCATGACGATGAGGTCGCCGTGCCCCAGCTCGCGGCGGATCGCCGGCCCGCCGCCGCGCGGACGGAGCAGCAGGCTCCTCGGCGTGCCGACCGACAGGATCGCCACCATCGTGTCGTGCGTGGCGCCGCGCCCGATGGTGTCGCCGTGCCACGCGACACTGTCGCGTCCGTCCCGGTAGAGGCAGAGACCGGCCGTCCGGAACGGCTCGCCGAGCTCCTCGGCGTAGTGCTCGTCGAGCGCCGTCTTCGCCTCGTCCAGTACGGGATCGGGCAGTTCCGCATCCTCGTCGTAGAACGCCAGGAGGCGCGGGACGTCCACGACCTTGTCGTACATGCGCCGCCGCTCGGCCCGCCACGGGACGGACGTGAGCAACCGCTCGAACAGCGCGTCCGCGTTGGGAATCCACCCGGGCAGGACGTCCACCCAGGCGCCGCGCTCCAACAGTGTCCGCCGCGCCGCGCTCAGAGACCGCGGACCGCTCTCATCCGTGTCGTCCAGCAACGACCCTTGAAACATCCCCCCACTGTACCCACCCGGGTCAAACACATGTTCGATCGGCGGGTCCGTGAGACGGGGTCAGCGGCGGAAGACCACTGCCAGGACGCGCAGGGAGAGGACCGAGCAGATGACCAGGCCGCAGTAGCCGAAGAACTGGAAGAGGGTCACGTCCCGGGTCATCGCGGGGCCGTCCTTCAGGCCCAGCAGCATCACCGCCATCACGCCGGCGGTCGACGCGAGGATGGTGAGCAGGACCTGCTGGAGGAGACCGGTGACCGTGCGGCGGTCCGACTCGTCGGCGAACAGGCGGACGTTCAGGCTCAGGCGGCCCGCCTCCGCCGCGGCGGTGATGCGGTCCAGACGGCGGGGGAGGCGGCGCAGGATCGGCAGCAGGTTGAGCAGTTCGTCGTTCGCGGCATCGCGCAGGGAGGCCGGGTGGAGCCGTTCTCGCAGGTAGGACTCGCCGAACGCGTGCGCCTCGGTGACGACGCCGAAGCCGGGGGCGAGCTCGCTCAGGCCGCCCTCCAGTGTCGCCAGCGCCCGGAACACCGCCGCGATCTCGGCCGGGACGGCGAGGTCGAACCTCGCGACCAGGCGGAACAGGTCGGTGAACATGGTCATGTCCGGGGCGGCCCCCGGGCCGAGGTGGCGGGCCATGAAGGCGCCGAGCGCGCGGGCGAGGCCCTGCTCGTCCAGTTCGTCCGGGCGGGCCACGACCTCGAGGAACGCGTCCGTCACCGCGACCGCGTCGCCCCGGTTCATGGCGACGAGCATGCGCTGGAGGCAGCCGCGCAGTTCGGTGTCGAGCCGCCCGACGGAGCCGAAGTCGATCAGGCCGAGGCGGCCGTCGTCGAGCAGGAGGATGTTGCCGGGGTGCGGGTCGGCGTGGAAGACGCCGTCCAGGACGATCTGGCGCAGCACCGTGTCGAGGAGGGTGCGCGCGAGGGCGGTCCGGTCCAGGCCGGCGGAGTCGACGCGCGGGCCGGCCTTGCTGAGCGCGACGCCGTCGAGGCGCTGCATGACGAGGACGCGGCTCGTGCAGAGGTCGTCGTGGGGACGGGGGATGACGACGTCGCCGCTGCGCGCGGTGGCCGCGACGGAGGCCATGTTGCGGGCCTCGACGCGGAAGTCGAGTTCCTCGCGCAGCGCGGTCGCGAAGCCGTTCGCGAGGTCGAGGACGCCGAACGACCTGGCCCATCCGGCGCGGTCGTGGAGCGTCCGGGCGAGGCGGCCGACGATGTCGAGGTCGCGTTCGACCACCGCGCGGACGCCCGGCCGCTGGATCTTGACCACGACCTCCTCGCCGGACCGGAGGGCGGCCCGGTGCACCTGCGCGATGGACGCGGCGGCGAGCGGGATCCGGTCGAAGGCGGCGAAGACCTCGTGCGGGTCGCCGAGCTCCTCGCGGAGGACGCGTTCGATCTGCGGCCACGGGACGGGGGCGGCGCTGTCCTGGAGCCGTCCCAGTTCCTGGACGAACTCCGGCGGCAGGACGTCCCTCCGTGTGGACAGGACCTGGCCGAGCTTCACGAACACGACGCCGCCCTGTTCGAGCGCGTGCGTGAACGAGCGCGCGGTGTGTGCGCTCGGGCGGGCGCGGCCGCGCAGGTAGGGACCGAGGCCGTGGCGCAGGAAGATGAACGAGATGCGCCGGTAGCGGCGGGTGCGCGCGATCCGCGACCGCACGTTGCCGAACCAGTGGAGCGGTGACGGCACCGTCCCGGTCGGGACGAACGCCTCCCACAGCACCAGGATCGTCATCGAGACGAGGAGGGCGCACGCGAAGCCGAGGCAGACGAACCACCCCAGCGGCGCGGGGTCCCGGTTCGCGCGCAGGTCGCCGATCAGCGCGCTGATGATCGGGCTCGCGACCGCCTGCCCGACCGCGCCCGCCACGAGCGTCCGGAACAGGGGGAACCGGGTGTCGAGAAGGCTCCTCGCCCCGTACGCCATGACCCAGGTGTTGATCGCCGTTCCGATGAGGAAAGCGATGATCGTTGCCGAACCGTCCATTTTCCGCCGCCCGCAGAATCGTCCTTTTACGTCACGGGGGACGCTAATGAGCGCGGGGGCGGCGCTCTTCCCGCCAGCGGGGGAGCGGCTCGTCCTGACGGGGGATCAGAGCTCGCCGAGCAGGTCCCGGAGGAAGGTCGCGGTACGGGCGGGGCGGGCCGCGCGGATGCCCAGCAGGTCCATGATCTTCTGGTAGCGGACGGCCTCCTGGCCCTCGGGGTAGCGGGCGCCGGTCAGCTGCTCCAGGTAGACCACGTCGTCCAGGTCGTGCTCGGCGAACCGGACGATGGTGATCGGCCCGCCCAGCGCCAGGTGCCCGCCCGCCGCGAAGGGCAGGACCTGCACCTTCACGTTGGCCATGTCCTCCGAAACCGCGATCAGGTGCTCGACCTGGCCGCGCATCGTCCGCGGGCCCCCGATCGGCCTCCGCAGCGCCGCCTCGTCGATCACCGCCCAGAGCGTGGTCGCGCCGGTCGGGCGGTGCAGGACCTCCTGCCGCCGCATCCGCAGGGCGAGGCGCCGTTCGAGGCCGCCATAGGCCGCGTCATGGTGTTCCAGGCCGATGACGGCCCGCGCGTAGTCACGCGTTTGCAGAAGGCCGGGGATGTATTGCACCTCGTAAGTGCGAATCGTCGCCGCCGACTGTTCAAGGCCGAGATACTGCTCGAACCAGCCCGGCACGATATCGCCGTGGCCCTGCCACCAGCCGGGCTTCTTCGCCTCCCGGACGAGTTGGACGAAACCATTCCGTTCGTCCTCGTCCTCGACGCCGTAGAGGGTGAGCAGGTCGAGAACGTCGCGGATCTTGAAGCCGTGCCGTCCGAGCTCCAGCCTGCTCATCTTGGACGCCGAGCCGCGGATCACCTCGCCGGCCTCCGCCCGGCTGAGACCGCTCTCCTCGCGCATCCGCCTTAACCGCGCCCCGAGTTGCATGCGCAACGCGGTGGGACTCGCCAGCCGATTGTCAAGCACCAGGTCTCCAGCGTTCCGTACGTGGTCCGGCAACACTCTCGGAGGGTCTCACAGGCAATGGCGAACGCGCAGGAAACCCCTCGACAGGGATACCTATCTGGCGCAGCGGCTTTACAAATCCCGCCATTGTGTGGAACGCGCGGGCGGGAGCGTTCCAGTAGGGGTCACCGCCGCGGGACGAGCAGGTCCAGATCGGCGCGCGTGACCCGGGCGTCCCCGGCGATCCGGTCACGATCCGTGCCCGCGCCCTCCACGACCTCCAGCGCGCGGGTGAGCATCGTCGGCTGCTCCAGCGGACGGGCCGGGCCCGGCTCCTGGCGCCGCCAGCCGCGCGAGCTCAGCGCGCTCATCGCGTTGCGGTAGACGGACTCCGTCATGATCCCGAGCGTGCGGGCCCGGTAGAGCAGCGCCGCCATGCTGACGCCCCAGGACGCCTTCAGCTCCGCCAGCCGGTCCCAGTCGGGGCCCGCGGGCAGCTCGCCCGCGATGTCGGCCTCCGGCATGAGGAACTCCGCCGCGAACCGGTGCGCCTGGTCCTCGACGATCTTCTCGCCGGGCTCGGCGTCGGCGTGCATCACCAGGTGCCCCAGCTCGTGGGCCGCGTCGAACCGGTTGCGCCAGTAGTCGCCCTTGGCCGGGTTGAAGAACACCATCGGCCTCGGGTGGACGCCGACGCTGAACGCGTCCACCCGCTCGGCCGCCCGCGGCAGCACGAGGACGAGCACGCCGTGGGACTCCAGCAGCCGGACGACGTGCGGCACCGGCCCGGCCCGCTCGACCAGCGCCTTGCGGGTCAGCCTCGCCGCCTCGGCGGGCCCGGGGCCGGCGATCTCCTCCGGCGAGACCGGGTACTCGGGCAGGTCGACCTCGGGCAGGGCGACGAGCCGTTCGAGGACGGCGACGACGTCGGTGGCGATCCGCCCGTAGGCGAGCGCCTGGTCCCGCTCGATCTGCGTCGTCGACCGGAGCGACCGGAAATGGGCCCCGTCCATGGAGACCGGGCTGCGGCCGCTCTGGAAGAACTCGACGGGCACGCCCAGCGCGATCGCCAACCGCCGCACCGTCGGCTCCTCGGGCCGCTGCACGCCCGCCTCGTACTGCCCGATCGCCTTCGGCGTCGTCCCGACGGCCTGCGCGAGCTGGTTCTTGCGCAGGCCCCTGAGCCGCCGGGCGAGCGTCAGCCGCTCGCAGTCGAACAGCACCCCGCGCCACCTTCTGCTAGGCCGTCTTCGTCTCCCTGCGGAGCCGCATCGGGACGTCGTCCTCCCGGTCGTCCCACAGCGGCATCGTCCGCTCGACGAGCTTACGACGTGGATCGGGCCCGATGGTGTCGTCCAGGGGTGTGACCCAGTGCCAGGCGGTGCCGCCGTCGGCGTTCCACCGGGGGCGGCCCAGGAAGAGCTCCATCTCCAGCGGCGCCTCGGTGGCGCTGTGCGCGAGCACCAGCGTCACGACCCCGGGCGTGTCGCGCGCCTCGATGCCCAGCGGGAGGACGAGCTGCGGGTCCTCGACGTAGGTCTGCCTGGCCACGGCCTGCTTGGTGGGGCTGTCGCGGTCCCACCGGATGCCCCTGACGTTCCCGAACTCGTGCCGCTTGAGAAGGACGCGGTACGGCCCGTACCGCCAGCCGGGGGAGCCGTTCAGATCGTCGCGGACGACCTGCGGCTCGGCCTCGAAGACCCGGTCGATCTGCGACGCGAGCGCGTCGAAGGCGCCGACCCCGTACGTCCGCTCCGTGAACCCCGCCGCCCGGCTCAGCCCGCCGAAGACGGCCAGCGTCGCCTCGCGGTGGGCCTCCCGCAGGGCGTGCAGGAAGCCCGCTGCCAAGAGCTCGTCCCAAGCGTCCCTGTCCTCAGCCACGTCCCGACCATAGCCAGAGCCGCCGACATTACGCGCAGCCCTCGAACTCGGGGACCTCGCGGACGAGCGTGAGCCCGCTCTTCCCGAACCACTTGTCCAGCAGGCGGCCGGCCGTCCCGTCCTGGTACATCGTCGTGATGGCCCGGTTCACCGCCTCGCACCCGTCCGCGTCGTCCTTGCGCATCCCGACCCCGTACCGCTCGTCGGTGAAGGGCGCGTTGACGATCCTCAGGTCCGGCGCCGCGAACCCGGCGAGGACCAGGTCGCCGGTGGAGATGGCGTCCACGGTCCCGGACCGCAGCTTCGCCACGCAGTCGCTGTAGGACGATCCCGGGACGGGCCTTGCGGCGATGCTCAGACCGACCACCACCCGCTCGGTCGAGACCGACCCGCTGGCCTGGCACATCTTCCGCCCTGCCAGATCGCGCACGCTCTGGATGCGGGTCTCGCTCCGCCGCACCATGACGTCCTGGTGAGCGACGTAGTAGGGCCCGCCGAAGTGGACGAGCCTGGCCCGGTCCGGTGTGATCGAGTAGGACGCGAGCACCAGGTCGACGGCGTGCTGGTTCAGCAGCTGCTCCCGGTCGTCGGACCTGACCTCGCGGAACGTCACATGGGACGCCCCGAGGCGGCGGGCGATGTAGCCGCCCACGTCGACCTCGAACCCCTGGAGCACCCCGTTCTTCCTCAGCCCTAACCCGGGCTGGTCCGCCTTGACCCCGACCACGATGACGTCCTGGCTGTGGATCGAGGCTTTGGCGGTCGCACATCCCACCAGTGCGAGTGCGAGGGCTAGAAGCACGAAAATGGCGCGCACGAACCATGACTAGCGAGAGAAAACGGCCGCCGGATGAACGTGAGGCGACCCTCCAATGCCGGCTGGTGAACCTCTCGGCACCCTTACCGCCGTCGCACGCGCCCAGGTCGCCAAATGGCCTGATGGCCGCCGAGGCGATATGCCTCCGGCGGCCGTCAGGCGCACTTCGCTGAAGTCAGCCGTGGACTCGGTGCATCCCCTGCGCCAGGCGGCCGGTGGCGCCTCGCTTACCCCTGAGCGTGACGACGCCCATCATGAGGAGCCAGTAGCTGAGGATGGCGCCCAGGGAGGCGGTGGTGCCCCAGCCGTTGGCTGCGTAGAAGAACGACGGGTCGTTGCCGAAGAAGAGCGAGGGAATGAAGGCGAAGTTGACCGCGGCCAGCACGTAGGCGGACTTCCCCGTCCAGCGCGGCAGCGCACCGGTCTTCGTCACCGCGTAGCCCAGCGCGACCAGGAAGAACCCCAGCAGCATGCGACCGATGGACCCGTACAGGATGTACGTCCCGCTGACGGAGATGGTCGGGTCGATCGGACGGTCGGCGGCGATGACGGCCCCGGCCTCGAGGCCGCTGGAGATGAGGGTGACCAGAACGTAGGCGAGCCCGGCGGCGAAGGCGAAGTTCCCGGCCCATTCGTACCGCGGGTCGACGCTCTTGACGAGTTCGCGGAAGCCCGTCACGAAGAGGAGCAGGAATCCGAGGGCCAGGATTCCGAGGAGAAGGCGGGAGAGGACATTGGAGTCCGGCGGCGGGCCCGAGTAGACGAAGTACAGCGGAACCTCGACGATGAGGGCGACGGCGGCGGCGAGGCACGACCATCCGGTGAAGCGCCGGGCGAGAACTGTGTCCACGAGAGTGCCTTTCTCAAGTGCGAGTGGGGGGCGGCATCCGCGGAACACTTTGCCGGGCGGGACACGGCCTGTCCGTGGGCGTGCCCCCCGCATCGCGGTAGAGCTATGCCTACCTTCCCGGCACCCGCCTCACGTCGCCTTGCGACTCCGCCGCTCCCGGCTGCTCCTCACGGGCGCGGCCTTTCCGTCGGCGACGAGCCGCTCGTGCTGCTGCCATCCCTGGAGCCACTTCCACCCGGAACCGAGCGCCGCGGTCGTCGCGGCCACCATGAACGTCGTCACCTGCGTCTCGTCGAGGTGAGCCCCGGGCACGAGCTGCGCCACGACTCCGGCGAGCCAACCGGCCGCCACGGCGAACACGGGCGTGAACAACGCGACTCCACGTCCGAGCCAGGACGCCTCCCCGTCCCGGGTCTCGGCGCTCTCAGCCGTTTCCGATGGGACGTCCTCAACCGAACCGTCCACCACAGGACCACACTCCAAGACAAGCGGAAGGACGCTCCGCCGCCGCGCCCTTCATGCGACTTCGACCGCCTCAGAGTGCCGCGCCGAGCGCGTGCCCGTCCCCGGAACCCGCCAACCGTCCCCGAAAACGGCCGATAATCGGCGTGGGCGCTCAGAGCGCCAGGTATTCGTGGACCGAGCGGACGGCCGTGGCGCCCTCACCGACCGCCGAGGCGACCCGCTTGATCGAGTCCTTCCGCACGTCTCCCGCGGCGAAGACGCCGGGCATGCTCGTCTCCAGCGGCATCGGGTCCCGGTCGAGGGGCCAGCGGGGCGGGTCCCGGTCGTAGATCTCGCGGCCCGTGAGCAGGTAGCCGTGCTCGTCGCCGGCGACGCCGTCCGGGAGCCACCGCGTGTGCGGCTCCCCTCCGATCATGATGAAGAGCGCGGCGGCCGGGACGCGTTCGGTGGTGCCCGCCGCCCGGTCCGCGAGCGTCAGGGACCGCAGGCGTTCGCCGCCGCCGCACCCGACCACCTCGGTCCGCTGGCGGACGACGATGTTCGGCGTCGTCTCGATGGCGCGCACCAGGTAGGTCGACGCCGACTTCGCCAGGCTGTCGCCCCGGACGACGAGCGTGACCGTGCGAGCGTGCTTGGCCAGGTGCAGCGCGCCCTGGCCGGCCGAGTTCCCGGCGCCCACGATGAAGACGTCCTGGCCCCGCATCGCGCGGCTCTCGCCCACGGCCATGCCGTAGAACACTCCGGTGCCGACGAGGTCCTCCAGGCCGGGGACGCCGAGCCGCCGCCAGTCGATGCCCGTGGAGATCAGCACCGCGCGTGCGCTGACCTCGGAGCCGTCCGCCATGCGGACCACCCGCCGGTCGCCGCGGCCTTCGAGGGCGACCGCCTGCTGGGCGAAGACGATGTGCGCGCCCATCAGCCACGCCTGCTCGCAGGTCCGCTCCATCAGGTAGCCGCCGGCGATGCCGTGGGGGAACCCCGGATAGTTCCTGATCATCGGGCTCGTCCCGGCCTGCCCGCCCGAGAAGGCGCGCTCCAGCAGCACGGTGTCGAGCCCCTCGGACGCCGCGTACACGGCCGCCGTCAGCCCGGCCGACCCGGCGCCGACGATCGCGATGTCGCAGACCTCCAGGTCGTTCACGACGCTGACGCCGATCGCGCAGGCGAGATCGGAGACCTGCGGGTCCACGTACGCCCGGCCGTCGTAGCGGATCACCACCGGCAGCCGGGACGCGTCGACGCCGGCCTCCCGCAGCAGCCGCCGCCCGGTCTCCTCGCCGGGCGGGTGGACCACGAACGGCAGGTTGAAGCGCGCCATCACGTCGCGCAGCCGCAGCACCCGGGGGTCGTCCAATTCGGCGACGACGCGGAACAGCTCGAACGTCGGTTCCTGCTCCTCCGTCCACGAGGACAGGAACTCGCTCACCGCGCGGTGCATCGTCTCGTCGTTCGTCCACGGCCGGACGAGGTGGTAGTCGGCGTACCCGAGGGCGATCGCCTGGACGGCCGGACTGGTCGAGGTGTAGTCGCGGTCCACCATCAGCACGCGCTTGGCATTGGGATACGACTCATGCGCCCGCGTGAGGACGTCGGCGCAGGCGTCGTCCACCATCAGCAGCGCGACGGATTCCTTCGCCTGCGCCATTTCCTCCAGCGCGTCGCGGGCCTCCCCGGGCGAACTCGCACCCTTCACCGTGAACGCCTCGCCCAGCCGTCGCGTGAGGTCGGCGAGCAGTACACGCCGCGAACCCGCGTCGTGATCCACCACGAGAATGACCGGTGCCATCACCTCTACCAGCGTAATCGCCGCCGCCGGACCGGAAGGGCGACCGCGGCCGTCCGGGCGCGGGGCGGCCTCCGGGGGCCGGGTCCGTCGCCTGGGACGCCCGGCGCCTGCCTCCCCTGCCGGGCACGGGAATCCGGGCGCGGGGATCTTGCCCGGTCGGTGGGCGTCGGTCCGGTGGGTGCCGATCAACCGATTCCAACCTTTTGCCGGATGTTTGGCCCGGCCGGAGCGGTGCGCCCCCGCCTGCTGGGCGCAGGGCGCAGGGTAGAACGTGTTCTTGTGTTTTGCGGGTGGAGCTAGGAGGCTGGGCGCATGGACCTGGTTGCCCTGGAAGAGATTCGGCGGCTCAAGTACCGGTACCTGCGGTGCGTCGACCTGAAGCTGTGGGACGAGTTCGCCGAGGTGTTCACCGAGGACGCGGTGGCGGAGTACGACACGCCCGTGCTCGGTAAGACGCTCAGGCTGGAGGGGCGGGACGCGATCGTCGAGTACATGCGGTCCAACCTCGGGCCGGACAAGATCAGCGCGCACACGGCCGGATGCCCGGAGATCGACCTCGACGGGGACCGGGCGACGGGGATCTGGTCGCTGGACGACACGATCGTCCTCCCGGGGGACCGGCTGCTCATCCGGGGCGCCGCCTTCTACCACGACGTCTACCGGCGGGACGGCGGCCGATGGCGGGTCGAGAAGACCGGGCACCGGCGGACCTACGAGTACATGGTGTCGCTGGACGACGCGCCGAGCCTGAAGTTCACCACCTCCCATTGAGCGGGACGCGGGTGTTGCCGCCCACTTAGAACGCGTTCTAATCTCCGTTCCGCCAGAGCACGGCCTCGCGCCCGCGAACCGAGGAGAGCCCGGTGGCCACCGACCCAGCCGAAGGCAGCACCGACCGCCTGGGCGCCGCGACGCGCTCGTTCGCCGACGCGGTCGTGGAGGCGGAGCGGATCGTCCGCGCCGCGCCGCACGTCAAGACCGACCAGGACCTGGCCGAGGGCCTCGACTACCTGGCCGGCAGCATCAAGGCGTCGCTGCACATGGTGGGCGCCTACCAGCAGGACTATCCGTTCTTCGCGTCGTCCACCGGGCCGTACACCAAGCTCGGGCTCGACAATCCCGACACGCTGTACTTCCACGCGTACATCCGGGACGACGCCGAATACGTCGTGACCGGGCGCCGGGGCACGACCGCCGACCTCAGTTTCCAGATCATGAACGGCGACTACTCGCCCGCGAAGTCGCCCGACAGCCTCACCGCGTTCGACGACCGCGAGCTGGACATCGCGAAGGACGGGACGTTCCAGCTGCGGTTCGGCCCGCCGAGACGGGACGCCGGGCCCGGATACGTCGCGCTCGCCCCCGGCTCCGCGATGCTCATCGTGCGCGAGGTCTTCAGCGACTGGGAGAGCGAGAGACGGGGGGAGATCCGCATTCACCGGGCGGACACGCTCGGGACCTCGCCGCTGCCCGTCCCGTCCGACCGGATGGCCAGGCGGTACGAGATAGCGGGCAGAATGCTGGTGTCCCGGATCCGCACCTTCCTGGCCTTCCCCGAATGGCACTACCTGCAACTGCCGGTCAACACGCTCACCGAGCCGCGGCCCACGCCCGGCGGGCTGGCGACGCAGTTCTCGTCCGTCGGTCACTACGACCTGGACGAGGACGAGGCGATGGTCATCACCGCCCCGGCCGCCGACCGTGAAGTGGCGCCCTACCAGGGCTTCCAGCTCGGCAGCATGTGGTACGTCTCGCTCGACTACATCAACCACCAGACGAGCCTCACCACCGACCAGGCCCGCGTGGACGAGGACGGCATGATCCGGTACGTCGTCAGCGAGCGCGATCCCGGGCTCGCCAACTGGATCGAGCGGACCGGGCACCGCCGCGGTTACCTGCAGTTCCGCTGGCAGCGCCTCACCCGGGACCTCACGCCCGAGGACGGGCCGAGCGTCGAGGTCGTGCCGTTCGAGGACCTGCCGCGCGCCCTGCCCTTCCACGAGGGCCAGCGCGTCGGGAGAGAGGAATGGGCGGAGCGGATCGCCGCCCGCCAGACCGCCGTCGCGAAGAGGATGCTCGGCTGATGGGCACGGGACTGCTGGACGGCAAGGTCGTCGTCGTCTCCGGCGTGGGCCCGGGACTCGGCCGGGGGCTCGCGCTCCAGTGCGCCAAGGCCGGGGCCGACGTCGTGCTGGCCGCGCGCAACGAGGAGCGGCTCGCCGAGGTCGCCAAGGAGGTCGAGGAGCTCGGGCGGCGGACCGCGACCGTCCCGACCGACATCCGGGACGCGGCGGCCTGCGAGCGGCTCGCCGAGGCCGCGCGGGAGGCGTTCGGCCGGGTGGACGGCCTGGTCAACAACGCCTTCGCCACCCCGCCGCTGACCGATCTGACGAAGGTCGACCTCGACGCGGTGCGGGCGGGCTTCGAGACCAACGTCCTCGCCGCACTCCATTTGACCAGGCTGTTCGTCCCGGCGCTGGAAGAGACCCGCGGCTCCGTCGTCATGATCAACTCGGCGGTGCTGCGGCATTCCCGGCGGACGTTCGGCGCCTACAAGATGGCCAAGGCGGCGCTGCTGGCGATGGCGCAGAACCTGTCCACCGAGCTCGGGCCGCGCGGGATCCGCGTCAACACGATCGCGCCCGGCTACATCTGGGCGCCCAACCTCAAGTGGTACTTCCACCACCTCGCGGAGAAGCGCGGCGTGACGGCGCAGCAGGTCTACGACGAGAACGCCGCGACGACCGACCTGCGCAAGCTGCCCGAGCCCGACGAGGTCGCCGACGCCGCCGTGTTCATGCTGTCGCCGCTGGCCCGCGCCGTCACCGGTCAGTGCCTGGACGTCAACTCCGGCGAGTGGCACCACTAGGAAGGGCGGACCGATGACGAACGGTCGCGACAGCGTGGGGACCGTCGAGGACCTCCACGCCTCGGCCAGCAAGATCACCGGAACGGACGACTTCGGCGGCGACGAGTACCTCGACGGTCTGAAGGTGCTGCTGGAGTCGCTGGCCGGGGACGCCGGGCTCACACCGCTCGGCAACAAGGCGCAGCGCGCGCTGCTGCGCGGCGCCCTGGTGGCCCGGCAGTTCTCCGAGACGGCCTGGCGGCGGCACCCCGAACACGCGGACGTCGCCGTCGAGCGGCCGATCTTCGTGACCGGCCTGCCCCGCACCGGGACCACGGCGCTGCACCGGCTCCTCACCGCCGACCCCGCGCACCAGGGACTCGACCTGTGGCTCGCCGAGGTGCCGCAGCCGCGGCCGCCGCGCGGGACCTGGGCCGACGACCCGGTCTTCCAGGCGATCGACGCCGGATACCGGCGGCACCACGTGGAGAACCCCGAGTTCATGGGCGTCCACTACATCTCGGCGGACTCGGTCGAGGAGTGCTGGCAGCTGCTCCGCCAGAGCATGCTGTCGATCTCGTTCGAGTGCCTGGCGCACCTGCCGACCTACTCGTCCTGGCTCGCCGGGCAGGACTGGACGGACGCCTACCGCAGGCACCGGCGCAACCTCCGGCTCATCGGCCTGAACGACCCCGGCCGGCGCTGGGTGCTGAAGAACCCCAGCCACCTGTTCGCGCTGGACGCGCTGCTGGAGGTCTACCCCGACGCGCTGATCGTCCAGACGCACCGCAGGCCGCGCACCGCGATGGCGTCCATGTGCAGCCTCGCCGCGCACGCCACCGCCGGATGGTCGGACGTGTTCACCGGCGCCACGATCGGCCGCGACCAGCTCGACCTGTGGAGCCGGGGCCTCGACCGGTTCCGCGCCGAACGGGGGCGGCACGACCCCGCGCGGTTCGCGGACGTCCACTACGACGACTTCGTCCGCGACCCGATCGGCACGGTCGAGTCCGTCTACGCGCAGTTCGGGCTGCCGCTGACGGACGACGCCCGCGCCGCCATGACGAGGCTCCACGGCGAGAGCTCCACCGGCGCGGCGAAACCCGCCCACCGGTACTCGCTCGCGGACTTCGGGCTCACCCCGGAGCAGGTCGACGAGCGCTTCGCCGACTACGCCGCCGGACTCCGGTGAGCCGCGAACCCGCCTGACGGCGCGGCGTCTCCGCGTCTCAGCGGGTCGGCTCGGGGGCGCGCCGCGGGACCGGCGGCGCCGGGGACGTCCGGGCCGTCCGGTCCGGTCCGGGCATGAACAGGCCGGCGAGAGCACCGGCCAGCGACAGCGCGCCCGTGAGGGTGAGGGCGGGTCCGAAGCCGTCGGAGAAGGTCTCCGCGGTCCCGTAGCCGCCCTTGGCGGTGAACAGCGCGGCGGCGACCGCGACGCCGAGCACCGCGGCGAGCTGCCGCAGGGCGTTGAAGACGCCGGACGCCTTGCCGATCTCCCGCGCCGCGACGGAGTTGATGACCGCGGTCTGCGCGGCGGGCATCGCCATGCTGATCCCGGCCCCCGCGACGACCATGGGCGCGATCAGCTCCGGATAGGCGGTCGAAGGCCCGGCGGTGAGGCCGATCCATCCCAGCCCGATGCCCTGCAGGGCCAGTCCGGCGGCGGTGAGGGGACGAGCCCCGACCCGGTTCACGAGCGCCCCCGCGGCGGGCGCCACCACGGTCACGGTCGCCGTCCACGGAACGAGCTGGAGCCCGGCGGTCATCGGCCCGGCCCCGAGCACCGTCTGGAGGAACTGGGCCATGAAGAACAGCGAGCCGTACAGCGCCGCGTACATGAGGAGCCCGGCGGCGTTGCCCGCGGAGAAACCGCGCGAGCGCAGCAGCCGCATCGGCACCATCGGCTCCCGGACGCGCAGCTCCCACGCGACGAAGGCCGCCAGCAGCAGGGCCCCGGCCGCCAGCGCGGCGTCCACCTCGAAGGCGTCCCAGCCGGAGCCGTCGGCGCGGATCAGGCCCCAGACCAGCCCGAGCGCGCCGCCCGTCACCAGCAGGACGCCGCCGAGGTCGAAGGAGGCGCCGCCGCCCCGGCTCTCCGGGACGTACCGGAGCACCAGCGGGACGACCACCAGCCCGATCGGCACGTTGAGCCAGAAGATCCACTGCCAGGCCAGCCCCTCGGTGACGACTCCGCCGACCACCGGCCCGGCCACCACCGCCAGGCCGGTGACCCCGGCGAAGACGCCGAGGGCCCGGGCGCGCCGCTCGGGCGGGAACCCGGCGCTCAGCAGCGCCATCGCCAGCGGCATCACCAGCGCGGACCCGCACCCCTGGACGGCGCGGGCGGCGATCAGCCAGCCGATGCCGGGCGCCGCCGCGCAGGCCGCCGAGGCGGCCGTGAACAGGCCGAGCCCGCTCACGAACATCCGCCGGCGCCCGAAACGGTCGCCCAGCGCGGCGCCGGTCATCAGCAGGACGGCGAAACTGAGGCCGTAGGCGTTCACGGTCCATTCGAGCTGTTCCATGGTGGCGGACAGGTCCAGCCGGATCCTGGCCAGCGCGGTCGTCACCACCGTCGCGTCCAGCGCCACCATCAGCGACGCCGTCGCGGTCAGGCCGAGCAGCCTGCCGCTTGTCCTCTGCGCCATGCGCGTTCCCTCCAGGTAGTCAGGCGAGGCTCGCCATCGCCTGTACAAACCGGCCGCGCGGGCGATATTCAGCGGGCGGAAGCCGACGAGTCCGGCCCTGGCCTCCGGTCAGTACATGGGGAGGTGCGTCCTGATGAAGACCGATGAGAGAGATGCCGGGCCCGAGGAGTTCGGGCGGATGACGGATCCGTTCCGGCGGGAGCTGCTGGCCTACTGCTACCGGATGCTCGGTTCCGTCCACGACGCCGAGGACCTGGTCCAGGAGGTGTACCTGCGCGCGTGGCGGTCGTATGCGACCTTCGACGGCCGGGCGTCGCTGCGCACGTGGCTGTACCGGATCGCGACGAACGCCTGCCTGAACGCCCTGGAGCACAGCAGCCGGCGGGTGCTGCCGTCCGGTCTCGCGTCGCCGACCGACGACGTGCCGCCGCCCGGGTCGCGCGTCCCGGAGGTGCCCTGGCTGGGGCCCCTGCCCGACCGCCTCGTCGGCGGGGTGCCGGAGGATCCGGCGACGGTCGTCGCCGAGCGGGCCGGGCTGCGGCTGGCGTTGATCGCGGCGTTGCAGTACCTGCCGGCCAGGCAGCGGGCCGTGCTGGTCCTGCGGGACGTGCTGGGATGGCCCGCCGCGGAGGTCGCCGGAATGCTCGGGATGACCGGTGCGGGGGTCAACAGCACGCTGCTGCGCGCCCGGTCCCGCCTGGAGCGGCTCGTCCCCGCCAGCGACGAGATCACCGAGCCGGACGAGCCGGGGCGCCGCGAGCTGCTCGACCGGTTCGCCAGGGCCTTCGAGACGGTCGACATCCCCGCGCTCACCCGGCTCCTCACCGAGCAGGCGGCCTGGGAGATGCCGCCCGTTCCGCACTGGTTCAGCGGCCGTGAGGCCATCGGCCGGCTGCTCGCCGCCCGGCTGCCCTCCGGCCGGGATCCCAACCTGCTCGTCCCCGTCCATGCGAACGGCCAGCCCGCCTTCGGAGCGTACCTGCGCGGCGACGACGGCGTTCTGCACGCGCATTCCATCATGGTCATCACTCCCACCCATTCCGGAATCGCGCACATTTCGAGTTTTATGGACCCGTCCCTTTTCGATGACTTCGACCTTCCGCGGGTCCACGTGTGATCGTGCTCGCCCCGTCCGCCGCGTCCCCGCTTTTACGGAACGCGGCGGACGGGTAGGTCACGGGGCATCACCGCAGGTGCTCTTTGGGGGACGAGCCCGATGACGAAAGCACTGCCGCCCACCAGCCGGAATCGCGCGAGCCTGGCGTACCGGCTTCGCTATGCCGCGCAGAACCCGGAAAAGATCGGCACATATCTGTCACGAGTGGCACGAGATCTGAAATTCCGGGTCTCCAGCCGTGACCACGTCGCCTACTACCGGGCCGTCATGAAGGCGGACGCGGCCAGGAGCCCGGAGGCCGCCGTCGGCAGCCCGACCCGCGAACGCTGGCTCGCCCTCGGCCAGATGCAGTTCGACTACCTGCTCAGGCACGGTCTCAAGCCGGACGACCGCCTCCTGGAGATCGGCTGCGGCAACCTGCGCGCCGGCTGGCGGTTCATCGACCACCTCGACGCCGGCAACTACTACGGCATCGACATCTCGCCCGACATCCTGCTCGCCGCGCAGCACACCCTCGTCCGCAACGACCTCCGCGAGAAACTGCCGCACCTGACGCTGGTCGGCGACCTGAAACTGCGCTTCCTCCCGGCGGAGCACTTCACGGTCGTGCACGCGCACAGCGTTTTCAGCCACTCGCCGCTGGAGGTCATCGACGAATGCCTCGCGAATGTGGGGCGCGTCATGGCCCCCGGCGGATTCTTCGACTTCACCTTCGACCGCACCGACGGAACCGAGCACCACGTGCTGCGCGAGGACTTCTACTACCGCACCGAGACCCTGACGTCCCTGGCCGAAAGCCACGGCTTCACCGCCCGTTTCATGGACGACTGGGAAGAGCTCCCGCACGGCCAATCCAAGATCCGCGTCACCCGGTGAGGAGGCCGGGGAGGCGCGGCGCCGCTCGTGCGGAGGTTCCCGCGGCTTTACGTCCGCGAGGGTTTGGTCCGCTCCGCCCTGCGGGATCTTCGGCAGGTCGGGGTGACGTCAGATCGGGGAGACGATGAACTTCGCTCGGACCGCACGCGCCGCGCTCGTCACGGCCGCGCCGGTACTGTTGGCGAGCGCGCTCCTGGCCGGTTGCAGCGACGATCCCACGGAGACCGACGTGTCGCCCGCGGCCGGGGTGGCCGGGCAGATCGGGCAGGTCGCCATCCGCAACCTCTTCGTCCTCGGCGGCGAGGAAGGGCGGACGATCGCGCAGGGCGGGTCGGCGCCCGTCTACCTCACCATGGTCAACTCGCCCAGCGAGGTCGAGAGCTTCAACGCCTCCGGGAGCCCGGCCCCCCGGCCCGGGACCGACACGCTGACGTCGGTCTCCTCGCCCCAGGCCGCGTCCGCCGAGATCGTCGGCGGGACCATCGCCCTCCCGGCCGGCCGGGACGTCCAGGTCGGGCCGGCGCCAAAGATCATCTTGCGCGGGCTCAGGAAGCCGCTGCAGTCCGGCGAGCTCGTTCCGCTCACCCTGCGTTTCCAGCACGCGGGCAGCGGGTCCCTGAACGCCCCGGTCCAGGCCCGCCAGGGCGACCTGCAGAGCTACTCCCCGGCGCCCTGACGCCGTGACCCGTCCGACACCCCGCGACCTGCATCATCCGGACGCGGGAGGGAAGGCAGAAGCGGTGTGGGAACCCCCCAGGCCTCCGTCGCCGTGCCATGCCCCCCGGAGGCTCCGCACGGCCGATCTGAGGACCATGATTCTCTTCACCAACGCCAAGGCCGGAACGCACGACGCCCAGACCTTGGACCGGGTCGCCGCGCTGATCCGGGACGCCGGGCAGGAGGTCACCGTCTGCCCGTGCGTCGCGCCCGACGACCTCGACGAGGCGCTGGACCAGGACCGCAAGGCGGTCGTCGTGGCCGCCGGCGGGGACGGTTCCATCAACCGCCTGGTCCGCACCCTGCACCGGCGCGGCGAGCTCGACCGGACGGTCGGGCTGCTGCCGATGGGCACCGGAAACGACCTCGCCCGCAACCTCGGCATCCCGCTCGACCCCGACGAGGCCGTCCGCCTCCTGCTGGACGGCGGGCACCGCGAGCTGGACATGATCGTCGACGAGGACGACCGCGTCACGCTGAACGCCGTGCACGTGGGCATCGGCGCCTCGGCGGCGGAGAGCGCGACGCGGTTCAAGAGGAGGCTCAAGGTCGCGGCGTTCCCGCTGGGCGCGATCATCGCGGGCCTGCGCCACTCCGGGTGGCGGCAGCGTGTCGAGGCGGACGGCGAACTCGTCGCCGAGGGCAAGTTCCTGATGGTCGCGCTCAGCAACGCGCCCGGCATCGCCGGCGGCTCCGCCCAGCTGGCCGCGGACGCGCATCCCGGGGACGGGAAGCTGGAACTGGTCGTCTCCGCCGCCACCGGACCCGTCGCGCGCATCGCCTACGCCCTGCACCTGCGCGACGGCAGCCACCGCTACCGGGACGACGTCCTGCACACCACGGCCCGCAAGGTCACGATCAGCGGACAGGAGTTCCGGAGCAACAGCGACGGCGAGGTGTCGGGCCCCTACACCAGCCGTACCTGGACCCTGCACCCCCGTGCCTGGCGGCTGATCGCCCCGGCCAAGCCCGCCTGAGGGAGCGCCGCCGGAACCGCCGCCGGAACGGTCAGGCGGTGGTCTCCTGGCGCGTCCGGACGGGGACGAGGGGGTGCAGCTCGTGCGTGCCGGGCCGCACGATCGCGTACGAGCTCTCCGGCACCTCCCTCCACGCGCCCTCAAGATGGTGGATCGGCTCGGACACGACGAACCGCGCGTCTGTCCCGAGCCCCTGGAGGACGTCCAGCCCTGGATAGAGCCCGCGCAGTTGGGCGATGTCGGTGGAGTAGAAGAGCGACCTCGTGCGTCCCAGACTGGAGTAGCGGAACACCCAGATCGACTCACCCTCGCTCGTGGCCACCGTCATCTGCAGCGGATCGGGCACTCCGCGGCGCCGCCCGAGGTCCTCGACGAGGCCGATGGTGCGGGCGACGGCGCCCGGCGGATCCTCCATCAGGCCGAAGGTGAGCGCCAGGTAGAACAGGGCCTCGGAGTCGGTCGTGCCCTCGATCTCGGGGTAAAGCGACGGGTCGACCGCGAGCATGACGTCCCGCTTCAGCCTGGGGTAGTCCGCGATGGCCCCGTTGTGCATCCACAGCCACTGCCCGTGCCGGAACGGATGGCAGTTGCTGCGCTGCACCGAGGCGCCGGTCGAGGCCCTGACGTGCGCGAACAGCATCCGCGTGCGGATCTCCCGGCTGATCTCGCGCAGGTTCGGGTCGTTCCAGGCGGGAAGGACGCTCTTGTACACGACCGGGAGCCGGCTCTCCCCGAACCAGCCGATGCCGAAGCCGTCCCCGTTCGTGGTCTCCGCTCCCAGCCGGGAGCGCAGGCTCTGGTTGATCAGGGAATGAGCCGGCCGGAAGAGCAGGGCCTCCGCCAGGGCGGGATCCCCGGAGTAGGCCATCCACCTGCACATCGCCACCCACCTCGCATCGACTCGCCCCCGCGACGACCGGGAGCCCGCCCCGCGATTCGGCCAGGACCGAACTCCCCTTTTGTTCCTCCCTACCCGATGAGGCCCGCCGCCACCAGCTTGGGACGACTCCGCGGGCCCGCGACGCCCGGGGGAGGGCCGGACGCGCCGCACCGCGGGCACGTGCTGCCGGTGTGCCCGCGGTGCGGCGCGGTCAGGAGAGAGGTGAACGGTCAGAAGACGAAGCAGTCCGCGTACCGGGTCTCCCGGCTGAGCGCCGCGGGCACCAGGCCGCCCGCGTTGCGGGTGACCTGGGCCGCCTCGGTCGAGTGCGGGGTGGTGCTCTGGCAGGACGTCGGCGAGCTGTGGCCGGACATCAGGTAGTCACAGCGTCCGTTGCGGTTGTCGGGCAGGCCGAGGGCGTGCCCGAGTTCGTGCGCGGCGATCCTCGGCGGGTAGAAGCCGTCGTTGACCGCCTCGCGTCCCATATAGATGGTGGCGCGGCCGAAGCCGTTCATGTAGGTGCGGGGCCAGCCGTTGTCGGCGTACACCTTGACGGTGGCCTGCGCACCGGTCGCGGCCCTGAGCTGGATCGCGGGCACGGCCGCGTTCCAGGCGGCGGCGCCCTGGTCGACGGCCGCCCTGAACTCCTGCGCGGCACTGGCGTCGTAGTAGATCGTGCGGACCGCGGCCGGGGCCGCGGCCGACGCCGGCTCGACGACCAGCGCGGGCACCAGGAAGGACAACCCGAGCGTGACGGCCAGCGCCGCCATGATCTTGCGAAGTGACATGGGGGAACTCCTACGGGGGTGGGGGACCGGGGTCAACGGCCGATCTGCTGGTTGATCCACGACAGGTACGGCGCGATGCCGGTGTAGAGCGTGGTGGTGGCGCACTCGCCCATGTTGTCGCCGGGGCCGTGGGTCTCGCCGACGAGCGTCCAGTCGCCGCGGGTGCCGACGACCGCCGGGCCGCCGGAGTCACCGTGGCAGGCCGAGTGCGTCCGGTCGCCCGAGACGCACACGTCGTTCGCGGTGCCGCCGCCGGCCGCGCACCGGCCGCTGGACAGGATCGTCAGGTCGATCTCCTGGAGGACGGAGGCGGTCCTGCAGCTGGGCCAGCTCATGCAGCCGAAGCCGAGCAGCCGCACGGGCGTGCCCGCGGCGGGGTTGGACTGCGCCATCTTCACCGGAGCCGACTGGGCGGGGGTGGACAGGTGCATCAGCGTGAGGTCGGTACCGGACCGGGTGGTGCGCCGGTCGATCTGGCGGACCTCGCCACCGGAGCTCTTGTACGTCGAGCCGATCCGGGCCTGCGACGCCGCGCCGCAGTGGTTCGCCGTGACGATCCACTGGGCGGCGACCAGGCTGCCGCCGCAGCCGTTGCTCAGCGACACCATCCAGGAGTACGTCTCGGTGGCGTTGTGGCCGCCGATGATCGGCACCCCGCCCTCACCGGCGGGCTCGGCGGCGTTCGCGGACGTCACACCGCACATCGCGAGCGCGAGGGCGCACGCGACCAGCGTCGCCTGGAGCAGTTTGCGCATGACGGTTCTCCAATCGGGGGGTTCATGCCGCCGGGGGCCGTCCTGTCCCGCGCACGGCGGGCCGCGCTCGCCATGAATTCCTTGGCGGGCTTGCGGGGAAATGCGTTCGCGAGAAAGATGGCGGCGACCGACATGAGCCGGACCCGCATGCTCCTGTGCATGCGCCGGCGTATTGGCCTTCTCGCGGGGACCACAGCTACGGGAGAGTAGTTGAGGGAAACGGCCTCCTTCTAGCACGTGAAAAGCACTAGATATTCAATGTGTATTTCGAGGGGCATAGAAATCCGTCGGTTCCGGTGCGTTCACCTGGTGTTCACCGGGAGCATCCGCTCGACGGCGGACGGCGGGGCGTTCTTGACGGGGCCGGCACGGTCAAGCGCACTTCCGTGAACGGCTTCGGCGAGTAAAAGAGCAATTCCCCCTAATGTCCTTCAAAGCGGACTGAATCCTTTACCTTTTTACCTCTTCCCTCGACTTTCTTTACCCGCGTTTTGCTTGATGCATGGGTAACTATTCACGACACGGAATACCGACTGCCGTGTGCTCGCCACAAAGTGTGGCGTTCCGTCTTAGACGGACAAGTCGCCCGCGCCCAACACGACGAAAGGAGAGAAAGGTGAACTACGGAGAAGAGCTGCGACGCGAGATCCTGTCGGAGGGGACCACCCCGCTGATCGGGGTTTTCGACATGTTCTCCGCCTCCGTCGCCGCACAGCACTACAACGGACTCTTCGTGTCCGGCTTCGGCTTCGCGGCGTCGCACTACGGCCTTCCGGATATCGGCTTCATCGCCTGGCCCGACATCGTCGCGTTCGTGCAGCGGCTGCGACTCGCCTTCCCCGGGCGGCACCTGCTCGTGGACATCGACGACGGCTACGTGGACCCCGAGGTCGCCTGCCACGTCATCGAGCAGCTGGAGCTGATCGGCGCGTCCGGCGTGATCCTGGAGGACCAGCAGCGGCCGCGGCGCTGCGGGCACGTGGACGGCAAGCGGATCCTGCCGCTGCAGGAGTACCTCGACAAGCTCGACATGGTGCTGCGGACCCGGCGCGACCTCGTCGTGGTCGCCCGCACCGACGCCGGAGAGGAGGACGAGGTCCTGGCCCGCGCCGAGGCGCTGGCGCGGACCGACGCGGACGTCGTCCTCGTCGACGGCGTCCGGAGCGTCGAGCAGATCCGCCGGGTCCGGTCGGTGATCGGCGACAAGCCGCTGCTGTTCAACCAGATCGCGGGCGGGAAGTCGCCGCGCATCTCGCTGCCCGAGCTGACCGAGCTCGGGGTGAAGGTCGCGATCTACAGCACCCCGTGCCTGTTCGCCGCCCAGAGCGCCATGGAGGAGGCGATCGTCCGGCTCAAGCGCGACGACGGCCGCCTGCCCGAGCACACCGCGAACAGCGTCGGGGTCCGGGAGTCGCTGGCCCTGCTGGAGCGCAACATCAGCCGCAACCACTCCGATCCGGAGCCGGCGGGCCTTCTCGCCTGACCCCGTCCGCTGGCCGATGGCGGCACGTCACCAGAAGCAGAGGGCCAATGCGCACCATCTCCGCGACGCTGACGCGGCTGCACATCGACCTCTACATCGCGGCGATTCTCTGTTCTCGGCGGGCGACGGCGGGTTCTCGCTCGGCACCGTCCGCGATATCGCGGTCCGGCTCCTGCTGCCCTTCCTGCTCCGCCAGGTCGCCCAGCGCTGGATCGGCGACCAGGTCCGCGCCCGGCGCCGGGCGCTGTCCCGCTACGACCGCGCGGTGATCCTGCTCGTGGTCTACACGGCCTTCAGCCGAGGCGTCGTCAACGGTGTGTGGAACGACCTCGCGCCGGCGGAACTCGGCGCCCTGACCCTCGTCGTCGCGGCTCTGCTCGCCCTCGCGCTCGCCGCCACGGGACTCGTCTCACGCCTCGGCGCCTTCTCCCGGCCCGACCACGTCGCGATCCTGTTCTGCGGTTCCCAGAAGAGCCTGGCGAGCGGCCTGCCCATGGCGACCGTCCTGTTCGAGGACGCCCGTGTCAGCACGGTCGTCCTCCCCCTGATGCTCTACCACCAGCTCCAGCTACTGGTGTGCTCCTGGCTCGCACAACGCTTCGCAGCTCCCGAGCCGAGCCCCGCGAAAGCCTGAAAAGGACATCATGTACCGCCTCCTCATCGCGTCCCTCCTCGCCATCGCCGCGTTCGCCTCCTTCGGCGCGCACACCGCCTCGGCCTCGGCGACGAACCCTCCGAGCATCGGGGTGAACGCCCTGAACACCTACAACAGCGGCGACGACGCCGGAAACGACAGCTGGCTGGAGATGGACCGCTCCCTCAACTTCGCCAAGGGCGACGGCAGCCCCGGAAGCGACATCATCAACGAGGTGAGCGGCGCGTCCAGCGGCATGTCCCCGGGCTCGTCGAACGGTTCCCTCACCGGCACCTCCACCGACCTGGCCCCCACGGAATCCGACGACGAATAGCCCGATCGCGGCGTCCGTCGCCGGCCCGGAGACGGTGGGTGGTCCGCGGCACCACCGCGGACCACCCACCGGAGGCCTAGCTGTGCCGGTAGCTGCGAATCGTGTAATCGTTCACGTGAGCGCTCGGCGGCAGGTACCGGCCCGGACCCTGGCAATTGTGCGAAGGGTAGACGTACTGGCCCTGGTTCGAGCCGTTGATCGCGGACTTGAAGACCGCGGGCGCCATCGGGCGGCAGGCGCCCGCGGGGGAGTAGGCGGTGCACGCCGTACCGTTGTTGTTCCGGCAGAGGTGCATGTAGCCCGTCGCCGCCGCCTGCTCGGCGCTCGCCCCCGGCGCGGGCGCGATGCCCAGACCGGCCAGCGCCGCCAGCACGACCCCGGCCGCCCGGAACCGCGTCATCGGATTCGACATGTTCTCTCCTGGCTCTTTGTGTTCTGAATGATCGTCCGGGTTCGGACGCATATCAGCTTGGACAAAGAACTGTCAGCCGGTCCACCCGTTTGTATCCTCGCGCAAAAGGCCGGCCCGCACCATACTGGCCGGAGTGGTCACCGCGACCGGGGGAACGATGTCACGGTTATCGGTACATTTCACAATGCAGGATCTGGCGCGCGTCCGGGTCTGCTCCGACCCGCACTTCCAGTGGGAACTGGTGCTCAGCCTGCACCAACTCCAGCCCGGAAGCGCGCCCGGCGCGTCTCCGGCCGATGTGGCGCAGTGGCGGGCCGACACTCTGGCAGCCCTTTCCGGGCAGAGTCTCGGCTTGCGCGTCCACCGCCACTTGCTGCCCTTGGTGCCGGCCTCGTCCTACTTTCCGGACTTCCTAACGCCCTATGAGGGAATGTACGGCTTCGAGGTAGGTCTGGACGCCGTCCTCTCCACTCCTCGCGGCCGGATCGGAAGCGAGTTGCACCGGCTCACCACGCGGAGCGGAGCGCCCAGTTGGGGCACCGAACTCGCCCAGGGCCGCCTTTCCGCGTTGCACCTGCTCGGTGACACCATGCGCGCCTACTTCAACAGCGCACTCGTCCCGCTCTGGCCCGCGATCACCGACCGGATCGCCACCGAACGCACCCGGCTCGCCGCCGTCCACGCCACCCGCGGCGTCCACACGATGCTCGCGAACCTGTTCCCCGCCGCGATCTGGCACCCGCGCGACCGCGTGCTGGAAACCCCCTACCCGATCAAGCACAGCGTGCATCTGGACGGCCGGGGTCTCACTCTGATCCCGTCATGGTTCTGCTCCGGCTCGCCCGTGGCGTTCGCCGACACGGACCTGCCGCCGCTGCTGGTCTACCCGATCGACCACACCCCCGCGCCCGGCCCCGTCCCGGACGCGCTGTCCAAGCTGATCGGCGGCACCCGCGCGGCGATCCTCGCCACCGTCACCTTCGGCACTCCCACCACCGCCATCCTGCGGCGCACCGGGATCTCCGCCTCGCAGCTGTCCCGCCACGCCGCCGTGCTCAGGGACAACGGCCTCATCACCGAAGCCCGCCACGCAGGGCGCACCTTCTACACCCGCACCCCCCTCGGCGACACCGTCACCTCACCGTCCACCTCCCCCCTCCGGTCCTCGTCGGCCTTCCGTTCCCGGGGCGCGGGCCGGTGCTGATCCAGATCGGCTCCGCGGGGCCGTGTGGCGGTCAGAGCAGGAAGACGAGCATGGCGGCGACCGCCACGTCCACCACGCCGCAGGCTTCGGCGTAGGAGCGGGAGACGACCTTGTCGAGCTTCAGGTGGACGACGTCCCACACCCCGTGGAGGAGCCAGCCGGCCGCCACCAGGTAGCGGCCGAGGTCGGGGTCCACCGCCAGGCCCACGAGGGCGATCGCACCGAACCCGAGCATCCCCGCGGCCTGCGCCCCGAAGATCGCCCGCCCGTCCGGCGTCCCGGCCACCACTCCCCAGACCAGCAGGACCAGCGCGGCGGCCACGATGACGGCGGACAGCGGGACCACGTCCAGAATGTCGATCGCGACGATGGCCACGACCAGGGACCCGACGACGGGCCAGGACGCTCCGCGCCGGCCGATCCGGTCGAGGATCAGGTACTCCAGGGGCAGCAGGAGCATCAGCTCGCCGAACCCGGACACCGCCTCGTCCAGGTCTCCGAGACCGCCGCCCACGATGAGCGCCGCGGCGGCCAGGGCCACCGCCGTGGGCCAGCGTCGCAGCAGCGCGCGGCCCCGGCCATGGTGCGCGATCTCCTGTTCTTGCACGGTGTTCCTCCTCCGGTCGGCGACGCCCTCACCCTCGGGCAGCGCGAAGGTCCCCGGTAGTGACGGACCACCACGTGCGCGGATGACATCTGTCATGCGGATACCGGACAAATGACCCCCGCCCGGGAGGCCGTCCGCTGGAACAATGACGGCGTGCGCACAGGAGCCGACGAGACGGGGCTGGCGGGGTTCCGCCGCTACACCTGGTGGGCGGTGCCGGGCACCAACGTCGGCGTCCTGATCCTCTTCACCGGCGAATGGATCCTGGACGGCGACGTGCCGATCCAGCCGCGCGTCCTCAGCGCCGCCGCGCTGGCGGTCGAGGTCGCCGCGGTCGTGGCCCTGCTGAACGCGCGGCTGTCGGCCGGTGCGCGGCCCCGTCCGCCCGCGGGCGGGCCGGCCGCCGGGGCGCTGGCCGCGCTCGTGCTCGCCGTCTGCCCCCTCGCCGTGCGCAACTACGGGCTGTGGCCGATCGCACCCGCGATCATGACGGCGGTCGCCGCGACCTACCTCGACCGCCGGCACCGCCGCCGGCTGATCGCCGGCGCGGTCCTCGCCGCGGCGCTGCCCGGCGGCGCCGTCAGCCTCCTGAGCGGGGACGGCGACCTGGCGTACGCCGCGCTGTTCCCGCCCGGGATCACCGCGTTCGTCGTCTGGGCCATGCTCGGCCCCCTGTGGGCCTGGGACATCGCGGGACGGCTGGACGAGGCGCGCCGCCTGTCGGCCGAACTCGCCGTCAAGGACGAGCGCCTCCGGTTCGCCGCCGACCTGCACGACATCCAGGGCCACCACCTGCAGGTCATCGCCCTGAAGAGCGAACTGGCCGCCCGGCTCGCCGAGACCGACCCGCCGCGGGCCGCCACCGAGATGCGGGACGTCCGGCAACTGGCCGCCGACGCACTCCGCGACACCCGCGCGGTGGTCCTCGGCTACCGCCGCACCAGCCTGGACGACGAGATCGCCAACGCCACCCGGATCCTCGCCTCCGCCGGCATCGACGCCCGCACGACCGCGGAGCCCGCCGCTGTCGGCGACACCGCCCGCCACCTCCTGGGCCTGGTGATGAGGGAGGCGACCACCAACCTCCTCCGCCACAGCCGGGCGAACCGCGCGTCCGTCGACTACCGCGTCACCGGCGGCGTCGCCCGCCTCCGGGTGGGCAACGACGGCGCGTCCGAGCCGGGCGCCGCCCCCGGCACCGGCCTGAACGCCCTCGCCGAACGTCTGAGGGCCGCGGGCGGCGACCTCACCTGGACCCGCGACGCCGACCGCTTCGAACTCACGGCGTCCCTGCCCGCCGGGAACGGCGAGGGCCGATGATCCGACTCCTGATCGCCGACGACGAGGACCTGCTCCGCAGTGCCCTGGCGTCCCTCCTCGCGCTGGAGGACGACCTCGCGGTGGTCGCCGAGGCGTCCACCTCCACCGACGCGGTCCGCCTGGCCCGCGAGCACGTTCCGGACATCGCGGTCCTGGACCTGGAGATGCCCCCCGCCGACGGCCTGCGCGCCGCCGAGGAGATCAGGGCCGCACTGCCGACCGAGATCGTCCTGGTCACCCGGCACGCCCGTCCCGCCGTCCTGCGCCGCGCCCTGGCCGCCGGCGTCCGCGGCTTCGTCCCGAAGACGACCTCCGCGTCCAGGCTCGCCGAGATCATCCGCGACGTCGCCGCCGGCCGCCGCTACGTCGACCCCGACATCGCCGCGGCCGCCCTCACCGAGGACGCCTGCCCCCTCACCGACCGCGAACTGGAGGTGCTGCGCGCCGCCCGCACCGGAGCCTCGGTCAACGAGATCGCCGCCCAGGTCCACCTGGCCCCCGGCACGGTCCGCAACTACCTCTCCACCGCCATGACCAAACTCCAGGCCCCCACCCGCCACGCCGCCGCCCACCGAGCCTGGCAACAAGGCTGGATCTGACGCGAGCCCGTTCGCCGGGACGGTCGGGACGTCCAGGGCCGCACCTACGTCTGTGGGCGGGGATGGGCCCGCCGCTCCGTCCGAAGTCGCGGGTCCAAGACCGAACGTCAGGCTGAGGCCACGGGGCGCCGGGTTCCCTAGCGTCGAATCGGCGGGTCATCCCGTCCTTGCTCTCGAACCGGTGCCGCCGGACGGCGGACGTGATCAGACGGGTGGTCGTGATGATGGCGGGTCTCACAAGCGTGTCCCCTGGTGTCCGAAGCGTGTCCACGGTGCTCGCGGCGGTCTCGGCCACGGGGGCGCTGATGGCGTGCCGTTCGGCGCATGAACCCGCGCAAGCGCCGCTGACCGTGCGCGTGGATTCCGGGAGCGTGCGGGGCGTCGTGAAGGGGAAGTCTCGGCAGTTCCTTGGCATCCCCTACGCCGAGCCGCCCACCGGTGCCCGCCGCTGGACGCTGCCGCGCAATCCGCGTCCCTGGAGCGGTGTCAGGGACGCCGGACGGCCGGGGAACGACTGCATGCAGGACTCGTCGCCGGAGACCGAGAAGCCGCCCAGCGAGGACTGCCTCTACGTCAACGTCACCGCCCCGCGCGAACAGCACGGTGCCCTGCCGGTGATGGTGTGGTGGCACGGCGGCGGCTTCACGCAGGGGAGCGGGAAGGACTACGACGCCGTCCGGCTGGCGACCGAGGGCAAGGCCGTGGTCGTCACGGTGAACTACCGGCTCGGGATATACGGCTACCTGGGGCTCCCCGGGCTCGCGGGTTCGGGCGACTTCGGATTCGCCGACCAGATCGCGGCGCTGCGGTGGGCGCGGCGCAACGCCTCGGCGTTCGGCGGGGACCCGCGCAACGTCACCGTGTTCGGCCAGTCGGCGGGGGCGATGTCGGCCTGCGCGCTGCTCACCTCGCCCGAGGCCGAGGGGCTCATCAGCAAGGCGATCATCTCGTCGGGGTCGTGCGGGCTGCGCTGGCCCGCCGGCGGCCTGTTCCCCGGGGCGCCCGCCGACCGGCCCTACGTCCCCGTCGCCCAGGGGCAGGACGACGGCTTGGCCGCCGCCGAGGAGCTGGGCTGTACCGGCAAGGACGCGCTGGCATGCCTGCGGGGCAAGACCAACGCCGAACTCCTTCCGCACTCGCCGTCCTTCTCCGACCACCTCGCCTACGGGACCGAGCTGCTGCCGCGGGATCCGGCGACGGCGCTGCGGGCGGGCGCGTTCGCCCACGTTCCGGTGCTCATCGGCGGGACTCACGACGAGGCCCGCTCCTTCGTCGCCGGCGCGATCCGGTACGACCCGAAGCTGATCACGTCCACGACCTATCCCCGGCTGCTGGAGCAGGCGTTCGGGGCCGACGCGCGCAAGGTCGCCGCCCGGTACCCGCTGTCGCGGTACCCGTCCGCCGGGCTGGCCTGGGCGACGGTCCTGACCGACGCGTCCTGGGCCTGCTCCACCCTGGCCGGCGCCCGGGACCTCGCCGCGCGCACGACCGTGTACTCCTACGAGTTCGCCGACGAGAACGCGCCCAACGTCAACGGCCTGCATGTGCCCGACGTCCCGCAAGGCGCCGCCCACGCCACCGACCTGCCGTACCTCTTCGACCTGGGAGGCAGGGACCTGCTGGTGAACCGGGACCGCAAGGGACTGGCCCGGACCATGGTCGGCTACTGGGGCACCTTCGCCCGCTCCGGCGACCCGAACCACCGGGGCGCACCGCGCTGGCGGCCCGGCACCGCGCCGCTGAGCCTCGCGCCGGGTGCGATCCGTACCGTCGACGCCGCGGCGGAGCACGGCTGCGGGTTCTGGGAGACGACGACCCGGTGACCGCGGCGCTCCTCTCGCGGGACATCGCCGGGGCGCGCGGGCGCGCTGCGATGATGGGCGGGCCGCCGGCGGCGGGACCCGACCCGGCCGGGGGTCCGGGGCCGTGCCCGGCCGCCCCCGAGGGAGCCTCCATGACGATCAAGGTGCTCGTCGCCGACGACCAGGACCTGGTCCGGGCCGGATTCTGCATGATCATCGATGCCCGTGAGGATCTGGAGGTCGTCGGCGAGGCGGGCGACGGCGAGCAGGCCGTCCGGGAGGCCGCCCGGCTGCGCCCCGACGTCGTCCTGATGGACGTGCGGATGCCCGGAACCGACGGCATCGCCGCCACCCGGCAGATCACCGCCGCCGCGGACCCGCCCAAGGTCATCATCCTGACCACGTTCGACCTGGACGAGCCGCTCTACGCCGCGCTGCGGGCAGGGGCGAGCGGCTTCCTGCTCAAGGACGTGCGCCCGCCGGAACTGGCCGACGCCGTCAGGGTGGTCTCCCGGGGCGAGGCGCTGCTCGCGCCGACCGTGACGCGCCGGCTCCTCGACCGGTTCGTGGCCGTCCAGCCGACCGAACCCGTCCGGCCCGGACGGCTGGCCGAACTGACGGACCGCGAGGTGGAGGTGCTCACGCTGGTCGCCCGGGCCGCCTCCAACGCCGAGATCGCCGGATATCTGTCCCTCGCCGAGGCGACCGTGAAGACCCACGTCTCCTCCGTCCTGCGCAAGCTCGGCGCCCGCGACCGCGTCCACGCCGTCGTGATGGCCTACGACCTCGGTATCGTCCGCCCCCGCCCCTCACCCTGAAGTCGCATCGACAAGACCCCTCCAGCGACCGAGGCCCCGCGGGATCACGGCGCCCTAACCTGATCACAGCAAGTGAGAACGTCATCACCAAGGGCAGGCGGGCTTATGTTCAGGTCACGGCGGGTGCACAAGGACGAGGCGTGGGAAGGCGTCGTCGCCGGCAAGTCCCGCAACATGCCGGACGGGTCGAACCTCTACCACTACCTCAAGGTCACCTTCACCGACGGCAAGACCAGGAAGGTCCGCGTCGAAGGCTCCCTCTGGGAGTCGGTGAGCCCCGGCGACCAGATCGTCAAGCGGGCCGGATCCGACCCCGTCAAGAAGTAGCGGCACCCGCCGCCGCGCCGCGTCCGCCGTCCCACACGCTCGATCACCGGAGGAACCACATGCGCAAGGTCGTGCTCTACCACCTGATGTCGCTGGACGGGGTCGCCTACGAGGACGGCGACTGGCTCGCCGACGACGGTCCCCAGATGGTCGACTACCTCGGCCGGGTCATCGCCAAGCAGGACGACGTCCTGCTGGGGCGGGGGACGTACGACTACTGGGTCGGGCACTGGCCCGCGTCGGACTTCCAGCCGTTCGCCGACTTCATCAACGGCACCCACAAGCACGTCGTCACCTCCAGCGCCTTCAGCAAGGAATGGGCGAACACCACCCGAGTCACCACCGACGTCCACGGCTACGTCACCGCCATGAAGCAGGAGCCCGGCGGCGACATCGGCCTCCACGGCAGCGTCGAACTGGCCCGCTCGCTGCTGCGGGCCCAGCTCGTCGACGAGTTGCGGCTGGTCGTCGCCCCGTCGGTGGTCGGACACGGCCGGCGGGTGTTCGACGGCGACGGCGTCCAGGCGTGGGGGCTGGCCGAGGTCGAGCGGGGGAAGAACGGCACGCTGTTCCTGGACTACAGCCGCTGACGGGACGCCTCGGGGGATCGGCGCGTCCGGCTCCCGCGGGTCCAGGGCCAGGTGATCAGAGCCCAGCCGAGCAGGATGACCAGCGCCTCGACCAGCACGTACCAGGGCCAGGGACCCATCAGGTCCAGGACGGAACCGGTGCCGGGCTTCTCATTGAGGTACCCGTAGTTCGTCCCCGCGCCCAGGTTGAAGACGAACGTGCCGACGGCCCAGGCCACGGTGACGGCGACCGCGAACCCGTAGTCGCCCCAGCCTGGCCGCATCCCGAGCCCCCAGGTCAGGTACACCGCGGACCACACGATCATCAGGTGCATCCCGAAGAAGCCCAAATAGTCGATGCCGGGGTAGTCCGCGCCGTTGAGCGCAGGGGTGAGCAGGCCCTGGACCGACAGGGTGAGGCCCCAGTAGTACGTCAGCGCGAACCATCGCCGGCCGAGCGTCCACAGAGCGCCGACCGAGGTCAGCCAGGCCACGTCGCACAGCTGGAGAGGCAGCGAACCGCCGATCCGCCACTCCCCGGGGAGCAGCGTGTGGACCTGCGTGCCGATCATCACGTACACGATCGCCAGCGCGTACGCCTTGCCGAAGCCCCGCGCCCGGCCGCCGAACCCCGCGCCCGGCTCCGTCTCCGCCCGCTGGGCGCGGCCGACGAGCACGAGGCCGGCGCAGCCGATCGCGAACAGCCCGAGCGCCGCCCAGTGCGAGGGCCCGTACGCGGCGAAGCGGCCGGCGACGGTCAGCGGCATGCGGCGACGCTAACCGGACCGGCGGCGGCTCGGGGCATGCGGACCGCCGTCATCGGAGGAGGGAGGCGGAGTGGTCGGGGACGTAGGTCTGCATGTCGCGCGGCGGCCGCTCGTAGCCCTTGGGGGGCGGCCGCTCGGGGAGCGGCAGCCGCGGCGGCTCCACCGTGCGGTAGGGGATCGTCGACAGCAGGTGGGCGATCATGTTGATCCGTGCGCGCCGCTTGTCGTCGCCGTCCACGACATACCAGGGCGCCTCGGGAATGTCGGTGTGCACGAACATCTCGTCCTTGGCACGGGAGTAGTCCTCCCAGCGGGTGATGGACTCCAGGTCCATCGGCGACAGCTTCCACCGTCTCATCGGGTCGGCCAGGCGGCTGCGGAAGCGGCGCTCCTGCTCGGCGTCGCTCACGGAGAACCAGTACTTGCGCAGGAGGAGCCCGTCCTCGACCAGCAGCCGCTCGAAGATGGGGCACTGGTGGAGGAAGCGCGTGTACTCCTGCTTGGAGCAGAAGCCCATGACGCGCTCGACGCCCGCCCGGTTGTACCAGGAACGGTCGAACAGGGCGATCTCCCCGGCGGCGGGCAGATGCTCGACGTAGCGCTGGAAGTACCACTGGGTGCGCTCGCGGTCGGTCGGGACGGGCAGCGCGACGATCCGGGCGACGCGGGGATTGAGGTGCTCGGTGACCCGCTTGATCGTGCTGCCCTTGCCGGCCGCGTCCCGTCCCTCGAAGACCACGACGACGCGGGCGCCCTCGCTGCGCACCCACTCCTGGAGATTCACCAGGTCCGACTGGAGGCGGGCCAGCTCCGGCTCGTACACGCGCCGGGGCAGCCGCTTGACCTTGCTCATGGGGAGACCCTTACCCAGGGCGGGCGCGCCGTGCTCGGTCCCGTTCCGGTTCCTTTACCTCCAGGGTAGAAGGGCGTCGCGCGGCCCGCCGTAGCGTGAGGGCATGGACGATGCTGCGGCGCGTGGCCGGATCATCGAGGCGGCCACCAGGCTCTTCGCCGCGCTGGGGTACGACGAGACGGATCTGCGCCTCATCGCGGACGCCGCGGGCGTACCGGCCGCACGGCTCACCGACCTGGTCGGCGGCAAGCGCGAGCTCTACCTGGACATCATGGAACGCGCTCACGAGGACGAGTACGAGACGCTCCGGAAGGCGGTCGACACGACCGATTCCCCTCGCGCCGCCCTTCACCAGATCCTGGACGCCTACCTGGACTACCACGTCTCTCACCCGCTCATCCATGCGGTGTGGATGCACCGGTGGGGAGCCGACGCCCTCGACATCCGCGATCTGGAGGACCGCTACCAGCGTCCCCTCCTCCGGATGTGCACCCGCAGAATCCGCGATGCGGTCCCACCCGAGATCGACCCCTACTTCGTCCTGTCCCCCATGGTCTGGTGCGTGTACGGCTTCATCAGTTCCGGTGTGTTCGCCCGCGGCCACGGGATGGTGAGCGCCATGGACCCGGCGGCCCTTGCCTGGTTCCGCTCCTGCATGCACCAGCTCATGGACCGCCTGACGGCTCCCACTCCTGCCTAGGACCTTTTGACCAGCTCATGGCGATGGATCGGTGAGCGGCGTGCCTAGATTGGAGGTATTCGGGTGCGTAACAGGTGCTAAATGCGCCGTGTGGGGCGGTGATGGCTTCAGCGGCATCGAACGCGGCAGGCGGACGTCGATCGTCGCGGCTGCCCGCGGACACGACGAGTTTCGTGGGCCGGCGGCAGGAGCTGGCGGAGGCCAGAAGCATGCTGTCGGAATCGCGGATGGTGACCCTGACGGGAGTCGGCGGGGTCGGCAAGACGCGGCTGGCCACGCGGATGGCGACCGTGCTCCGGCGGGCGTTCCCGGACGGCGTGTGGATGGTCGAACTCGCCGAGGTGGAGAGGCCGGAGTTGCTGATCGCGTCGATCATGGAGGCGTTGGAGATCAGGGATCACTCCCATCGCCCGCCGATGGACGTCTTGGTCGAACGCCTGAGGGACGAGCACGCGCTGCTGGTGCTGGACAATTGCGAGCACCTCCAACAGGAGTGCGCGGTGCTGGCCGAGACGCTGCTGCGCTCGGCTTCGCGACTGCGGATACTGGCCACGAGCCGGCACGTGCTGGGGATCGCGGGCGAACGGACGTTCCCGGTCCCGCCCCTGTCGCTGAGCTCCCTCGACGCACACGGGACGGCCGGGACGCGGCCGATGCCGGAAGCGGTGCAGCTGTTCGCCGACCGCGCCCGCTCGGTGGTCCCCGAGTTCGCCGTCACCGACGCCAACCGGGCCACCGTGGAGAGCGTCTGCCGGCGGCTGGACGGGCTCCCCCTGGCCATCGAGCTGGCGGCCGTGCGGCTCCGGGCGCTGTCGGTGGAGCAGTTGCTGGAACGGCTCGGCGATCGTTTCCGGTTGCTCACCGGGGGCTCGCGCGCGGTGCTGCCGCGGCACCAGACGCTGCGCGCGCTGATCGACTGGAGCCACCTGCTGTGCACCGAGCAGGAACGCGTGCTGTGGGCCCGGATGTCGGTCTTCACCGGCGGCTGTGATCTGGAGGCGGCCGAGGAGGTGTGCTCGGGGGACGGGATCCACCGCGCGGAGATCGTCGACCTGATCGCCGCCCTGATGGAGAAGTCGATCCTGAGCCGTGAGGATCACGTGGGCGTGGTCAGGTACCGGTTGCTGGAGAGCATCCGGCAGTACGGCCGCGAGCGGCTCGCCGAATCCGGGCAGGCGCCGCGGATCCGGCGCGCGTGTCGCGACTACTACCGGGGAATGGCCGCCGAGGCCCGCGCCCGGCTGTTCGGCCCCGACCAGATCGCCTGGCTCGGCAGGCTCCAGCTTGAGCACGCCAACCTGCGCACCGCGCTGGAGAGCTGCCTCGCCGACCCGGCCGAGATCCAGGTCGGCCTGGGGATGGCCGCCGACCTGCTCTACCACTGGATCACCAGTTTCTACCTGGCCGAGGGACGCCGCTGGATGGACCGGGCGCTCGCCCTGGACTCCGGGGAGAGCGAGATCCGTGCCAGGGCGCTGTGGTCCAACAGCTGGTTGGCGATAATTCAGGGCGACCTGGACGACGCCGCCGCGATGCTGAAGGAGAGCCGGGCCATCGGGGAGCGGCGGGGACGCGAGGAGATCCTGGGCTATGTCGCCCTGTACTCCGGGATGATCGCCATGTACCGGCAGGACGCCGACACCGCGATCGGCCTCTACGAGGAGGCGGTGGAGCGCCACACCGCCACCGGGGACCCGGTGGGCCACGCGCTGGCGCTGATCAGACTTTCGCTCGCGCACTCCTTCCTGGGCGACTCGACACGCGCCGTCTCCCTCGGCGAACGGGGCATCGCGGTGTGCGAGGCGCACGGGGAAGGGTGGCACAGGGCGTACGCGATGATGGCCCTGGGCGTGGAGGTGTGGCGGAAGGGCGATGCGGCGCGCGCCGCCGCGATGGAGCGGGAGAGCCTGCGGTTCAACCGTTCGCTCGACGACCCTCTCGGCATCGGGGTCAACCTGGAGGTGCTGGCCTGGGTCGCCGCCACCGAGAGGCAGTTCACGCGGGCGGCCCGGCTGCTCGGGATCGCCGGGGCCGTGTGGAAGGCGGTGGGCGCGGTCCTGTCCGGGTACGGGCACCTGGTGCGGTACCACGACGCGTGCGAGGACGACACGCGCCGGGCGCTCGGCTCGTCCGCCCTCCGGTCGGAGACCGAGCGCGGAGCCGGCATGTCCGCCGAGGACGGGCTCGCCTACGCGCTGGAGGAGACCCCGCCCGCGGACACGGGGGACCGCGACCTCGACGTGCCGTCCCCCCTGACACCTCGGGAGACGCAGATCGCGCAGCTGGTGGCGCAGGGGGCGAGCAACAGGAGGATCGCCGCCGATCTGGTGATCTCCCAGCGCACGGTGGAGGGGCACATCGAGCACATCATGAACAAGCTCGGTTTCCACTCCCGGGTCCAGATCGCCGGTTGGCTCAACGATCACGAACGGGCGGCCGGCGCGCAGGCCCCCCGGGTGACGAGGCGCCATGGGTGAACGGGAGATCGTGCCGGACAGGGCTTGGGAGCGTTCCGCCTTCGTCGGCCGCGTCCAGGAGATCGCGGAGGTGCGGTACCTGCTGCGCAGAACGCGGCTGATGACCCTGACCGGCGCCGGCGGGGTCGGCAAGTCCCGGCTGGCGCGCCGGGCGGCGTCCGACCTGCGGAGCTGGTTCTCGGCCGGGGTCGAGATCGTGGATCTGGCCACGATGCAGGACGTCCAGCTGCTGGAGACGACGGTGGCGGCCGCTCTGGGACTGCGCGGCAACAGCCGGCGGTCCCTTCCGGCCCTGGTGGACCATCTGGCCGACAAACGTCTGATTCTCGTCCTGGACAACTGCGAGCACCTGCTCCCGGAGTGCGCCGAACTGGCCGCCAGGCTGCTCGGCGGTGCGCCCCGGCTGCGCATCCTCGCCACCAGCCGGCAGGCACTGGGAGTGGACGGCGAACAAGTGCTGGTGGTGCCGCCGCTGGCGGTGCCGCCGGTCGGCGCCGCCGTCCAGGACATCACGCACAGCGATGCGGTGCACCTGTTCGCCGAACGGGCGGCCCGGGCGCGGCCGGGGTTCACGCTGGACGCGGAGACCGCGCCCGCGCTCGCCCGGCTGTGCAGGCGCCTGGACGGGCTCCCCCTGGCCATCGAACTCGCCGCCGCGCGGTTGCGCACGATACCGCTGGCGGAACTGGCGGCGGAGCTCGATCGGCGCTTCGACCGGCTCGCGGGCCCCGACGGCACGGTCCTGCCACGGCACCGGACCCTGTACGCGACCCTCGACTGGAGCTTCGGTCTGTGCACGCCCGGCGAGCGACGGTTGTGGGCGAGGCTGTCGGTGTTCCCCGGCGGGGCGGACCTCGAGGACGCCGAAGCGGTCTGTTCGGGCGACGGGATCGAGTCCGAGGACGTCCTCGACCTGATCTCAGGGCTGATCGACAAGTCCATACTGATCACTGAGCGCGGCGGTCTCCGCAGCCGCTACCGCATGCTGGAGAGCGTTCGCGCCTACGGGCGCGAGCGGCTGGCGTACGAGGACGAGCCGGAACTGCACCGCCGGTACCGCGACCACTACCGGCGGCTGGCCGAGCGGAACCGGATCGATCTGCTGGTGCCCGACGAGTTCGATCGCTACCGGGCGACGCTGGCGGAGATGCCCAACCTGCGTCTGGCACTGGATCTGTGCCTGCGGGAGGACAGTGTCCCCTCCGGACTGCGGATCGCGGTCAGCCTGTGGTCGGCGTGGCTGCTCGCGGGTGCCGTCCAGGAGGGCCGCCACTGGCTGGAGCGCTCGCTCGAACTGTCACATCCGACCGACGACGGCCGCGTCAAGGCGCTGTGGGCCGACGCGCTGTTCGCCGCCTACCAGCACGATCTCGACACGGCCGGACGGCGTGCGGACGAGTGCGGCGCCGCCGCCAGGAGCAGCGGAGACGAGAAGGCGCTCGCCTTCGGTCTTGAGGCACGCGGGATCGCGGTGCTGGCCGGCGGTGACACCGTTCACGGGTTCGCGCTGCTCCAGGACGCGCGGGCCCGCCACCGCGCCAGGAGCGACCTGCATGCCGTCGCCGTGAACCTCTACTACGCCGCCTCGTTCGGCATGGCCGCCCAGAGCCCGGGGCAGGGGGCGGCCCTGGGGGAGGAACTCCTCGCCCTGGCGGAGGCCCACCACGCGTCGATCTTCGAGGCGTACGCCTTGATCACCTTGGCGTACGCGGCCTGGTGGCAGGAGGACCCGAGCCTGACCGCGGCCAGGATGCGCCGGGCGGCCGGTCTGCTGACCGAGATCGGCGACCGGTGGGGACTCAGCCAGTGCCTGGAGTCCCTTGCCTGGACGGCCTGCGCGCAGGGAGATCACGACCGGGCGGCCCGGCTGCTCGGCGCGGCGAACCGGCTCCTGCGGGCCTTCGACATCCCGCCTCTCGGACTGCAGGTCTTCAGGCACAGCCACCGGGACTGCGCGGCCCGGGCCCGCCGCGGGCTCGGGGGGCGGGTGTTCGACGCGGCCTATGACTCGGGTGCGAAGCTGACCCTGGACGGCGCGGTCGCGTACGCGATCAGCGGCTGAACGCCCGGTTCGCGCGTCAGCGTGACGGGCCGGGAGACGCAGACGGCGGGCCACCGTCCGACGGTGGTCACGTGGCCGTCGGCGTCCGTCATCCGGGCTCGCAACTCCCGGGACCCCAGCCAGGTGGCAGCGGCGTTTCCGGACGCGAGCGCGGCGATGCTGGCGGCCTTGGCGGCGACGCAGCCCATGCCGATGACCGAGATCGTGCGCCAGGGCCGCTGCCCGCGCACGAGCGGCCGCATATCGGCGGCGACCGCGCCTCCCCGTGGGCGCGCCGCCGTGCGGCCCGGCGCGGGCGGGCAGGAGATGGCCAGCCCCGGCGACCGCAACATGATCTTCTCCGCGTGGCACGGCTCGCCGCGGGGCCCACGGCCGCGGCCGCTGATCACGTGGACCGGCCACCCCGGATCCGGGACCGGCCCCGCGGTGGCGACGCTGCCGGGGAGACAGACGCAGACTCCGCACCCGGCTTGTCCGGCGGCGGACTCGGCGGCCCGGTCGGCGGCGAACGCCACCGCCATGCTCCACAGGTCCAGGGCCGTTCCGGCGGGAATCGTGACCGTTCCGGGCGGATCGTCGATCACGATCGCGGCGTCGTCGGCGTCGTCGGCGCCGACGAGAGGATCGAAGAGACCGCCGGTCAGCTCGCCGGCGTGCAGGGCCGTCCACAACACCGCCACGAAGGTGGCGCCCACCCGTACCGGACGGCCGGCGGCGGCGTTGACCCGTGCCAGATCGGAACCGTCGCGAAGGGCGCTGCACGCGGCGTCGATGTCATCGATCACATGGTCGACCGCTCGCCGGGCGACGCCGAGACGGTCGGGTTTCTCCACCATCACGGTGGCCACACCGCCCCAGAGGGGGAACTCTTCCGAGCTGTAGGTCATCGAACCGCTCCAACCGGGATCGGGAAGCCGAAGATCGTGACCCCCGGTACCGGGCCTCCCCGTCCGCCAGGGTCGTCGCGGCGGGCGGGCGCGGTGCGTGATCGGGTGCGTGCGCCCGCGGGCGGAGCGGCCGGTACCGGCGCCTGGATCGCTCTCCTCGGCGCGGGAGCTGCGGTGAGATCCCGCGTTCCCACCAGCATGCTCCCGGGCGTCCAGGATGAAGAGGGTAGAAACCCCCATACGAGTACCCAGACCTCCGCGGCGGCCGAGACCGAGAGGGCCGCGCCGCAAGGTCATCCTGGACGCCTCGCCATGCCCGGCACGCTCGCCGTGCCCTCCCACGGCCGGACCGGTTGCTTCAGGCCTGCTTCCGGTAGGTGCGGAAGGCACGCGTGGACAGCAGGCCCATGACAAGGGCCGCCGCTGCTACGCGGGCAGCATCCATCGTCACACCCCTTGTCGTGGGCGAGCCGGCGGGCGGCGCAAGGCCAGGATCCGATCACCGGGCGTCCTGGCCTGGGCTCTGTGTCCGGTCGTAGTGGTCGAGGATCCTCGCCACCGTCGGCAGATCGATGCGGTCGGCCCTCCGGAAGTGCGAGCGGACGACCTCGGTGAAACCGGCCGGCGTCGTGCATCTGATCAACGAGACGGACAGGGAAGGGCCGTCGCCCAGCACCACCTCACCCGCGTCGTCGGCAGGCCGCCCGACGACGAGCACGGCCTCGACGTCGGAATACGACGGGGCGTAGCCCCGGTGCCCTTTGTTGACCTGGTAGACCCAGTCGCTCCGGGCTCTGCCGAGTTGCTCGATCTCCCGCACGCCCGAGGAGAAGGACCGCCCGTCTCGCAGCAGTTCTTTGTAACCGACATCCCGGTACACCCCTGAGGTCCACGTCGTCGTGGAGACCAGCAGCACTTTGGGCCCGCACACGACGGCGACGGGAAAGGGGCCCTTCTCCAGGCGAAAGAAGCGAGCGGCCGGAAGTTCGAACAGCAGATCTCGCAGGTCCGGCAGCCGGGGGTCTTCGTAGGGCTCGCCGAACCAGATCGTGCTCGCCATGGTCTCGGCGATCGCCCGGCACCGCGCCAGGCTGCGCAGCATCAAGGACCGCATCCCGGATTCGTAGGAGTGGATCCACCTGGTGCTGAAGGCGGTGACGAACGAGACCAGGCCGGCCAGGGTCCAGACCAGCATCAGCCAGCGATCGCCACCGGCACCGATCACCACTCGAACGCCGTAGAACACCATGGCCACGAGCAGGGCGAACCCGATCAGCAGCCCTCCGAAGAGGCCTGGCCTGTCCGGCAGTTCGTCCTCCTTCCCGGGGGAAGTCCGCTGGTCCGGGTAATCCCACTCGGAGATCGTCATCGCGCCCAGCGAATACGTGCCGACGATGATGAGGAACAGGGGGAACACGATCCGATCCGCCGGCGACTGGTACCAGACCTGGCCGGCGGTGATCAGGAACCATGCGAGAGCGGACGCCATCGCGGTCGGCGCGAGCCACGCCCGCGGTTCGCGGACTTCGGGCCACGTGAAAAGGTCCGGGTCAGGTGGCTGCCTTCTCGCCGTCGTGCGGGTATTCGGCCTCGGCCGCGGGGAGGCGTCGCCGGGGTGTCCGTCCGAGACGGTCTCCCGCACACGAGCCGGAAGCGACCGAACGCCGACGGGACCGTCCCGGTCGTCGCGAAGCGCGGCGAGCCGGTCGCGGAGCGTGGCGGCGTCGGGCCTTGCGGCCGGATCGGAGGCGAGCAGCCGCAGCAGCAGATGCCTCAGTCGCGGTGGGATGTCGGGTCGGGCCGCGAGTCCGCGGGATACGTCGTCCGGTGATGCGGTGGATGCCGGCCCGCCCGTCAGCAGCACCTGGAGAGTGCGGCCCAGCGAGTACATGTCGGCACGGGCGTCGACCACGCCCGGGGACTGCTCGGGTGCCATGAACGCCCGGGTCCCAGGGACACCCCAGCCGGTGAGGGTCGTCGTGTCGGGAAACCGCGCGATCCCGAAATCGCAGATCTTCACGCCGCCCCCGGTCAGCGCCATCAGGTTGGCCGGCTTGATGTCGCGATGCACCAGTCCCTGGGCGTGCGCGTACGCCAGTGCGTCGGCCACCTTGATCGCGAGCTCCACGACCTGGTCGACGGGCAGGCCCTGGGGGCTGTCGTCCAGGAGTTCCCGGAGACTCCGCCCGTCGAGCAGTTCCATCACCACATACGGCGCCCCGTCATGACTGCCGATGTCGTGGACGGCGGTGATCCCCGGATGCTGGAGCCTCCCCGCGGTCCTGGCCTCGCGCCGCAGCCGGGCGATCAGCTCCGGCGCCGCGTCCGCGGGCACGCCCTCGGCGACGACTTTGATCGCCACCTGCCGCCCCAGTTCCAGATCGCGGGCCGACCAGACCTGCCCCATGCCACCCTGACCGAGCACCTTCACGAGCTGATATCGCCGGTTCAGCACCAGCTCCGGTCGCGGCATCACGGTCCCGTTCCCGCCCTCTCGCCGTCTCCCACGTCGTAGGGTCGACCACTACTGCGGTGAGTGATGTTCCGTGCACTCAGAATGAATCATTCCAGAAATCACCATTCCGTCCAGGGTGACCGGTGAGGGGCGGCTTTCGGCCACGACCGTCACCTTCGAGGAGAGCAGAAGCGCACGCTCGTTATCGCCGCGACGGCGGCGTCGCCCGGGGCGGCCGCGTGGTGACCGCCTACTTCCGAAGGTTGAACGCCGCGGAGACTCGCCGTGCAAGGTCTTCCTCGGTGACGGTGAGGTCCACCTTGAGCCCGTTCAGGTCCAGGTCCCGGGTCTGCTCGGTCAGCCGGTCGGTGAACATGGCGTCGCGCTGGAGCAGATTCTGCAGTGCGTGGTGCGGATTGCCCGTCTTGGCGACGAACCCCCACGCCGGGCCACCCCGGCCGTCGAACACCGTCCGGCGGAACCCGGGAGTGGGCAGCAGCCACACGGCGTGGTCCATCTCGGTGAGCAGGGGCCGGACGAGCCCGGGCAGCAACCGGAACCCCTCGGCCAGCACCGGACGGTCGGCGGGGAGAGCGAGCAGATCCTCCACGATCAGGGCGAACCCCTCGCCCCGGTACCAGTGGAAGGTGTCGAGCATCTCGCGCGGGCTTCTGGCCACCCACCGCTCGTCCATGTCCATGGCCGCGAAGTCGCGCAGGTAGGGAGCCTCTTCCGCGGGCATGCGCCGGGCGTGGTCGGGCATGACCGCGTCGGTGTCGTACAGGTGCATCCCGTGCCCGTCGGCGATGCGCCGGGCGATGGTGGACTTGCCGGCGCCGCTGCCGCCGCCGATCCAGTAGACGTGCCGCAACCGCTCCCGCGCGACGTCGGGGCGAGTCCCCTCATTCGGGGCAGAGTGCATGCGTCGGCTCCTCGCGGGTGCCTGTCGGCTTGAGGTCTCACCGCTGCGGCGGCGGTCGGCGGTCTGGCAGAGGTCAGCGTACTGACGGGGCCATCCGGCTCCAGGCGTGGGACAGCCGCAGGGACGGCCTCCAGAGCGACCATGAGGCCACCGGCGTGAAGGGGCGAGTCCGACATTCGCCGTTCGGATGCCGGACCCGCCGGCGGGTCATCCCTTGACGGTCAGCAGCGGCCGCAGCTCGACGACCGGGTCCGCGACGCCGGCCCGTCCGAGGCTGGACACGACGGGGCCGATGTCCTTGTACACCCATGGCGCCTCCTGCTTGAGGTCGCGCCGCCAGGCGGCCATGACGTCCGCGCGGCGGGTGACCGCGGGATCGCGGTGGTCGAGGGGCGTGACCACGCGGAACTCGGCGAGGAATGCGTCGAGTTCGGCGTCGCCGGCCCGGGACGCGGCCCCGCGCGGAACGCGGCGGCCGGCGCCGTGGCACGCGCTCGCCAGCGTCCGCGGATTGCCGTGCCCCCGCAGCACGTAGCTGGCCGCCCCCATCGACCCGGGCACGATGACCGGCTCGCCCCACATCGCGTACGGTCCACCCGCCATGTCGGCGTACCCGCCCGCGGGCGTCGCGCCCTTGCGGTGCACCACCGACCCGTCGTCGTGCCGCCACAGCAGGTTGTGCGGGGCGTCGTAGACCAGATCGCCGGTGAGGTCGCCGCACTCCGCGGCGAGTCCCTGGCGCAGCATGAGCGAGAGGAAGAACCGGTTGCCGACCGCGAAGTTCGCGGCATTGCCGAACGCGTCGAGATAGCGCCGCAGCGCCGCCTCGTTCCGCTCACCGGAAAGGATCGGAAGGATCTTGTTGTCCGGCATCGGGACGGAGGCGGGCCACGCCTTCCTGGCCAGCTCCAGGCCGTCGGAGTTCGCCTGGTGCCCCAGCGACAGCGAGCCGCTGTGCACCATCAGCACGACCTGGCCGAGCTCGAACCCCCAGGCGTAGGCGGCCTGACGGTCGTGGACCGACGCGACGTACTGCAACTCGGCGAAGTGGTTGCCGCCGCCGACGCCGCCGATGATGCTGTCGTAGCTGGTGCCGCCCGCACTGTCGATCCAGTCGCGGAACGACTCGGCGGTCGTGGTCGGGTACCGCTCGCCGTGGATCCGGCCCGGCCGCCCGTCCTCGGGCCGGTGCTGCGACCAGATGCCGTTCGCGGAATCCCGCGGGACCCCGAGCAGGCCGGGCAGCCCGTCGCGCAGCAGGGCCTCGCGCTGGACCCCCGACAGGGCGATCCGCCGGCCGCCCTCGAAGAACAGGTGCCGCAGCCGCCCTTCCAGCGCGTCCAGCCGGGGGCGAACCTGGTCGACGGTGAGCGAGGTCGTCTCCAACCGCATGCCGCAGTTGATGTCGTTGCCGACCGCCTGCGGGATCAGCGCACCGCTGGTCCGCAGCACGGTGCCGATCGGGATCCCGGCGCCTTTGTGCAGGTCCGGGGTGAGCGCGACACGGTCGATGCTCGCCTGCCGATGTCCGGTCGCGTCGGCGAGCCGCGCCAGGGTGTCGGCGGTCTCGAGCACGGTGAGGATCTCCTCGACCGCGCTGGGCTCTATCGGCACGTCGACGCCGGCGCAGATGTCGACCGGGACGTCCCACCGGTTGGGGAGTTGGAGCCAGTCGTCGTCGGTACGGACGAGGCGCGGGTCCTGTCGGGGTGCGGTCATGAGCTCTTCCTTGGTGGCTGCTGGATTTCGGGCATGGTTCACACACGTGATCGTCCAGAGCGGACGCACGGGACATCGCTCGTAGGCGATGGAAGCCCCGAGGTTCAGCAGCCGCGAGGTGCGACGAACATTAGCCGGGGTAGGCAGTCCGGCCAACCGAATATGTCCACGCCCGCATCCCGGGATCGACCGGCGCGGGCCGGCTCCTCCAGGGCCGCGCCGGGCGGCACGCGAACGGCGGCACGCGAACGGCGGCATGCGAACGGCGGCATGCGAACGGCGGGGAGGGTGAGCCTCCCCGCCGCCGGGTCATGCAGAGTCGGCCTGCCGACTCTGGATCACCGCCGCCCCGCAGGAGGCGACGAGGATCAGGCCGATCGCCACCCACCCCAGGGGGCCGGGGGCCGTTTGCGCCACGACCATCCCCAGGAAGGTCCCAAGGAGGGTCCGCAGCGGTAGGAGCATCGCCGTCGTCGACGCGCGAAGGCCCCTGCCGTAGGCCTTCACCATGACGACTCCGCTGAACAGCGCGAGGAAGAATCCGCTGCCCGCGCAGATCAGCAGATACGGCCAGCCCCCACCGGTCATGCCCGACCAGCCGCCCTCAAGTGCCCACGCGCCCACTCCGAGGATGGCGAGGGCGGGAATGCCGGCGAGAGTGTTGATCTTCCCGCCGGCTTCCTTGTACTCCTCCATCTTCCTGTTGTGGAAGGCGTAGCTGGCCGCAGTGATGATCAGGCTTCCCAGGCCCAGCGCCCACATCGGAACGGGCAGGCCCAGGACATGGACGTGCGGGATCGCATCGGTGAAGACCCCTCCGCCGGCGCCGCCGACCGTGTCGGTCGCCAGGGCCCAGATGCCGAGCACTCCCAGGACCGGCCACATGACGGTCGAATATCTCCCGTTCCTGACGTCCCGCACGGCATCGGGGCCGACCATGAAGATGGCGCTGAACAAGAACGAGAGCGGCTGCAGGAGCTGCAACTGAACCCACCTCAGAACGTACTGGTAGGCCAGATTGTTCGCCCCCATGGCGAGGCCCAGGAGGATGGACGGCATCCATACGTCCCAGCGACTTCGCAGCGTCGGCCTGAAGAAGAACCAGAAGACCGGCGTTCCGAAGAGCACCGCGACGCAAGACGTCGTGATCGGCCCCACGTTTTTGGTCACGCCCACGAGCACCAGGATGTAGCCGTTGGCGAGGCCCGCCGCATTCGCGGCCGTGACCATCATGAGCACTTTTTTGTCCGCCGCACGGAGATCGCTTGACAGCGTCTCCAGATGCCTGCGGGCGCCTGCGAGGAACTCTCGCGGGCGCCAACTTTTCCTTTTCACGGGAACCCCTTGTTTGTTGGGGCGCGCAAAGGGATCCCGGAACATGTCCCCGGCCCTTTTCGCGCCCGCTTCCGCGGAACGACTGAAGAGCCGGGAGGCTTTTCAGTTATATGTTGCACCGCAATCTTACCAGAACGGCGGTCGCGAAAATGAGCACCATATTCACCGGGGAGCCGGTGCTGCGGCCGCTCGTCCGGTTGCAGTTCGGGTGGGCAGCCGGATAGGGCCGAGATCTCCGCACCCGCTATCCGCCCCTTTCCCGAATCCGGGATTCACTGCCGGGCGGCTGAGTGCGGGCGGCGGTGCGGGGTCGGAATGGAACACCCGAGTCGAGTAGGGCCGCGGGGTCGCCGGTGAGGTCCGCGAGGCCGGGTCCCCGGTCTTCGACGCCATCGTCGCCGGGACGGCGCCGGGCATGGTCGGCGGCATCTGGAACACGGGCGTGGGGAACGCCGGTGTACGGATGGCCGAGCTCTGGCCGCCCCCTCGTGCTGGGCGGCGCGACCGGGTTCAGGCGCCGGTGTGGTTTCGGGGGCGGGAGGCGAGGTGGTCGCCGACTCGGCCGACGAGGAGGGTCATCTCGTAGCTGATCTGCGCCGGGTCGGCGCTGGCGTCGCTGAGCACGGTCAGCGAGGCGCCCTCGCCCGCCGCGGTGACGAAGAGGAACGCGTTGCGCATCTCGATGATCGTCTGATGCACCTCCCCCGCGTCGAACTGGCTCCGCGCGCCCTGCGCCAGGCTCTGCAGGCCGGCGGCCAGCGCGGACAGGTACTCCGCGTCCTCCCGGCTCAGGCCGGCGGACGCCCCCATGAGGAGCCCGTCCGCCGACTGCACCACCGCCCTGGTCACCTGCGGCACGCGTTTGACGAGCCCGTCGATCAGCCAGTCCAGCCGGTCGGTCGATTCGTCCCGCAGCGGCGTCACGTGAGTTCCCCTCTTCCGAGACATCGTTGACCGTCAGGGGTCACCGAACGTCGGCACATGATTCCACCGAACGGTCGGCAAGATCCACAGAATCTCGGACAAATGATCAAGTCGGTGGCTACGGTGACACGAGATTCGGCTGTCCGGTGCATCACCAAGTCTGGGAGACGACACCACCCATGACCGAGCTCATCAGCCACATCCGCGCCGACCTCGGCCGGTCCGCCCGGTGAAGGGCTCGCGCCGCAGGCGCTCGATCCGGTTCTCGCTCTCCGGCCTGATCATCATCCCGATGATCTCCCTGGTCACGCTGTGGGCCTTCGCGGCGCAGAGCACCGCGTCCGAAGCCATCAACCAGCGCAACCTCGACACCACCAACGAGATCTACGGCGGCGCCGCGCAGCCGTTGCTGGTGACCCTGGCCCAGGAACGGCAGGAGTCGGTCGTCTGGCTGAGCCGCAACACCCTCCTGCCGCGCACGTCGATGGACGCCGTCCGCACGAAGATGGACGGCACGATCGTGCAGATGAACAAGGCCGTGCGCTCGGACGAGTTCCAGGCCACCCTGACCGGCCCGATGAAGCAGCGGCTCTCGGTGCTGATGGGGAAGCTCAACCGGATCAAGGTTCTCCGGAGCCAGGTCGACTCCCGCGCGATGACGAGGCTGGAGGCGTTCAACGCCTACAACGACGTCCTCGAAGCGCACTTCCAGTACATCAACGTGCTGGTCGCCGGCGACGGCCTCCAGCAGTCGTACCACCTGGCCAACATGTCGCGCGCCATCGAGCTGCTCGGGCGCGAGGTGGCGCTGGTGGGCGGCGTGCTCAGCGACGGCGGCCGGATGACCGCCGGCGAGCACGCCGCGATCAGCAAGCTCGTGTACGAGCGGCGGTTCCTGGAGACTTCGAGCCTCTCCCAGCTCAAGCGGGCCACCGCCGCTCCCTTCCGGCAGGCGCTGTCGTCCCCCGCCGTGACGTCCTTCACCGCGGTGGAGGACGGCATCCTGGCGACCCCTCCCGGAGCAAGGCTGCAGGTCAGCCCGGCCATGTGGAAGGACGCCGCGGGGGCGTCCATCGGCGCGGTGGACGGTGCGCTCGGGAAGTCGCGCGCGCTGGGCGCCGAGGACGCCAAGAAGACCTCTGACGAGACCCTGCTGCGCCTCGCCGTCATCGGCGCCGTCGGCCTGGTCGCGATCGTCCTGACGGCGCTGCTCATGCTCCGCTTCGGCCGCCGCATCAGCCGCGACCTGCTGGGCCTGCAGCGCACCGCGCGCGCCCTGGCCGAGGAGCGGCTGCCCGACGTCGTGCGTCGGCTGAGCCGCGGGCACGAGGTCGACGTGGCGGCGGAGGCCCCGCCGCTGGAGGTCGGCAGGACGGCCGAGGTGTTCAACGTCGCGGCGGCGTTCTCGTCCGTGCAGCGCACCGCCGTTCAGGCCGCCGTCGGCCAGGCCGAGCTGCGCGCCGCGGTCAACCAGGTGTTCCAGAACCTGGCGCGGCGCAACCAGTCGCTGCTGCACCGCCAGCTGGCGATGCTGGACACGCTGGAGCGCAAGGCCTCCGACCCGGACGCGCTGGCCGACCTGTTCGCCATCGACCACCTCACCACCCGCATGCGGCGGCACGCCGAGGGTCTGATCATCCTGTCCGGCGCCGCGCCCGGTCGCGGCTGGCGCCACCCGGTCGGCATCCTGGACGTGCTGCGCGGCGCCATCGGCGAGATCGAGGACTACGCCCGCGTCGAGGTGGTCAGCACGGCGGAGGAGGCCATCATCGGCTCCGCCGTCGCCGACATCATCCACCTGCTGGCCGAGCTGATCGAGAACTCGACCGTCCTGTCGCCGCCGAACACGCCGGTCGAGATCGACGCCGGGCTGGTGGGCCAGGGGTTCGTGGTGGAGATCCAGGACCGCGGCCTGGGGATGAGCCCGGACAAGCTGGCGGCCGTCAACGAGCAGCTCGGCCGCGAGCCGGAGTTCGATCTGACCAACGGCGACCAGCTCGGGCTGTTCGTCGTCGGGACCCTCGCGCACCGGCACGGGATCAAGGTGGCGCTGGAGCCGAACTCCTACGGCGGCCTCAAGACCATCGTGCTCCTGCCGCGCTCGCTCGTCGTGTCGGCGGACCGGGCCGGCCGCGCGGACGACACCGACACCCGTCAGGCGGGTGTACCTGCGACCGCCCCGGCCGGTACCGTTCCGGACGGGACCGTGCCGCCGGCGGCTTCCGACCCTCGGGACAACATCGGCCGCGACACCCAGGAGTATGCGATGGACTCCGTTGGACGACACCGCGTCGGCAGAACCGAGACCCGCGGTGACCAGGACCCGTTCGGCATGCCGCCGCCGCCCGAGCCGCCCGGCACGGCCGCGCCAGCGTCCGCCGAGCAGCCCGCGCAGACGGCGCCCACGACCGCGAACACCCATGCGGGAATGCCGCGTCGCGTGCGCCGCGCGAACCTGGCCCCGCAGCTGCTCGACGCCGCGTCGCCCGCCCAGGAGGAGAAGAAGCCCTCCGGGCAGGACGCGCGCTCGCCGGAGCGGGCCCGCTCGGTCATGGCCTCGATGCAGAGCGGATGGCGGCGCGGGCGGGCCGAGCCGCCGCCGGCCCCGCCCGGCGGACGGAACGACGAGGGTGAGCGATGATGGAACCCGCGATCACCTCCGAGGACGTGCGCCGGCTCCTCGACCGCCTGGTCGGCGGCGCGGCGCTGGTGGGCGGTGCGGTCCTGCTGTCCAGAGACGGGCTGGTCGTGGCCTGCTCCTCCGGCCTCGGCCGGGAGGACTCCGAGCATCTGGCGGCACTCGTGGCGGGCGTGCAGGGGCTCGCCCGCGGCGCGTGCCGGCGGTTCGACGGCGGTGAGTTGATGCAGAGCGTCATCGAGATGGACTCGATGCTGGTGTTCATGGTGTCGGCCGGGGAGCAGGCGTGCCTCGCCGTGCTGAGCTCCCCGGACGCGGACGCGGGTGCGGTCGTGTACGCGATGACCGAACTCGCCGAGGGACTCGCCGAGCGGCCGCCGGTCATTCCCCGGCTGTCGGGGTCGAGCGTTAGGTGAGACCGGGTGAGCAGTGACCGATGGCTCGACGCGGACGCGGGACCCGTCGTCCGCCCCTACACGGTCACGCGGGGCCGGACGCGGCTCCGCAACGACAGCCTCGACCTGATCTCCGTGCTGGAGGCGACCGGCGTGCCGGTCTCCCGGCGGGCGCGGCTCGACCCCGAGCACCGCAGGCTGCTGGCGATCTGCCAGCGGCCGATCACCTTCGCCGACCTGGCGTCCGAGGTCAACCTGCCCGTCGGCGTCGTGCGGGTCCTGATCGACGACCTGCGCGACGAGAATGTGCTCAGGGTGCTGAAACCGACTCCCACCGGCGACGTCCCGGACGAGCTCGTACTAAGGAAGTTGCTGAATGGACTACGTGCACTCTGACACCGCCGTCCACGAGCCGGGCGCTGCCGGCACCGGCGGCGGTCAGCTGACCGCCGCGAAGATCCTCATCGCCGGCGGGTTCGGGGTCGGCAAGACGACCATGGTGGGGTCGATCAGCGAGATCCGCCCGCTGCGCACCGAGGAGATCCTCACCGACCGGAGCGTGGGCGTCGACAACACCACGGGCGTCGACGGCAAGACCAGTACCACCGTGGCCATGGACTTCGGCCGGATCACGCTCCCCGACGACCTGGTGCTGTACCTGTTCGGGACGCCGGGCCAGCAGCGGTTCTGGTTCATGTGGGACGAACTGGTGCTGGGCGCCGTCGGCGCGGTGGTGCTCGCCGACGTGCGCCGCCTCGCCGACTGCTTCGGCGCCGTCGACTACTTCGAGGACCGCCGCACCCCCTTCATGGTCGCGGTGAACTGCTTCGAGGGCGCCGAGCGCAAGGACCCCGAGGACGTGCGGATCGCGCTGGACCTGGACGAGGACGTGCCGCTGGTGCTGTGCGACGTGCGAAGCCGGGAGTCGGCCAAGCTGGTGCTGATCACCATGGTCCAGCACGTCCTCGCCAGGACCGTGTCCCAGCGCTGAGCGCGCCCGCCGCCCGGTGCCCGCGCGGCGGCGTCAGGACCGCGGCCCCGCGCCGCGGGACGCGAGCGACGGCCCGCGGCGCGTCCACGGCTGCGTGACGGGCCTCGTCCGCGCGCTTCGGCGCCGTGCCGCGAAACAGGACAACCCTCGTAAGTCCCATCCCGCTCCCACACCCCCGGATTGGATCGAATGTCACCCCTCCTGCCCTCCTTCCCCGCCGCAGACGAAGCCCCACTCGACACCTGCGTCCGGCTACGAGAAATCGCCCCTGTCGTCGAGGTGGAATTCCCCGGTGGCGTCGCCGCGTACCTGGCACTGACCCACGACGCGGTAAAGGAGATCCTCGCCGGAGACAACAAGACCTTCCTGCGGGATCCCGAACACTGGCCCGCCCTGCACGACGGAACGATCCCTGAGGACTGGCCGCTGCGCGCCATCGTCCAGGGGGGTCACCTGTCCACGAAGGACGGCGCCGACCACAGGCGCCTGCGCGGCCTGGTCGGAAAGGCGTTCACGCCCGCGCGGGTCCAGGCGCTGGAGCCGCGCGTCCAGCAGATCGTGGACACCCTGCTCGACGACGTGGCGGCCGCCGGCGACGGCGTCGACCTGGTTCCCGCCTTCACCGAGGCGCTCCCGATGTGGGTGATCTGCGAGCTGTTCGGCGTCCCCGCCGATGACCGGTCCCGGATGCGGAACTGGACCGCCACCCTGCTGGCGCACACGACGCCGCCGGAGGAGGCCTTCGCGACCCAGAACGCTCTTCAGGCCTACTTGCACGACCTGGTGGAACGCAAGCGGCGGAACCCCGGCGACGACCTCACCTCCGGCCTGGTGCAGGCCAGTGACGAGGGCGACAGGCTCACCACCGAGGAACTGGTCGGCGTGCTGTGGCTGATGCTCGTCGCCGGTCACGAGACCACCGTCCATCTGCTCGGCCATGCCATCGTGGCGCTCGCCCAGAACCCCGACCAGTTCGAACTGGCCAAGGCCGAGGACCGGTGGGACGACGTGGTCGAGGAGACCCTTCGCTACCGCCATTCGGTCATGATGACCAGCTTCCGCTTCACGGCGCAGGATGTGACCGTCGCCGGAGTGCACATCCCCAAGGGCCAGGCGGTCGGCGTCGTCTACCAGGCGAGCGGCATCGACCCGGCTGAGCACGGCGCGAGCGCGGACCGGTTCGACATCACCCGGGAGCAGAACGCGCGCCTCGGCTTCGGCCACGGCCCCCGGTACTGCATCGGCGCCTCGCTGGCCCGCCTGGAGGGCCGGCTGGCACTCGCCACGCTGTACCGGCGGTTCCCCGACCTCAGCCTCGGCATCGACCCCGGCGACATCCCCTACTCCCCGTCCTTCTTCACCGTCGGCCCGCTCTCCCTCCCCGTCGCCCTCGGCACTCCGAAGGCCTGACGGATCCCCCTCGGCCCGGCGGCCCCGGCCGCCGGGCCGACCCGTCGGCGGGCAGGCTCGACCGGGCCGTCAAGAGCTCGCCGGCGTGCCACAGGACGATGGAGACCGACGCGGCCGCCGGTGGATGACCGCCGCCCCCATACGCGGGGCGGGTGAAAAGTGGTGCGAGACCTGCACCTATCGGTGGTGGTACCCCCTACCGGATTCGAACCGGCGCTACCGCCTTGAAAGGGCGGCGTCCTAGGCCGCTAGACGAAGGGGGCCCGTGGTGGCGGAGATGGGCGCCACTTGACTCGCCAAGTCTAGAGGACGTGGCGGGGCGGCGTGCAATCGGTTACCCCGGAGAGGGGGTGCGGGACGGGGTGGTGGTGGGGGACGGGGTGCGGGACGGCCAGTCGGACGGGAACTCCGAGGGGAACGGGGACGTCGGGGACGCGGGTGGGGACGCGGCCGGGGGCTGGGGCGTGACGGCGCGGTCCGGGGCGGGTTCGAGGTGGCGTTCGATCTGGGCGGAGGTGAGGCCGAGGCCGCCGAGGCGGAGGTCGTCCCAGCCCTGGAGGCGGTGGCTGGCGCGGCTGAAATAGAGGACGGACAGCTCGATGGGGGTGGGCTCCTCGTGTTCGAGGCCGCGGAGGCCCGCGCCGCCGGTGGAGCCCTGGACGAAGAGGCGGGTGCCGGTGGGCAGGAGCTTGGTCGAGCGGGCGTGGGTGTGGCCGGCGAGGACCATGGGGGCGGCGCCGGAGAATCCCTCGCCCTCGGTGGGGTCGTGGGTGAGGACGAGGTCGGGGAGTTTGCCCGACTTGCGGAGTTCGTCGGCGTGGCGGAGGCCCTCGGCGCGGAGCTGGTCGGCGCCGACGTAGTCGTCGCGGGTGCTCTTGTCGGGGGTGAAGCGGGGATCGCCGAGGCCGTAGATGCGCAGGCCCGCGACCTCGCGGGTCGCGCCGTCCAGGACGATGGCGTTCTTCTCCCGCTCGACGGCCTTCTGGGTCTCCTTGGAGTCGTGGTTGCCGCGGACGTAGACGTAGGGGACCTTCAGGCCGGAGATCTCGTCGGCGAACTTGTCCTCGGGCTTGCTGCCGTGGTCCATCAGGTCGCCGCTGTCGACGATGACGTCGACCTTGAACTGCGTGCTGACGGACTTGATCACGTTCCAGGCGGCGGGGTTGAGGTGGATGTCGGAGACGTGCAGGACGCGGATGGTGGAGGGGTCGGGCTCGTAGGTGGGGAGGGTGGAGGTGGTGGCGTACAGCTCGGAGATGTTGCCGACGAGCCGGGCGAGCTGGGCGCGGTAGGCGGAGAAGCGCTCGACGATGCTGCGTGCGTCGCCGACGACCTGGGGGGCGTTGGCGAGCAGGCCGGTGTAGCGGGGCTCGGCGATGGACTGGGGATTGAACGTCCCCCAGGTGATGAGGGTGACGGCGACGAGGCCGGCGGCGGCGGAGCCGAGGCCGAGCAGGGCGCGCCGCCAGGAGCGGAAGAGGGCGAGGGACGCGACGAAGCTCGTGGCCAGGCCGATCAGGACGGCGCGCAGGAGGAGCTCGGCCAGGCCGTGCCGGAGCTGGCCGGCGATCTGGTCGGTGAGGCGGTCGAGCTCGGTCTCGTCCTCGATCAGCTTCTTGGCCTGGTCGGGACGCAGGTCGGTGAGGCGGGCCTCCAGGGAGACGGGGCCCCCGTGGGTGTCGAGCTGGAGGGCGCCGAGCGGGGGCAGCTTCAGGGTCGTCCCCCCGTGGAGGGACGGGTGGAGGGTGAGCTGCACGTCGGCGGGGCCGACGGGGGTGACGTAGCTGCCGCCGGCGAGGAGGCCGAGGTAGCCTCCGGCGAGCCCGACGATGACGACGAGGGAGAACCGCGTCCAGCGGCTGCCGAGGACGGGCCGGGCGCGGCGGGTGACGGGCGAGCAGGCGGCGCGGGCGCGCGCGGCCTGCGCGCGCAGGGCGGCGAAGGCCTGGGTCGACGCGGCGCGGACCTTGGGCACGTGTTCCCCTTCTGTCGAGCAGAATGATCGGTGTGATGGAGTTGTCGCGAGAGGCGTTCGAGGACCTCGTGGCGGAGGCCCTCGACAGTGTGCCGCCCGAGCTGACCGCGCACATGCGCAATGTCGTCATCGTCGTCGAGGACGATGCGCCGGAGCGCGGCCTTCTCGGCCTGTACCAGGGCGTCCCCCTCACCGAGCGGGGCGACTGGTACGGGGCCGTCCTGCCCGATCACATTTCGATCTACCGCCACGAGATCCTCCGGATATGCGACACCGCGGAGGACGTGGTGGAAGAAGTCCGGATAACAGTCGTACACGAGATCGCGCACCACTTCGGGATCGACGACGAGCGGCTGCACGAACTCGGATATTGATCCGGGAAATGCGCACTGTAGGTCACGCGACTGCCACGCAGCGTGAGTTAATAGGGGAGGGCGCCCGGCACCGGGCGGGCTGAACTGGAGCGTGCGTGGCGGGAAGGCAGACCGGCCGGCATCGTCGTCCGCCGGATGAGCAGGCGACCTACCGCGAGGTGTTCGCGGTGGGTGAGTTCCGCGCCCTCTGGCTCGCGCAGGCCCTGTCGTTCGTCGGCGACCAGCTCGCGCAGGTCGCGCTCGCCGTCCTGGTCTACGACCACACGCGTTCGACGCTGCTCACGGCCCTGATGTACGCGCTGACCTACATCCCGCCGATCGTGGGCGGGCCCGTGCTGTCCGGGCTGGCCGACCTGTTCCCGCGCCGGACGGTCATGGTCGTCTGCGACGTCCTGCGGGCCGGGCTGGTGGCGGTGATGGCGCTCGTGCCGATGCCGGTCGCGGGGCTCGCGGGGCTCGTGTTCCTGACGGTGCTCCTGGGGACGCCCTTCTCCGCGGCCCGCGCCGCCGTCATGCCGGACGTACTCGAAGGCGACCGATATGTGGCGGGGTCGGCGATCGCGAGCGTCACCCAGCAGATCACGCAGGTGCTGGGCTTCCTCGTGGGCGGCGCGGCCGTCGCCGTCGTCGGCACGTACGAGGCGCTCGGCCTGGACGCGCTGACGTTCGGCGCGTCCGCCGTCGTCCTGATCGGCGGGCTCCGGCGGCGGCCCGCGCAGCGGCGCAGGGAGCCCCAGTCGCTCGGGCTGTGGCGCGGGACGCGCGACGGCGTGCGGCTCGTGTTCGGCGATCCGGTGCTGCGGTCGCTGGTCCTGTTCGCGTGGCTGTGCGCGTTCTACGTGATCCCCGAGGGCCTGGCCGTCCCCTACGCGGCGACGTTCGGGGGCGGCGCGGTGACGGCCGGGCTGCTGCTGGCGGCGATGCCGGCGGGGATGGTGGTGGGCTCGCTGCTGTTCAGCCGGTTCGTCCGTCCGGCGAAGCGGCTTCACGTGATGGGGTGGATGTCGATGCTGGCGTGCCTGCCGCTGATCGGCGCGGGCGCGCATCCGCCGTTGTGGTGCGTCGTCGCGCTGTGGGCGCTGTCGGGTGTCGGCGGCGCCTACCAGCTCGCCGCCAACACCGCGTTCGTGGGGGCGGTGCCCGCGGCGGGACGCGGGCAGGCGTTCGGGCTCGCCCAGTCCGGCATCCTCGCCGGGCAGGGCGTCGGCATCCTCGTCGGCGGCGCCGCGGCCCAGGTGCTCGGGCCGGAGACGGTGGTGGCGCTCGCCGGCGTCCTCGGCCTGTCGGCCGCCGCGATACTGACCCTGGGCTGGAACCAGGTCCGCGGCGGCGTCATCGCCGGGACGCGCGAGCACGCCGAGCCCGTCATCGTCACCCCCTCCGCCGGGGGCGGCGACGAACTGTCCGGCATCCCGGCGTCCTAGGCGTGGGTGCGGTTCTTGTTGACCGCGTCCTTCGTCTTCTGCACCGCGTCCTGGACGGTCGGCGAGTCGCTCGCCTTCTTGAACAGGTCCTCGGCGACCGACTTGTGCGCGCCCTCCTCGGGGATGAGCAGCCACGCGATCGCGTAGAGCGCGATGCCGGCGCCGCCGAAGATCGTGAAGATGCCCAGGCCGAGCCGGATGAGGTTGGGGTCGACGCCGAGGAACCGGCCGGCGCCGGAGCACACGCCGGCGATCATGCGTCCCTCGTGCGTGCGGCGGAGTTGCCTGCCCGTGGTCTTGTCCATGTCCATGCCCTCGATCATGCCCAGCGGAAGGTAACTCTGACATCCGGATTCGCCCTGATTCATCCCTGATTGGACCCCTGCCCGGTCAGGGTCGGGCCTCCGACGTACCCTCGTCGCGGACGGCCCCGGACGGAGGAGACCCCGCATGGACGTGCTGCGCGTAGACGACCGCCTCACCGGCGAGGAGCGGATGGTCCGCGACACCGTGCGCGCCTTCGTGGCGGAGAAGGTGACGCCCCACCTGGCGACCTGGTTCGAGGACGGGACGTTCCCCGCGCGCGAGCTGGCGCCCGAACTCGGCAAGCTGGGCCTGCTCGGCATGCACCTGGAGGGCTACGGCTGCGCCGGGACGAGCGCCGTCGCCTACGGGGTGGCGTGCCGGGAGCTGGAGGCGGCCGACTCGGGGCTGCGCAGCTTCGTGTCCGTCCAGGGCTCGCTGGCGATGGCGGCGATCCACAAGTACGGGTCGGAGGACCAGAAGAACGCGTGGCTGCCGAGGATGGCCGCCGGGGAGGCGATCGGCTGCTTCGGGCTGACCGAGCCCGACCGCGGCTCCGACCCCGGCGACCTGCTCACCCGCGCCACGCGGGACGGCGCCGACTGGGTGCTGGACGGCGCCAAGATGTGGATCACCAACGGGTCGATCGCCGACGTCGCGGTGGTGTGGGCGCGCACCGACGACGGGATCCGCGGCTTCCTCGTCCCCGGGGGCACCCCGGGGTTCACGACGAGCGACATCCACCGGAAGCTGTCGCTGCGGGCGTCGGTCACCTCCGAGCTGGTGCTGGACGGTGTGCGGCTGCCCGAGTCGGCGATGCTGCCCGGCGTGAAGGGCCTGAAGGGCCCGCTCGGCTGCCTCTCGGAGGCCCGGTACGGGATCCTGTGGGGCGCCGTCGGGGCCGGGCGGTCCTGCTACGAGGCGGCCGTCGACTACGCCAAGACCCGCGAGCAGTTCGGCAAGCCGATCGGGTCGTTCCAGCTCACGCAGGAGAAGCTCGCCTGGATGGAGGTCGCCCTCGGGCAGGCGGGCCTCGTCGCCCTGCACATCGGGCGGCTCAAGGACGAGGGGAACGTGACCCCGCAGCAGGTCTCGTTCGGCAAGCTCGCGAACGTCCGCGCCGCGCTGGACGTCGCCCGCGAGGCCCGGACCGTCCTCGGCGCCAACGGGATCACGCTCGAATACCCGGTCATCCGGCACATGAACAACCTGGAGAGCGTCCTGACCTACGAGGGCACACAGGAGGTTCACCTGCTGACCCTGGGGAAGGCCGTCACCGGGCTGGACGCCTTCCGTTAAGCGTTGCTTGAACCCTCCGCGTAGGGTTATTCACTGGACGTCCTGCATCCGAGCTGGGCAGACTCGCCCGGTCGGACGATCTACATGAGGGAGCGGCATGAGAGTCGGCATCGTCGGGGCCACCGGACAGGTCGGGGCCAAGATGCTCGAGATCCTGGCCGAACGAGGATTTCCGGTCGACGAGCTGCGGCTCTTCGCCTCGGCGCGCTCCGCGGGCCGCAGGCTCCCGTGGAACGGCACCGAGATCACCGTCGAGGACGCGACGGCCGCCGACTACAGCGGCCTCGACATCGTGCTGTTCTCCGCGGGCAAGACCACGTCCAGGGAACTGGCCCCGAAGGTGGCCGCCGCCGGCGCCGTCGTGATCGACAACTCCTCGGGCTGGCGGATGGACCCGGAGGTCCCGCTGGTCGTCGCGGAGGTCAACCCGCACGCCGCGACGCAGCGCCCCAAGGGCATCATCGCCAACCCGAACTGCACCACGATGGCCGCGATGCCGGTGCTGCGCCCCCTGCACGCGGAGGCCGGGCTGACCGCCCTCGTCGTCTCCACCTACCAGGCCGTCTCCGGCAGCGGCCTCGCCGGCGTCGCCGAGCTGCACGACCAGGCGGCCAAGACCGTCCAGACGGCCGACCGGCTGACCCACTCCGGGACGGCCGTGGACTTCCCCGAGCCGTCGGTCTACGTGCGCCCGATCGCGTTCAACGTGCTCCCCATGGCGGGCTCGATCGTCGACGACGGTCTCGCCGAGACCGACGAGGAGCAGAAGCTCCGCAACGAGAGCCGCAAGATCCTGGAGCTCCCGGACCTGAAGGTGTCGGGCACCTGCGTGCGCGTCCCGGTCTTCACCGGTCACTCCCTGCAGGTCAACGCCCGGTTCGAGCGTCCGCTCAGCCCCGAGCGCGCGAGCGAGCTGCTGGCGGGCGCGCCCGGCGTCGTCCTCTCGGACGTCCCGACGCCGCTCCAGGCCGCCGGCCAGGACCCGACCTACGTGGGCCGCATCCGCCGCGACGAGACCGTCGAGAACGGCCTCGCCCTGTTCTGCTCCGGCGACAACCTCCGCAAGGGCGCGGCGCTCAACACCGTCCAGATCGCCGAGCTGGTCGCCGCCGAGAGCTAACGGCGCCCCCGCACCTGCAGCGAATCGAGAAGGGCGGCGGTGCTCCGCGCGATCTCCTCCACGGCCCGGTCGAACGCCTCCGCGTTGTGCGAGGCGGGCGCCCGGAAGCCGGAGATCTTCCGCACATACTGGAGCGCCGCCGCCCGCACGTCCTCATCGGTGACGTCGTCGGAGTAAGGCGGTCGAAGCGTTTTGATACTGCGGCACATGTCTTCAGTGTGCCCGCCCCCACCGACAGATCGCACCGAGCGCGCGACGTCCCATCGGCACCCCCGGACACAGCAACCCCAGCCACCACAGCAATCCGCGACAACCGGAATGGTCGCGATCGCGTCCGAAGGCAGATTCGAGCGAAGCAGGACCTGATCGCGCAGGCTCAATCAGCACCCGCCATGGCAACAACCTCAGCCCGCTGCGCAACCCCGCGACAACCGGAATGGTCGCGATCGCGTCCGAAGGCAGATTCGAGCGAAGCAAGACCTGATCGCGCAGGCTCAATCAGCACCCGCCATGGCAACAACCTCAGCCCACAGCGCAACCCCGCAACAACCTCACCATCGCGATCGCGTCCGAAGGCAGATTCGAGCGAAGCAAGAATCTGATCGCGAAGCGAGCCGCAAGGCGAGCCGGAGCGATGCCAGCGATCGCCCGCAGTGCCCGACGATGGAGGGCCGCCAGGCCCGAAGGAGGAGGGCACTGCAATAAACAAGAAACGCCCCCTCTGGCACAGCCAGAGGGGGCGTTGGGCGGGGGGCGGGCCCCGTCTCTTCTTGCGGTGCACGGGCCGGGCCGAGATTCGTCCCGTGCGGTCGCCGGTGAACGGCCCTTGGGGGTGGGGGTCGGGCTCTTTCGAGTGGATCGCGGCGGGTGGCCGGGTGTCAACGAATCCATCCGCCACTGGATTTTCAATGGTGTGAACGGGGCCGTGGAAAACTCTGAAACCGGCCCCCTGCCTGCGGCTACTTGGTGATCTTGAGGTTGTCCAGGCCGGTCTCGACGAGGCTGCCGGTACCGGCGTCGGCGGCTTCGGCGACGATGCGGACGGTCTGGCCGGCGTAGGCGGAGACGTCCGCGGTCTGCGTCTGCCAGGAGCCGGCACGGTTGGAGGCCGCGCCGGTCTGGTCGAGGACGGTCGTGGAGCCGTTCGGCCCGACGACCCGCACTCGCAGGTAGTCGTCGGTGGAGCTGTTGTTCAGATGGGCGAGGTACCAGGAGAACGACAGGGTCTTCGAGCCGGCCGGCAGCGCGATCGCGGGCGACTGGACGGTGGTGGCGCCGCCGTCCAGGTCGTTGGTCCCGGCGTCGGTTCCGGCGGCCGCGCCCGTCACGAGGGCGCCGCTGCCGCTCGCGGCGGCGAGCTGCAGGTTGGTGCCGGAGTAGCTGGTCGGCTGCGGGGTGCCGCGCTCCCAGCGGCCCGCGGTGGCGGTGTCGGTGCCGTTCGGGTTGGTCGTCCAGCCGGTGCCCGATTCGAGGTCGTCGGTGAAGACGGTGTCGCCGGGCGGTTCCGTGGTGCCCCCGTCGCCGCCGAGCGTCCAGACGGCGTGCGCGATGGCGTCGGAGTTGCGGTCGAGTGCGGTGTCGTCGATGTTGGACGTGGTGTCGCAGGACGAGTGGTAGCAGCGGTCGAACGCGACGCCTGCCTGGCCGCCCCACAGCTGCGCCTGCTGGGTCGTCTTGCGTCCCTCGGCGCCGGTGAACAGGCCGCCGGCGGCGATCCCGTACCGGATGAACGGCCCGTAGTCGGAGCGGCCGTCGAACGCGGTGTCCTGGACGGGCACGTTGATCGTTTGGAAGTGGGCGCGCAGCGTCTGCTCGATCTCGGCGGACCCGGCGGGGCCGCCGCTGCCGCTGGAGCCGTCTCCGTCGTAGGCGAAGTAGCCCGGGTTGGGGGAGCCGACCATGTCGAAGTTCAGATAGCCCTTGATCTTCGACCGCTCGGTGGAGGCGAGGTTGTTGACGTAGTTGGTCGAGCCGACGAGGCCGAGCTCCTCGGCGCCCCACCAGCCGAACCGCAGGTGCCGCTTGGGCGCGTACTTCTCGCGGGCGATGGTGAGAGCGATCTCCAGGTTCGCGGCGGAGCCGGAGCCGTTGTCGTTGATGCCGGGGCCGGCGGTGACGCTGTCGAGGTGCGCGCCGGTCATGAGGACGTTGTTCGTGTCACCACCGGGCCAGTCGGCGATGAGGTTGTAGCCGGTGGCGCCGTTGTAGGTGAACGACTGGACGCTGGTCTGGTAGCCGGCGGCGTCCAGTTTGCCCTTCACGTAGTCGATCGAGGCGCGGAAGCCGGTGCGGCCGTGGGCGCGGTTGCCGCCGTTGGCGGTGGCGATGCTCTGCAGCTGGGACAGGTGCGCCTTGACGTTGGCGAGCGGGATGTCGGGCGCGGCCAGCGTGGCGGGCGCGGCCGACGCGCCGGACGGGGCGAGCAGGGCCGACGCCGCAAGGGCCGCCGCGCCCAAGGTCGCGATCATGCGCGATCTCATGCGTTCCTCCAGGTAGGGCGCGGCCCGCGACGGGGGAGCGGGCCCCGTCACGGGCCGCGGGCGGGGGGCGGTCAGGCCTTGGTGATGGAGACGTTGTCGATGCCGGCCTCGACGAGGCTGCCGGTGCCGTTGTCGGCCGCCTCGACGAGGATGCGGACGGACTGGCCGGCGTAGGCGGACAGGTCGTACGTCGCCGTCTGCCACGCCCCGGCCTTGTTGGCCGCGGCGCCGCCCTGGTTCAGCACGGTGCTCGACCCGTTCGCGCCGACGACGCGGACGCGCAGGTAGTCCTCGGTCGTGCTGTTGTTGAGGTAGGCGAAGTTCCAGGAGAACTTCAGCGACAGGGTGCCGCTCGGCAGGCTGATCGCCGGGGACTGGACGCTGCTGACGCCGCCGTCGAGGTCGTAGGTGCCCGCGTCGGTTCCGGCGGCCGCGCCCGTCACGAGGGCGCCGCTGCCGCTCGCGGCGGCGAGCTGCAGGTTGGTGCCGGAGTAGCTGGTCGGCTGCGGGGTGCCGCGCTCCCAGCGGCCCGCGGTGGCGGTGTCGGTGCCGTTCGGGTTGGTCGTCCAGCCCGTCCCGGACTCGAGGTCGTCGGAGTAGACGGTGCCGGGCTGGCCCTGCCCGACGGTCAGCGTGTAGGTGGCCGTGCGGTCGACGGACGCGCCGTCGGCGAGGACGGTCAGCCTGTAGGTGCCGTCAGCGGTCCCGGCCGGGACGGTGACGGTCATCGTGGACGACTGGCCCGAGGTGACCGTGGCCGGGGAGAACGTCGCCGTGGGGCCGGACGGGCTGCTCGTCGCCGACAGCGAGACCTGCTGGGCGCTGCCGCCGGTGGTCTGGGTGCCGACCGTGGCGGTCGCCGTCCCGCCGGCCTGGGCGCTGCCCGAGCCGGGGCTCAGCGTGACCGTGAAGTCGTTCTGCTGGGTGCCGCAGGACGCCTCGCCGCTCTGCGCGGGGACGCTGATCGCGCTCCACGCCGCCTTCACCGCGTTGCACTCGGTGGCCGAGCCGGGGAACAGCTGCAGCGCCGCGTTGATCGTCTCGACGCGGGCGCGGGCGTGGCTCCAGCTCGTCACCTTGCGGCTGAGGCCGCCCATGAAGATCTGGCCGGCCTTCTGGATGCCGATGCCGGTGACGGTGGAGCTGTTGCAGGTCGGGCTGGTCGGGTTGCCGTTGGTCGGGTTCGAGCCCTCGGCCAGCAGGTAGAACCAGTGGTTCTGCGGGCCGGCCGCC
>NZ_JBFAGB010000053.1:0-58507 GCF_040639875.1 Actinomadura sp. NPDC023710
TCCGCCGCGAAAGGAGCAATCTTGGCCTCGGCCAGCTCACGCACCGTCCGCCGCAACAGCTCATGCTCCTCAGACGGCGCGTACGAGGGAAAGTCAGCATCCATGGCGCCGATGCTACCGGCCAGTAGGCAATGGCCGGCGACGCGGGTACCCGCCCGCAGCGGGCACGTGTCCAATAAGGCCGCTAGTCGGCGACAGCGAACGGAGAGGAGCAGGCCTTGTCCCACCGGCTGACGGTCATCGGAACCGGTTACCTCGGCGCGACCCACGCGGCGTGCATGGCCGACCTGGGTTTCGAGGTACTGGGTCTCGACGTGGACGAGGAGAAGATCGCGCGGCTCTCGGCCGGCGACCTGCCCGTGTACGAGCCGGGGCTCGAACCCGTGCTGCGCAGGGGGCTGGAGACCGGGCGGCTGCGCTTCACCACGTCCTACGAGGAGGTCGCGGAGTTCGGCGACGTCCACTTCCTGTGCGTGGGGACCCCGCAGAAGGCCGGGGAGTACGCGGCCGACCTGACCTACGTCGACGGCGCGATCGCGTCGCTGGCGCCGCTGCTGGAGCGGCCCAGCCTTGTCGTCGGCAAGTCGACCGTGCCGGTCGGGACGGCCGCGCGGCTCGGCGAGGCGCTCGCCAAGGCGGCCCCGGCGGGCGAGGACGCCGTGCTCGCGTGGAACCCCGAGTTCCTGCGCGAGGGCTTCGCCGTCCAGGACACCCTGCACCCCGACCGGATCGTGATCGGGCTGCCCCCCGAGCAGGGCGCCGCCGAGCACGCCGAGAAGGTGCTCCGCGAGGTCTACCGGACGATGATCGCCGAGGGGACGCCCTTCATCACCGCCGACTTCCCCACCGCCGAGCTGGTCAAGGTGTCGGCGAACGCGTTCCTCGCCACCAAGATCTCGTTCATCAACGCGATGGCGGAGGTGTGCGAGGCCGCGCACGCGGACGTGACGAAGCTCTCGGAGGCGCTGTCCTACGACGACCGGATCGGCGGCAAGTTCCTCGGCCCGGGGCTGGGGTTCGGCGGCGGCTGCCTGCCGAAGGACATCCGGGCCTTCATGGCCAGGGCGGGCGAGCTCGGCGCCGACCAGGCGCTGACCTTCCTGCGCGAGGTCGACGAGATCAACATCCGGCGCCGGATCCGGATGGTGGACCTCGCCCGGCAGCTGCTCGGCGGCTCCTTCGCCGGGCGGACGGTCGGCGTCCTCGGCGCCGCGTTCAAGCCGAACTCCGACGACGTGCGCGACTCCCCCGCGCTGGACGTGGCCGCCTCCATCCGCGCCCAGGGCGCCAGGGTGACCGTCTACGACCCGCAGGCCATGCGCAACGCGCGCCGCGCCCAGCCGACGCTGGAGTACGGCGAGTCGGCGATGTCGGCCGTCCAGGACGCGCACGCCGTCCTGCTGCTGACGGAGTGGGCGGAGTTCCGGGACATGAACCCGGCCACGGTCGCCGAGGCCGTGGCGGAGCGCAACATCGTGGACGGGCGCAACGCGCTCGACCCGGAACTGTGGCGCGCGGCCGGGTGGAACTACCGGGCCCTCGGACGTCCCTGACGCGGATCCAAAGCGGAACTAAAGCGGCCGCGGGCGGCGTTGTGGCGGACATGACCACTGACTTCGCCGACCAGGCGGTGATCCGCCGCCTGCTGAACGAGTCGAGGACGTGGGCCTTCGTCGGCCTCGGGGACAACCCGGAGCGGGAGGTCCACAGCCAGGCGCGGCTGATGCAGCAGCGCGGGAAGCGGATCATCCCCGTGCACCCGGCGGCGCGGGAGGTGCTCGGCGAGAAGGGGTACGCCTCCCTCGCCGACGTCCCGGACGCCTCCGAGGTGGACGTGGTGGGCGTCTACCGCCGTGCCGAGCACGCCGGGCAGGCGGTGGACGAGGCGATCGCGGCGGGCGCCAAGGCGGTGTGGCTGCCGCTCCAGGTGATCGACGAGGCGGCGGCCCGGCGCGCCAGGGACGCCGGGCTCGACGTCGTCATGGACCGCTGCCCCGCCGTCGAGTGGGCGCTGCGGCGCTGAGCGGTCCCGCGGCGGCGAGCGCGCTTCAGAGCCGCTCTCGCAGCCGCGCGCCCTTCGCCTTGGCCTGCCCGTAGAGGTCCTGCTGGAACACCGTCATCTTGGCCCGCAGGTCGGTGTCGGAGGCGGCCAGGATCCGGACGGCCAGCAGCCCCGCGTTGCGGGCCGCGCCGACCGCCACCGTCGCGACGGGGACGCCCGCGGGCATCTGCACGATCGACAGCAGCGAGTCCATCCCGTCCAGGTACTTCAGCGGGACGGGCACGCCGATCACCGGCAGCGGCGTCACCGAGGCCAGCATGCCCGGCAGGTGCGCGGCGCCGCCCGCCCCCGCGATGATCACGCGGAGGCCGCGGGCCGCCGCGTCCTCGCCGTAGGCGATCATGTCGTGCGGCATGCGGTGCGCGGACACCACGTCGGCCTCGTAGGGGACGCCGAACTCCTCCAGCGCCCGGGCGGCGGCCTCCATCACGGGCCAGTCCGAGTCGCTCCCCATCACCACGCCGACGACCGGGTCGCTCACGCGCGCCTCCCCTCGAACTCGCTCACTGATGATCTTTCATGGCGGGGCCCCAGCGCAGGTAGTCGGCGGCGTGCCGGGCGCGCTCGCGGACCTCGGCGAGGTCGGCGCCGAGCGCGGTCACATGGCCGATCTTGCGTCCCGGACGGGACTCCTTGCCGTACATGTGCACCTTGACGCCCGGGTCGTGGGCCATCACGTGGATGTAGCGGGGGTAGACGTCCGGGTCGTCGCCGCCGAGGACGTTGGCCATCACCGTGTACGGGGCGGTGGGCTCGGTGGAGCCGAGCGGCAGGTCGAGGACGGCCCGCAGGTGCTGCTCGAACTGCGACGTCCGGGCGCCCTCGATCGTCCAGTGCCCGGAGTTGTGCGGGCGCATGGCGAGCTCGTTCACCAGCAGGCCGCCGTCCGTCTCGAAGAGCTCGACGGCGAGGAGGCCGACGACGCCCAGCTCGTCCGCGACGCGCAGGGCGAGGCTCTGCGCGCCGGCGGCGAGGTCCTTCGACAGGCCGGGGGCGGGCGAGATCACCTCGGTGCAGATCCCGCCCTCCTGGACGGTCTCCACGATCGGGTAGGCGGCGCCCTGCCCGTAGGGGGAGCGCGCGACGAGCGCGGCCAGCTCGCGGCCGAAGGCGACGTGCTGCTCCACCATCAGGTCGACGCCCTCGGCCTGCAGCCGCTCGGCGACCTCGGCCTCCGCAAGGTCGCCGACGACCCAGACGCCCTTGCCGTCATAGCCGCCGCGGGTGGACTTCAGGACCAGCGGCCAGCCGTGCTCGCGGCCGAACGCCTCCAGGAACGCCCGCGGCTCGGGCGACGGGACGGGCGCGTAGGCGGGACAGGGAACGCCCAGCTCGGACAGGCGCTCGCGCATGACGAGCTTGTCCTGGGCGTGCGCGAGGGCGGCCGACCCGGGCCGGCACGGGACGCCCGTGGCCTCCAGCTTCTGGATGTGCGGCCCCGGGACGTGCTCGTGGTCGAACGTCACCACGTCGCAGCCCTGGGCGAACGCCAGCAGGTCGTCGAGCGCGCGGTCGTTGCCGACCCGCACGTCCGAGACGACCCGGGCCGCCGACTCCTCCGGCGCCCCGGCGAGCACGCGCAGCGGCACGCCGAGCGCGATCGCGGCCTGCTGGGTCATCCTTGCGAGCTGCCCTCCGCCCGCCATCCCGACCACGGGCATCTCACGAACCTTCACGTCGAAAGGCTATCGGGCGGACGGGCGAACGAATCACGCGGCGTCCGCGTCGAAGGTGCGTGAGGATCATCAACGGTGTGTGGGCGGCTCGGCAATGGGCACGGAACGGGGCGTGAGCGTGAAACGTTCATGTTCCGACGTCCCGGGGGCCACGGGCGTCTATCCTCGTGGTGCCTCCCCCGCAGTCGCCGGCCGCCGGCCGCGCCCCACAGTGCAAGCCCGGAAGGACGGTTTCGCTTCGTGAGCCTGGTCGCCAAGATCCACCGGCGTTTCGCGCACCTCGTGCGGGAACTGGCCCAGTTCGGCAGCGTGGGCGCCATCGCGTTCGTCATCACGTTCGCGATCGGCAACGGCCTGCACACCGGCCTGGGGGTGGGCCCGCTCACGTCGAACGGCGTCGCCACGGTGATCGCGACGACGTTCTCCTACCTGGCCAACCGCTACTGGACGTTCCGGCACCGCGACCGCACCGGCCTCGGCCGCGAGTACGTGCTGTTCTTCGCGCTGAACGGCGTCGGCCTGGTGATCACCGAGCTGTTCATCGGCTTCTCGCACTACGTCCTCGGGCTGGACGGCGCCGTCTTCTTCAACATCGCGCTGGTCGTCGGCACCGGGGTGGCGACGCTGTTCCGCTTCTGGTCCTACAAGAAGTGGGTGTTCCTGCCGGCGAGCGCCCCGCACGTCGATCCGGCGTCCGGGCTGCCGGAGGCCCCCGCGGGCGAGCCCGCCCCCGAGGGCCCCGGCGCGACCCGCGCCACCGCCCCGGGCCCCGCGCCCCGGCTCGCGCACCCCCTCGACCGCACCGCCGAGGACTACGCCGAGATCTGACCGGAGCCCGGCCGGCTCTCAGGCGGGGCCCATGACCACGCGTTCGGCGGCCAGCCGGACCTCGGCGGCCTGGCGCAGGAAGACCCCGAACACCGCGGGACGCGACTGGATCAGCTCCAGGCGCCCGCCGTCCACCACCGCCAGGGAGCGGGCCAGGTAGAGGCCGAGGCCGGTGCCGAGGCCCCCGGAGACGCTGCGCTCGAAGATGCGGGGCTCCAGCTCCGACGGGATCCCCTCGCCCTCGTCGCCGACCTCGACCACCACCGAGCTCGCGCCCGGCTTGGTGTGGATGGTCACGATGCCGGCGCCGTGCGTCAGGGAGTTCTCCAGGAGCGTGGCGACGATCTGGGAGAGGCCCTCGGGGTTGGTCATGCCGACGAGGCCCTGCTCGCCGATGATCCGCACGTCCCGGCCGGCCTTGCGGAAGCTCGGCCGCCACTCCTCGACCTGCTGGGCGATGATCTCGTCGATCGGGGACGGGACGGCGCCGCCGGTCCGGTCGTGCCGGGCGCGGGCGAGCAGCTGCTCGACGACCGCGACGAGCCGCTCGGCCTGCGCGAGCGCCGCCGCGCCCTCCTCCCGGACGACGTCGGGGTAGTCGGCCGCCTCGATCATCTCCTCCAGCCGCATGGACAGCGCTGTCAGCGGGGTGCGGAGCTGGTGGCTGGCGTCGGCCGCGAACTCGCGGCTGGCGACCAGCAGGTCGGTGATGCGGACGGCGCTGCGGTCCAGCACCTCGGCGACCCGGTCGACCTCGGGGATGCCGTAGCGGCGCGGGCGCGGCCGGGCGTTGCCGCTGCCGAGCCGGTCGGCGGTCTCGGCGAGGTCGACCAGCGGCAGCGTCAGCCTGCGGGCCTGCACCATCGCCAGGCAGACCGTGACGGCCACGCCGAGCAGGGCCAGGCTGCCGACGAGCAGGAGCAGTCGCAGCGCGGCGTCGCGGACCTGGGCCTCCGGGCGCGACACCCGCACCCGGACCCGGCCGTGCACGGCCGTCGACGACAGGACGCGCCCGCGCCGCTGCGGCCCGGCGGTGAGCGTCCGGCCGTCCGGCAACGTGATCGAGACGTGCCGGCCGGGGTACTCCCGGGCGAGGACCGCCGGGGTCACCGGCTGGCGCGCCTCCAGGCTGTAGCCGACGCCGCCGGCGATGGAGGACGCCTCCCGGTCGAGCGACCGGCCGGCCTCCTCGTAGACGAGCTTGTGTGCGGCGTAGGCGAGGGGTATGCCGAGCAGGAGCAGCGCGACCACCGCCACCGCGAGCGTCGACAGGAGCAGTCGGCGCCTCATCAGGGCTCCTTCGAGGGTGGGGCCGCGGACCGTGCGGCACGCGCCCCGGGGGCCTCTCGGGAAGGCCCCCGGCGTCCCGCCGGGCCGCGGCGGCCGGTGCTAGTCGCCGCGCTCGAACCGGAAGCCGACGCCCCGCACCGTGGTGATGTAGCGGGGACTGCCGGCGTCGTCGCCGAGCTTGCGGCGTAGCCAGGAAATATGCATGTCGAGGGTCTTGGTGGAACCCCACCAGTTGGTGTCCCACACCTCGCGCATGATCTGTTCGCGGGTCACGACCTTGCCCGCGTCCCGCACGAGGACGCGCAGCAGGTCGAACTCCTTGGTGGTGAGCTGCAGCTCCTGGTCGCCCATCCAGGCGCGGCGCGACTCGGCGTCGATCCGCACCCCCTGGACGATCGGAGTCTCGGTGCTGCCCCGGCGCAGTAGAGCCCGCACCCGCGCGAGCAGCTCGGCCAGCCGGAACGGCTTGGTCACGTAGTCGTCGGCGCCCGCGTCCAGTCCGACGACGGTGTCGACCTCGTCGGCACGGGCGGTCAGGATCAGGATGGGCACGCCGTGCCCCTCGGCCCGCACCCGGCGGGCCACCTCAAGGCCGTCCAGTTCGGGAAGGCCGAGATCGAGGACGATCAGGTCCACGCCGCCCCCGAGCGCCCGCTCCAGCGCCTGCGGGCCGTCGGGACTGACTTCGACGGTGTACCCCTCGCGACGCAGCGCGCGGGCGAGAGGCTCGGAGATGGACGTGTCGTCCTCGGCGAGCAGTACTGAGGTCATGAACCGATCGTATGACCAATCTTGACCTTTGCACGGCTGCCGCCGCGCTCTTGACCTGCGGTTTGCCACTCGTAGTACATACACGAACACCCCTTTTCGGGTGCGATCGGGAGGTAGGCCGTATCATGCCCGCAGTGCTCGGACCCCGGCCAGGTCGAGTACCGCGACCGAGGCGCCCGGCAGCACCACCGACGCCGTTCCGGAATCGCCGAGACCGACCGGGTCGAGGTGAATAGCCGGATCCGACGCGAGCAGGAGCCCCGGGGCGGCCCCGCCGGGACCGGGCAACGGAACCAGGACGGGCCGGTCGCCGAGGTTCGCCGCCACGCACACCGAGCCGCGCCGCACGGTCAGCCGGCGCGCCGCGACATCGTCCGCCTCACCGGCCGTCCCGTTGTCCGTCCCGTTGTCCGCCCCCTCGTGCGTCTCGACCGTCGTCGCGGTCAGCCGGGGGTCGTTCAGTTCGGGGCGGGAGCGGCGCAGCGCGATCAAGTCGCGGTGCCATCCGAGCAGGTCGGCGTGCGGCGGCCGGTCCGGTTCGGCCCAGTCGAGGACGGACCGGCGGAACGTGTCCACAGCCTGTGGATCGGGGACCTCGCCGCTCCAGCCGTGCCGGGAGAACTCGCGCCGCCGTCCCTCGCTGACCGCGCGTGCCAGTTCCGGGTCCTGGTGGTCGGTGAAGTAGCACCACGGGGTCGTCGCTCCCCATTCCTCGCCCATGAAGAGCATGGGCGTGAAAGGCCCGAGCAGGAGCAGCGCCGCACCGACTTTGAGCAGGCCGGGGGACGGCAGAAGGGCGCCGATGCGGTCGCCCGCCGCGCGGTTGCCCACCTGGTCGTGGTTCTGCAGGAAACCGAGGAATCTGTGCGCGGGCGTCTCCCGGACATTCACCGGACGGCCGTGGCGCCGCCCCCGGTAGGTCGACATCGTCCCGTCGTGAACGAACGCCCCGGTGAAAGCCTTCTTCAGCGTTTCCAGGGAGCCGAAGTCGCAGTAGTAGCCCTGCCTCTCCCCTGTGAGCGCCGCGTGCAGGGCGTGGTGGAAGTCGTCGCTCCACTGGGCGTCCAAGCCGTATCCGCCCGCTTCCCTGGACGTCACCAGGCGCGGGTCGTTCAGGTCCGATTCGGCGATGAGGAACAGTTCCCGGCCAAGATGGGCCGAAAGCGCAGCCACGGCGCGTCCCATCTCTTCCAGGAGGTGGACCGCGCCGTGGTCGGTGATGGCGTGGACGGCGTCGAGGCGCAGCCCGTCGAAGTGGTAGTCGCGCAACCACATCAGCGCGTTCTGGACGACGAACGCGCGGACCTCGTCCGACCCTTCCTGGTCGAAGTTCACGGCGTCGCCCCAAGGGGTGGCATGGGCGCTGGTGAAGTACGGGCCGAAGCTTCCCAGGCGGTTCCCGTCCGGCCCCAGGTGGTTGTAGACGACGTCCAGGACGACGGCCAGGCCGCGCGCATGGGCGGCGTCCACGAAACGCTTCAGACCGTCTGGACCGCCGTAGGGCTCGTGCGGCGCCCAAAGGTGAACTCCGTCGTAACCCCAGCCGTGATCGCCGGGGAAAGACGCGACCGGCAGCAGTTCCACGGCGTCTATGCCGAGCGCCACCAGATGGTCGAGCCGCTCGGTCGCCGCGTCGAACGTCCCCTCGGGCGTGAACGTGCCCACGTGCATCTCGTACAGGACACTGCCGGCGAGCGGGCGGCCGTGCCAGTGCTGGTCGGTCCAGGCGAACCGTCCGTGGTCGTAGACGCGGCTCCGCCCGTGCACGCCGTTGGGCTGCCAGGGCGAACGGGGGTCGGGCAGCACCTCGTCCGCCTCGTCCAAGACGAACCCGTAGTCCGTCCCATGAGAGACGTCCTCGACGTCGGCCTCCCACCATCCGGAGGACACCGAGCCGGAAGACCGCGCCTCCATGGCGTGACGGGCGCCGCCGGCCTCGACGTCCACGCGGCCGGCGGCCGGGGCCCACACCTCGAAACGGGTGCTCACCGATCGATCTCCCGGGGGACGAGCAGCGCGACGGGAAGGTGCTCGAACACACGCGAGGCGTCCAGGATCGGGCCCATGTGCGTGCAACCGGTCAGGACGTCCCGCCACCCCTGGCGGCGGACGTCCACACGCGTGCCCTTCCAGCCGCCGCGGCCTTCCAGGCCCACGGGGAGCCGGGTGGCCAGCGCGACGGCCTCGCCCCGGGCGAACCCCACGACGTGGTCGGCGGCGGGCCCGCGCGCGGTGACCGGCTCATGCCGGGAACCGGGGCCGAACCACTCCGGATGGGACCGGCGCAGCCGCAGCGCCCGGGACGTGACCAGCAGCTTCTCGTCGTCCACTTCCTTCGGCTGCCGCCCCGTGTCGAGCCGGAACAGGTGCTCGCGGCGCCGCCCGTAGTCGACCGGCCGCCGGTTGTCGGGGTCGACCAGCGACAGGCCCGTCATCTCGCAGCCCTGGTAGACGTCCGGGACGCCCGGCATCGCCAGCTGGACGAGCTTCTGCCCGAGCGTGTTCACGCGCGCGTACGGGGTCAGCTTCGCGACGAACGACGTCATGTCGGTCACCAGGTCCGGATCGGCCAGGACGCCGCGAGCGTACTTCAGGACGGCCTCCTCGTAGTCGGGATCCTGTTCGGCCCAGGAAGTGCGCGTCTTGGCCTCGCGCATCGCCTTGGTGAGGAACTCCTCCAGTCGTCCGATGGTGAGCGGCCACGCACCGACGAGCGTCTGCCAGAACAGGTATTCCAGGTCCGGTTCCAAGGGTGATGTGCCGGGACCCCAGTTCCGCCACCGATCCACCGATGCGGCCCACTCCGCGGGCAGTTCCGACAACACCGCCAGCCAGGCGCGCACATCCTCCTCGCGCTTGGTGTCGTGCGTGGACAGCGTCGTCATCGTCAACGGCCAGTCGCGGGCAAGCCGTATGCAGAACGAGTGGAAGTCGGCCTGGCCGACGCTGAACCGCCCTGGCGCACCGCCGACCTCGTTCAGCGCGGCCATGCGGTTCCACCGGTAGAACGCCGTGTCCTCCACACCCTTGGCGGCGAGCGGGGACGACGTCTGCTGGAACCGCACGATGAACTCGGCGTCAGTGCGCTCACCGCGTCCGAGGGCCAGATCCACGATGACCTCCAGGTCGCCGTGCATGTCCTCCGGCAGGTGTGCGCGCGCACGGCGGGCGGCCTCGTTCACGATGTCCACGGCCTGCTGGGGGGCGTCCTCCCCGGGCACGACGTACGCGCGGTAGACGGGCATGGCGACCAGCAGTTCGACCAGCGCCCGCTCAAGGCCGGGACGGCGCTCGCCCACGACCCGGTAGAGCACGCGCTGGAGCCGCCCGATCTCGGGGGTGAGGCCGTGCGTGGCGGCGTGCATCCGGGCGTCGCGCTCGACCTCCTCGAAGCCGGCCGGGGCGCCCGTGAGCGACACGTAGTAGTCGGTCAGCGGCTTCTCCCCGGCGGGGTCGAGGAACAGCCCGCCGATCATTCCGAGCGCGTCGTAGCCGGTGGTGCCCGCGCACGGCCAGTCCGGCGGCAGCCGCTCCTCCCCCTCGGTGATCTTCTCGACGAGCAGCCAGCGGTCCGGGGCGGCCTCGGAGAGCCACCGCAGGTAGCCGCGCGGGTCGGCGAGCCCGTCGGGATGGTCGACGCGCAGCCCGTCCACCAGGCCGTCCCGGACCAGGTTCAGCAGCAGCGCGTGCGTGCGCTCGAAGACCTCGGCGTCCTCCTGCCGCAGCCCGATCAGGCCGGAGATGTCGAAGAAGCGCCGGTAGTTGGGCTCGCCCTCGCCGGGCGGCACGATCCGCCCGCCGCCCGCCTCCCAGTCGATGTCGAACCACCCGGCGAACCGCGACCGCGGCCCCTCCGCCAGGACGTCCGCGAACGGCAGGTTCAGCTCGGCCGGCTCCGGGATCGCCATGTGGTTCGGGACGACGTCCACCAGCACCCGCAGGCCGTGCGCCCGGAACCGGGTCACCATGGCGCCGAACGCCTCGGGCCCGCCCAGCTCCTCCGACAGCCGGGAGTGGTCGACGACGTCGTAGCCGTGCGTGGAGCCCGGCGCGGCCTGCAGGACCGGCGACAGGTAGACGTGCGACACGCCGAGGGCCGCCAGGTAGGGGGCCAGCGCCGCGGCGTCGGCGAATCCGAAGTGCTCCTCGGGCGTCCCGCGGAGCTGGAGGCGGTAGGTGCCGGTCGGCGGCGCGGCGAGGGCGTCCTCCTCCGGGACGCCCCTGTCCACGTGTTCGGATGTCTCCGCCCGTTCGGGCCTGTGGTCCTCGGACACGGTTTCCTCGGGGGGTTCGGCGACGGGAAGCGGTTCCTCGGGGACGGGCTCGGCCTGCGTGCCGTCGTCCGCCGGCGCGCCCTCCGTCTGCGTGTCGTCGTCCATCTGCGTCATCCCTGCCTCAGACCCGGCGCATGACCTGGATGGAGCGGGCGCCGACCGGCACGTTCTCGCGGGACTTCACGACGGGCGACTCCTCCTCGGCGAGCAGCGGGTCGGCGGTGTCGAGCACTTTTATCCACATCTGCCCGTACAGCACGGGCGGAAGCGCGAACGCCAGGTCCCCGTCGTGGGCGTTGACGAGCAGCAGGAACGAGGCGTCCCTGACCTGCCGTCCGCGCCGGTCCGGTTCGCCTATCGCGTCGCCGTTCAGGAACACGGTCAGCGACTTGTTGAAGCCGGCGGACCAGTCCCCGCCGGTCATCTCCGTTCCGCCGGGCGTGAACCAGACGAGGTCCGGCAGATCCTCGGGCATCGTCCCCTCGCGGGTGCGCTTGGAGCCGTCGTCGCCGCCGCGGAAGAAGCGGCGCCGCCGGAACACCGGATGCTCGGTGCGCAGCGCGGACAACCGGCGGACGAAGTCGAGCAGCGGGCCGCGCTCGTCGAAGAACGTGTCGTCGCGCAGACCCGTCCAGTCGACCCAGGACAGCTCGCCGTCCTGGCAGTAGGCGTTGTTGTTCCCGCGCTGCGTCCGGCCGATCTCGTCCCCGTGCAGGAGCATCGGCACGCCCTGCGACAGGAACAGCGTGGTCAGGAAGTTGCGCTTCTGCCGCTCGCGCAGCGAGATGATGTCCAGGTCGTCCGTCGCGCCCTCGTGGCCGCAGTTCCACGACCGGTTGTCGTCGGTGCCGTCCCGGTTGCCCTCCCCGTTGGCCTCGTTGTGCTTGCCGTCGTAGGAGACGAGGTCGTGCAGCGTGAAGCCGTCGTGGCAGGTCACGAAGTTGATCGAGGCGATGGGGCGGCGGCCGTCGTCGGCGTACAGGTCGGACGAGCCCGTCAGCCGGGAGGCGAAGTCGGGCAGCGTGCCCGGCTGCCCGCGCCAGTAGTCGCGCGTCGTGTCCCGGTACTGGCCGTTCCACTCCGTCCACAGCGGCGGGAAGTTGCCGACCTGGTAGCCGCCCTCCCCGACGTCCCACGGCTCGGCGATCAGCTTGACCTGCGAGACCACCGGGTCCTGCTGGACGAGGTCGAAGAACGCCGACAGCCGGTCCACCGCGTGCAGCTCGCGGGCCAGCGTCGCGGCGAGGTCGAAGCGGAACCCGTCCACGTGCATCTCGGTCACCCAGTACCGCAGCGAATCCATGATCAGCTGCAGGACGTGGGGACTGCGCATCAGCAGGCTGTTGCCGGTGCCCGTGGTGTCCATGTAGTAGCGGGCGTCGTCCTCCGTGAGCCGGTAGTACGAGGCGTTGTCGAGGCCGCGGAACGACAGCGTCGGCCCGAGGTGGTTGCCCTCGGCGGTGTGGTTGTAGACGACGTCCAGGATCACCTCGATCCCGGCCGCGTGCAGCGACTTCACCATCGCCTTGAACTCCAGCACCTGCTCGCCGCGGTGCCCGGACGAGGAGTACTCGTTGTGCGGCGCGAAGAAGCCGATGGTGTTGTAGCCCCAGTAGTTGCGCAGCCCGCGGCTCGTCAGCGCGTCGTCGTGGACGAACTGGTGGACGGGCATCAGCTCGACCGCCGTCACCCCGATCGAGCGGAGATGGTCGGTGATCACCGGGTGGCCGAGCGCCGCGTACGTGCCGCGCATCGCCGGCGGGATGTCCGGATGCCGGGCGGTCAGCCCCTTGACGTGCGCCTCGTAGATCACCGTCTCGTGGTAGGGGGTGCGGGGCGGGCGGTCGTCCCCCCAGTCGAAGTACGGGCTGACCACCACCGACCGCATCGTGTGGCGCGCCGAGTCGGCGTCGTTGCGCGACCAGGGGTCGCCGAAGTCGTACCCGAAGCACGCCTCGTCCCAGTCGACCTGTCCTTCGACGGCCTGCGCGTACGGGTCGAGCAGCAGCTTCGCGGGGTTGCAACGCAGCCCGCGCGGCGGATCGTAGGGGCCGTGCACGCGGAACCCGTACCGGCGTCCCGGCATGACGCCCGGCAGGTAGCCGTGCCACACGAAGGCGTCCACCTCCGGCAGCGTCAGCCGCGTCTCCTCACCGTCGCCCGCCGGTCCGTCGAACAGGCACAGCTCCACCTTCTCGGCCACCTCGGAGAAGACGGCGAAGTTCGTCCCCGCGCCGTCGAACCGGGCCCCCAGGGGGTAGGCGTCACCCGGCCAAACCTGAGCCAATTGTTCCGCCCTTCGTAGGGTGCGGCGCCGCGCGCCCGACCGCGCACGTACCGCCGGCCGCACCCCCGAAGCTCTTCCCCCTAGGGGATAGATCACACCGATCAGGACCCCACTGGCCAGAACGGACATCAGTGGGTTACGTTAGGGGAGCCTTACCTTAATGAGGGCGCCCTTACCGGTGCCGGTGGGGCACGCTGCGAAGACGACGAGCCGCACGGAAGGTCTCCCACCGGAATGTACGTGTGCATCTGCAACGCCGTCACGGAGGACGACGTTCACGGCTGCATGGCGAGCGGTTGCACGACCGCCAAGGCCGTCAAGGCGGCCTGCGGCTTCAAGCCGGGCTGCGGGCTGTGCACCAAGCGCATCCACACGATGGTCAGCGAGTACCGCGACTCCACCGCCCTGGCGGACGCCCTGGCCGGTGGCCCGCACGCCCTGGCGGCCGTCCCCGAGGCGCCCCTCGCGAGCTCGCCGCTTCCCGCTCCCGCGCAGGTCGTGCACGGGGTGGGCGGCAGCGCCCCTGCCTCCTCGACCGCCGCCTGAACGCCCCTTTCCTTACCGTCCGTTTCTATATCGGAACGCACTGTGTGCGAATAGGTACTGTCCCGGATCCGGTCCGGCATGGAAGCATGGGGCCATGGAAGGCGACAACGACATCATCGCTCTGCTGAACGAGCAGCTCACCGCCGAGCTCACGGCGATCAACCAGTACTTCCTGCACGCCAAGATGCAGGAGAACTGGGGCTTCACCCGTATCGCCAAGCACACCCGCGACGAGTCCTTCGACGAGATGCGGCACGCGGAGCGGCTCACCGACCGGATCCTGTTCCTGGAGGGCCTGCCGAACTACCAGAGGCTCGGCACCCTGCGCATCGGGCAGACCATCGTCGAGCAGCTCAAGGCGGACCTGGAGGTCGAGATGGAGGCCGTGGCCCGGCTGCGGCCCGGCATCGAGCTCATGCGCTCGCGCGGCGACGTCACCTCCGCCCGGATCTTCGAGGACATCCTCGCCGACGAGGAGGAGCACATCGACTACCTGGAGACCGAGCTGAGCCTCGTCCAGGCCCTCGGCGAGCAGAACTACCTGCAGCGCCTCACCGACTCGCCCGGCGAGGGCGGCCCGAGCCCCGTCTGAGCCCTACGTCGCCCGCCCGCCGCTCCTGCGCAGCACGTACGGCTGGACGATGCCGAGGCCGCGCACCGGGCGCTTGACGATCCGCGTGACCTCGTAGCCCGGCGCCTTCTCCAGGCACGCCGCCAGCTCGGCGTCGATCACCACCGCGCCCGGCCGGGCGAGGGAGGTGAGCCGGGCCGCGAGGTTCACGGTCGTGCCGAACACGTCGCCCATCAGCGGCAGGACGGGCCCGTGGGCGACGCCGACCCGCACGTCCGGGACCTCGGTCTCGTCCTGGATCGCCGCCGCCACCGTCAGCGCGATCTCCGCGCCGATCTCCGGCGTCCCCGCGCTGAACAGCACCTCGTCGCCGAGCGTCTTCACCAGCCGGCCGCCGCAGGAGGCGATGATGTCGGCGGCGGTCTCCTCGAACCACTCCACCACGCGGGCCAGCTCGATCTCCTCCAGCTCCCGGCTGACCTGGGTGAAGGAGACCATGTCCGCGAACCCGACCGTGGTCATCGGCCGGCCCGCGGAATCGCCGTTCTCCCGGCTCGCCGCCGCGGCCAGCGCCCGCGTCCCCGCGGCAGCGAGCTGCCGCCGCCAGGCGTGCAGCACCAGCGGTTCGAAGTCGCCGATGTGCTTCTCGGCGATGTCCACCACCGTGTCCACCGCCTGCGCCGACGGCGTCTCGGTCAGATCCTGCGTCAGCATGCTGCGCAGCAGGTTGACCTGCCACTCGGCGAGCCTGGTCATCGTCTGGCCGAACGCCCTGACCAGGCGGATCACGCCGTCCTCGTCCAGGACCCCGTCATCGACGAGCCTGCGGAGGCGGTCCAGCGCCGCCACGTCGCCCTCGGTGTAGGCGATCGTCTCGTCCGGCATCGACGGGTAGCCGAACGCCCGCCAGATCCGGCCGGCGAAGTCCCGGGACACCCCGGACAGGCGGACCGCCTCGACGCGGTTGTACCGCAGCTCGCCTCCGAGCAGGAGCTCTTCGATCTCCTTCGGATCCGGCAATCCGGCCGCCATCATCCGCCCCTCAGTCCGCAGCCGCCGTGGGCCGTGGCGGCGGCGTCGTGGATCGGTACCCGCACATATCGTCGCAGATCAGCATCAACGTCAGCGGCCGGATGCCGGATCGTCCTGTCCCGTTCATCGGACGTGCACCACATCGCCCGCACTGACCGCCGTGTCGCCGTCCGGTCCGGCCACCACGAGCCGCCCCGCCTCGTCCACGTCCCGCGCCGTCCCGGTCAGCCGCTCGCCGCCGGGCATCTCCACCCGCACCTCGCGGCCGAGGGTCGAGCACAAGTCCCGGTACGCGGTGCGCAGCCCGCTGGTCTCCGGATCACCGCCGAGCGCCGTCCACTCCTGGTACCAGGTGCCGAACTCGCGCAGGATCGCGCGCAGCAGCGGCGCCCGGTCGCTGTGCGGCGCGCCCTCGATCGCGAGGGACGTCGCGGTCGGCACCGGCAGCTCCTCCTCGCGCAGCCCCACGTTCAGCCCCACCCCCACCACGAGCCCGTCGTCGACCATCTCGGCGAGGATCCCGGCGAGCTTGCGGTCCCCGACCAGCACGTCGTTCGGCCACTTGAGGCGCACGTCCACCGCGGCGTCACCGGCCTCGTCGCCGCCGTCGCCGCCGCCGTCGCCGAGGAACCCCTCCCCCGCCTGCGACCAGGCGGTCATCCGCCGGAGGGCGGTGGCGACCGCGACGCCCGTCAGCAACGACGCCCAGGCGAACCGCGCCACCGGCAGCCGAGGGCGCAGCAGCATCGAGAACATCAGCCCCGACCGCGGCGGCGCCGTCCAGGTCCGCCCGAGCCGCCCGCGGCCCGCCGTCTGCAGCTCGGTGACCAGCACGGTCCCCTCCGGTGCGCCCTCCCGCGCCCGCTCCGCGAGGTCGGCGTTGGTGGATCCGGTCTCCTCCACCACGCGGACGTCCCGCCACAGCCCGCCCTCCCGCACGAGCGCGCGCCGCAGCGCCGCCTCGTGCAACGGCGGCCGGCCGAGATCCCCATACCGTGATGCGCTCACACCACCAATCCAACCCCATGACGAATTCGATCTTGGGACCGGCGTCCGGCCGCGGCGGCCGCGCTCGTTAGGGTGCCCCCTATGGATGGTGTGACGCTGCGGCGCGACGGGCACGTCGCGGAGATCGTGCTGGACCGCCCCGAGGCCCTCAACGCCCTGTCGACCGCGATGGCCCGGCGCCTCGCGGACGCGTACGCCGAGATCGCGGCGGACGCGGTGGTCCGCGCGGTGGTCCTCAGCGCCGCCGGGGAGAAGGCGTTCTGCGTGGGCGCCGACCTCAAGGAGCGCAACGCGATGACCGACGAGGAGATCCTCGCGCAGCGCCCCGTCTTCCGCGCCGCGTTCGGCGGCGTCCTGAACCTCCCGCAGCCGGTCGTCGCGGCCGTGCACGGCTACGCCCTCGGCGGCGGCTGCGAGTTCGCGCTGTCCGCCGACATGATCGTCGCAGACGAGTCGGCCGTGTTCGGCCTCCCCGAGGTGAGCGTCGGCCTCGTGCCCGGCGGCGGCGGAACCCAGCTCGCCCTGCGCCGCCTCGGCCCCGGCCGGGCCGCCGACCTGGTCTTCACCGGCCGCCGCCTCGGCATCGAGGAGGCCCTCGCCTACGGCCTCGCCGACCGCCGCGTCCCCGCGGGCACCGCCCGCGAGGAGGCCCTCGGCATCGCCCAGGTGATCGCCCGCAACTCCCCCACCGCCGTCCGCGCCGCCAAGCGCGCCATGCGCCTGGGCGGCGGCACCACCCTGGACGCCGCCCTTGACCTCGAAGAGAACGCCTGGCGCACGGCCGCCTTCTCCGCCGACCGACGCGAAGGAATCGCCGCCTTCAACGAAAAGCGCAAACCCAACTGGGGCGGCTAGACGCCTTTTCCCAGGGGGCGACCCCCTGGAACCCCCGTCACGAGCCGGGCGACCCGCGCCCCGGCTCTGGTTCCCTCCAAGAGCGTCGGGGCGCGGCACGTCCCAGAGCGCTAGGGGCTCTCAGCCGGGTTCGGGGCGAGGTCTTTGGCCATGTGGACGACGTTGCGGCCGCCTATGTCCTCGCGGGTCGTCTCCTGGTAGCCGAGGCGCTCGTAGAGGGCGATGTTGGGGGTCATCAGCTCGTTGGTGTAGAGGCGCAGGCTTGGTAGGGACAGAGCGCGGGCGTGGTCTTCGGCGAAGGCCAGGAGGGTGCGGCCCACGCCCTGGCCGTGGCGGGCCGGGTCCACGGCCACGTTCTCGATCAGGAGGGTGCCGTCCTCGGGGATCAGGACGATCAGGCCGTCCCCGGAGTCGGTCACGAAGACCTGGCCGGCGGCGATCAGGGTCGTGTAGTCGGCGTCCATGGGGATCGGGCGCGCGCCGATGATCTCGGCCCAGGGGGCGTAGGCCGCCTCGACGATCTCCTCGATGCGGGGGCGGTCGGGCTGGGCGGCCGGTCTGATCATCGTCATCCCGTGTTCTGGAGTCCGGCGGCGACGCCGTTGACCGACAGCAGGAGGAGTTCCTCCAGGTGGGCGCGCTCCGCGTCGTCCTGCACGCCGGCGCGCAGCACCTTCAGGGCCCGCAACTGCAGGTGGGAGAGGGCGTCCACGTAGGGGTTGCGGAGCTCGACCGCGCGGGAGAGGACCCTGCGGTTCTCCAGGAGGCGGTCGTGGCCGGTGACCGCCAGGACGAGGCGGCGGGTGCGGTCGTACTCGGTCAGGACGGTCTCGGAGAGCTCGGGGCGCTCCCCGAGGGCCAGGTAGCGCTCGGCGATCGCGCGGTCGGACTTGGCGAGGCTCATCTCGGCGTTGTCGAGGAGGGTGTTGAACAGCGGCCACGCCTCGTAGGCCTCGCGGAGCTCGGCGAGGTCGCGGCCGTCGTCGGAGACGGCGGCGAGGCCGCTGCCGAGGCCGTACCAGCCGGGGAGGTTGACGCGGGTCTGCGTCCAGGCGAACACCCACGGGATGGCGCGCAGGTCCTCCAGGCCGCGGGCGGCCTTGCGGCGGGCGGGGCGGGAGCCGATGCGCAGCTGGGCGATCTCCTCCAGGGGGCTGACCCGGGCGAACCAGACGGCGAAGTCCTCGGTCTCGATGAGGGCGCGGAACGCGGCCCTGGCCGCCTCGCTGATCTTGTCGGCGAGGGGGCGGAAGCGGGCGGCGGCCTCGCGGGCGCGGTCCTGGACGGCGTCGGTCGAGGCGAGCAGGACGGCGCTGGTGACCTGCTCGACGTGCCGCTTGGCGATCTCGGCGTGGCCGTAGCGGGCGAAGATGACCTCGCCCTGCTCGGTGACCTTGAAGCGGCCCCCGACCGAGCCCGGCGCCTGCGCGAGGATCGCCCGGTTGGCGGGCCCGCCGCCGCGGCCGAGGGAGCCGCCGCGGCCGTGGAACAGCGTGAGCGTGACGCCGCCCCGGGCCGCCCACGCGGCGAGGGCCTCCTGCGTGTCGTACAGCCGCAGGGTGGCGCTGGTCGGGCCGAGCTGCTTGGCGGAGTCGGAGTAGCCGAGCATGACCTCCAGGCGGCGGCCGGTGTCCTCCAGGCGGCGCCGGACGGCCGGGATCTCCAGCATCCCGTCGAGGACGGACGGCGCGCGCTCCAGGTCCTCGCCTGTCTCGAACAGCGGGATCACGTCCAGGACGGGGGCGCCGCCGCCGAGGGTCTCGGCGAGGGCGTGCACGTTGGCGATGTCCTCGGCGGAGCGGGTGAAGGACACGATGTAGCGGTGGCAGGCGCGGACGCCGAACCGCTGCTGGATCCAGGCGATGACCCGGAGCGTCTCCAGGATCTCCTCGGTCATCTCCGAGCGCGGGCCTCCCGAGCGGACCTCCGCAAGGGCCTTCTCGTGCAGCTCGGAGTGCTGGCGGATCTCCAGCTCGGCGAGGTGGAAGCCGAACGTCTCGACCTGCCAGATGAGCTGCTGGACGCGCCCGTAGGCCTGCCGGGGGGCGCCCGCGGCGGCGAGGGAGTCCTGGACGGTGCGCAGGTCGGCGAGCAGCTCCTCCGGGGAGGAGTAGGCGAGGTCGGCGTCGCGCTCGCGGGTCGCGGAGATGCGGGCGGCGGCGTGCAGGAGGAACTGGCGGTGCGGCTCGCCGGGCGAGCGCTTGGCCGTCCCCCCGACCAGCCGTGGGTGGGCGGTGCGGGCGGCGGCGAGGGCGTTCAGCAGGTCGCCGGACGCGGGGGTGGTCGACTCGTGGACGGTCAGCTCCCGGCCGATCCGGGCGCACGCCGCCTCCAGGGCGCGCAGGACGTGGTCCGCCTGGATCATGACGGCGTCCCGGGTGACCTGAGCGGTGACGTGGGGGTTGCCGTCGCGGTCGCCGCCGATCCAGCTGCCGAACCGCAGGTACGGGCGGGCCTTCGGCGGGCGGGCGCCGAGGGTCTCGCCGGCGGCGTCGCCCTCCAGGGCGCGGTCGAGGGACCGGTAGACGTGCGGCACGACCCGGAAGATCGTCTCGTCGAACGCGGCCATCGCGGTGCGGACCTCGTCCAGCGGGTCCATCTGCGAGACCCGGCGCAGCGCGGTCCGCCACAGCAGGTCGATCTCCTCGCGGAGGCTGCGCTCGGTCTCCTCGCGCTCGCTCGCGCCGGGGTCGCCGTTCAGCCGGGCCAGCAGGTCGCTGATCCGCTGGATGGCGGTGACGACCGCGCGGCGGCGGGCCTCGGTGGGGTGGGCGGTGAAGACCGGCCGGAACTCCAGGCCCTCGACGACTGCGTCGAGCCGGCCGTCGCCCCCGGCGCGGATCTCCTCGACCGCGGCGGCCACCGACCCGGCGACGGCGCCGCCGGTGTCACGTTCCCGGAGCGTCCGGATGCGGTGGTGCTCCTCGGCCAGGTTCGTCAGGTGGAAGTACACGGTGAACGCGCGGGCGACCTGCCCGGCGCGTTCCGGCGACCAGGCGTCGACGAGGGCGGCGACCTCGTCCCCGCCCGTCTCGCCGCGGCGGGCCGCGATCACCGCGTGGCGGAGCCGTTCGACGTCGTCCAGGAGCCCCTGGCCGCCGTACTCCACGAGGGAGTCGCCGAGCATGGCGCCGAGCAGCCGCACGTCGCGGCGCAGCGGTTCGGGCATGTCCTGCCGGAGGTTGTCTCGCGTCTTCGTAGCCACCCGCCCAAGGGTAACGAGAGGCCGCGAGGCGCCTGCCCACCGGGCCGCGCCTCCCCCCGAGCCGCGTCCGTCCCGGTCAGCGGGCCCCGGCGGCGAGCGCGGTATCAGCGGGCGGTTACCCTGGCGCGCATGGCGACGGAAGCCCCTGAACCCCCGGTGGACTACGACATCCACACCACGGCGGGAAAGATCGCGGATCTGGAACGGCGCCGCTACGAGGCGGTGCACGCCGGCTCGGCGCGCGCCGTGGAGAAGCAGCACGCCAAGGGCAAGATGACGGCCCGGGAGCGAATCGACGCGCTCCTGGACCCAGGCTCGTTCGTCGAGTTCGACGAGATGGCGCGGCACCGCTCCACCAACTTCGGGATGGAGAAGAACCGCCCCTACGGCGACGGCGTCGTCACCGGGCACGGCACGGTGGACGGACGTCCCGTCGCGGTCTTCAGCCAGGACTTCACCGTCTCCGGCGGCTCCCTCGGCGAGGTCTTCGGCGAGAAGATCTGCAAGGTCATGGACCACGCGGTCACGACCGGCTGCCCGGTGATCGGCATCAACGACTCCGGCGGTGCGCGGATCCAGGAGGGCGTGGTCGCGCTCGGCCTGTACGCGGAGATCTTCAAGCGGAACGTGCACGCCTCCGGCGTCATCCCGCAGATCTCGCTGGTCATGGGGCCGTGCGCGGGCGGGGCCGTGTACTCCCCCGCGATCACCGACTTCATCGTCATGGTGGACCAGACGTCCCACATGTTCATCACCGGGCCGGACGTCATCAAGACGGTCACCGGCGAGGAGGTGACCATGGAGGAGCTCGGCGGCGCCCACTCGCACAACGCGCGCTCCGGGGTCGCCCACTACCAGGGGTCGGACGAGGACGACGCGATCGAGTACGTCAAGGCGCTGCTGTCGTACCTGCCGTCGAACAACCTGTCCGACGCGCCCGCGTTCGACGTGCCCGTCGACCCCTCCGAGGTGGACGCGGAGCTCGACTCCCTCATCCCCGACTCGCCGAACCAGCCGTACGACATGCACACCGCCATCGAGCACGTGCTGGACGACGGCGAGTTCCTGGAGGTCCAGGCGCTGTACGCGCCGAACATCATCGTCGGGTTCGGCCGGGTCGAGGGCCACTCGGTCGGCATCGTCGCCAACCAGCCGATGCAGTTCGCCGGGACGCTCGACATCGACGCCTCCGAGAAGGCCGCCCGGTTCGTCCGGACGTGCGACGCCTTCAACATCCCGGTGCTGACCTTCGTGGACGTCCCCGGCTTCCTTCCCGGCACCGACCAGGAGTGGAACGGGATCATCCGGCGCGGCGCGAAGCTGCTGTACGCCTACGCCGAGGCCACCGTCCCGCTCGTCACGGTCATCACCCGCAAGGCCTACGGCGGCGCCTACGACGTCATGGGGTCCAAGCACCTCGGGGCCGACATCAACCTGGCGTGGCCGACCGCGCAGATCGCCGTGATGGGCGCGCAGGGCGCGGTCAACATCCTGTACCGGCGCGAGCTGGCCGCCGCGGACGATTCCGACGCACGCCGCGCCGAGCTGATCACCGAGTACGAGGACGCGCTCGCCAACCCCTACATCGCGGCGGAGCGCGGCTACATCGACAACGTGATCAAGCCGTCCGAGACGCGCGGGCAGGTGGTGCGGGCGCTGCGGGCACTGCGGGAGAAGCGCAAGACGCTCCCGCCCAAGAAGCATGGGAACATCCCGCTCTAGCGGGAACACGCCCGGAAGGTGGGAGATCTCGTGACCGCCGACAGCAAGCCGTTCCTGCGGGTCGTCCGCGGCGACCCGGGGCCGGAGGAGGTCGCGGCGCTCGTCGCCGTGCTGACCGCCCGCGCCAGGGCGGCCGCCGCGTCCCGGGACGGCGCGGCCCCGCCCGCGCCGTCGCGCTGGGCCGACCGCTCCCGGCTCGTCCGCGCCACCCTCGCGGGCGGGCCGAGGCCGCGGGGGCCGGGCGCGTGGAAGGCGAGCGGCCTGCCGCGCTGACGCCCGACGCGGGCCTCGCCGGGGCGCCCCGCGACATGTAACCGTGGTTCGCACCCGGCGGGGCGCTCCGCACGAATAGGGTGGAAGGCCATGGCCACCTCGGAGTACGTCCCACAGCCCGCGCGATACGCGATCTTCGTCGACGCGGGATACCTCTACGCGGCCTCCGGGGCCCTGCTGCTCGGCTGTGGTTCGCGGCGTGAGTACCGGGTCGCCGCCGAGAAGCTGATCAAGGCGCTCACCGACCACGCCGACGAGCAGCGGCGCGGCGAACTGCTCCGGGTGTACTGGTTCGACGCCGCGCCGAAGCGCCAGCCGACCGTCGACCAGCGCGTGATCGCCAACCTGCCGCTGGTGAAGCTGCGCCTCGGCAACCTGAACGCGCAGGGACAGCAGAAGGGCGTTGACGCCCAGCTGCGCGCCGACCTGGAGGCCCTGGCCCGGCACCGCGCGATCACCGACGCGGTGCTGCTGGCCGGCGACGAGGACATGCTGCCCGCCGTGGAGGCCGCGCAGCGCTACGGCGTCCGCGTGCACCTGTGGGGCGTGGAGCCGACGCACGGCTCCAACCAGGCCGAGTGGCTGGTGTGGGAGTCCGACACGGTCGAGGTGCTGCCCGCCGAGTTCCTGCGCCCGTACTTCACCAAGGCCAAGGTGCTGCCGGCGCCCGCGCCCGGCTCCGCCGCCGCGGTCCGCGACGCCGCGGCCGCCGCGCAGCGCTCCAGCCCCGTCCCGTCGCCGTCGCAGGTGTTCGCGGGACGCCCCCCGGCGGTCAAGCCGACGCCCGCGGCGGCCCGCGCGGCCGTCCCGGTGCCGGGCGCCGTCACGCCCGCCACGGTGGCCGCGTCGCTGAACTCCGCCACGGCGGCGCCGTCCGACGGCAAGCTCGGCCCCGACCGCGACCACATGCTGGAGATCGGCGAGCACGTCGCCCAGAAGTGGATCTTCGAGCGGGGCCGGGACAACATCCGCGACCTGCTGCCCGGCCCGATCCTGCCGCCCGTCATCGACAAGGAGCTGCTGATCGAGGCGGAGAAGGAGCTCGGCGGCTCGCTGCGCCCCTACCAGGAGGCCCGCACCTGGCTGCGGGACGGCTTCTGGGAGCGCGTCTACCGCGAGTTCGGCATAGGCATCGGCAAGTCCGACTAGCCGATACCGCGTTACCGCCGCCGCGGGGAACGCGTTTGGCAATGAGCCGGATACCGAGCGTCGTCCCTAGGTAAGGTCCCCGCCGTGACAGGGGGAGACCTTCGCATGCAACCTCACCAGGGACGATCACGGGCCGTCGCGCTGCCGCTCGCCGCGGTCCTCGCGCTGACCGGCCTGGCCGGATGCGAGTCGCCCGTCCCCTTCTACCGGCCTGGGGAGGGCACCCCGGACGGCCCGGTCGTCGGGCTCGGCGGGCCGGCGCCCTACCTGCCGGCGCACCCGGGCGGCACCGCTCCGCGCGCGTCCGAGGCGGCGCCGCCGGGCGGGGTGCCCGTCGCGCCCGCGGGCGGACGCGTCTACGCCGCCACCGGCCCCGGGATGCTCGCGCCGACGGCGCGCGGACTGCCGCCGCGGCTGTACGTGCCGAACGGCCCTTACATCGACGTCCTCGACCCCGCCGGGCTCCGGCTCGTCGGCCGGTTCCACACCGGGGCGACGGCGGCGGGGGTGGCGCCGTCGTGGGATCTGCGGCGGCTGTGGGCCACCGACCGCGTGAACGGCCTGCTCGTCCCGCTCGGGCCGCGCAGCGGGAGGCGGGGCCGCGCGGTCGGGGTCACCGCGCCGACCAGGCTCTACTTCTCCCCCGACGGGCGCGACGCGCTGGTCCTGGCGCGCCGTCCGGACCGGATCGACCTGCGCGACCCGCGCACCATGGCGCCGCGGGCGTCGGCGCCCCTGCCGTGCGCGGCCGGCCACGCCGACTTCACCCCGGACGGCGCGTCCCTGGTGGCCACGTGCACCGCCGCCGGCCTGCTCGCCCGCGTCGACCTGGCGGGCCGCGCCGTCACCGGCACGGTCCGGCTGCCGGACGGGGCCCGGCCCGGCGACCTGCGGCTCTCCCCCGACGGGTCCGCCTTCTACGTCGCGGACGCCCGCCGCGGCGGAGTGTGGCTGGTGGACGCCCGCCGGTTCGCCCTGGTGGGGTTCGTCCGGACGGGGCACGGCGCGCGGGGCCTGGCGATCAGCAGGGACGCGCACCGGCTCTTCGTCGTGGGCGGCGGCGCCGTCACCACCGTCGAGTTCGGGTCGCGGCGGGTCACGGCCCGCTGGCCGCTGCCCGGCGGCGGATCACCGGCGCCGGGCGGGGTGTCCTCGGACGGGACGGCGCTGTGGCTCGCCGACCCCGCCGGGCTCGTCTACGCCGTCTCGACCCGGACCGGGCGGGTCGTCCAGTCCGTCCGGGTCGGCGGGCGCCCGGCGGGGCTGTGCGTGCATCCGCAGCCCGGCCGTTACTCGCTGGGCGGCACCGGCCTGTACCGCTAGCGCGGACCGGCTAGCGCGAACCGACGTGGTGCCAGTCGGGGAGCAGCTCCTCGACGAGCGCCTCCGTCTCCGGCTGGAGCCCGTCGAACAGCGGATCCCGGCCGACGCGGCCGCGCAGCTCGTCCACGGCCACCTGGACCTGCGCGACGTCGCCGGTCGCGTGGGTGGCGCGGAGCAGGTCGCGCCACAGGCCCTCGTCCTCGGGGGCGAGCCGCAGCCCGGCGCGGGCCGCGCTCACCGCGCCGCGCGGGTCGCCCTCCTCCAGCCGCAGCACGACGAGGCGGTGCGCGACGTCGATGACCCGCGCGGGCGCCTCGAACTCCAGGTCGTGGTCGGCGAGCCAGGCGTACCGCCCGCGCGGCCGGTCGGCGAGGAGCGGGCCGCGGACGAGGTCCAGCGCGTAGGCCATGTAGGCGGTCTCGGACGCGGGCTCGGCCGCGGACCGCCAGATCAGCCAGCGGAACACGTTCAGGTCGACGCGCACCTCGGAGCCGAGCCGGATCCGGCCGCGGTCGTCGTAGTACAGGTTGGGACGGCCGCGGGCGTCGCGGCCGAGCCAGTCCGACACGCGGGCCACGCACGCGTCGCGGACCCCGGTGCTGACGCCGCGCGGCCAGACCGCGCCGGACAGCACCGTCGGGTGGACGCCCTCCGGGTGCGCCGCGAGGTACACCAGCAGCTCCGTGCACAGCTCGCGGCGGGACTCGTCCATCGGCCCCGGCGCCTCGACCTCGATCGGGCCGAGCAGCCGGACCTCCACCGACGACTGCTGCGCGGTCGGCGGCTCCTCGCCTCCGGCGAGGCCGGGCAGCTCCACCGGCTCCAGCCGCGCGGCCGTCCGGAACAGCTCGAACACGCCGCGGTAGTCGTCGTCGCCGACGAGCTGCGCCTCGACGTCGAAGCCGAGCACGCCCGCCTGCAGGCGGCCGGCGGCGTCGGCGTCCCACGTCCACGTGGCGCCCTGCACGTCCCCGGGGACGAGGTAGCCGGCGGCCATCCGGGTGCCGGTTCGGGCCAGCGCGACGAGCCGGTCCGCCTCCCGCTCCGGAGGCTGGTCAGCCATGATCAGGTAGTGCGGCATCCACGCCTCGCCGAACACGCCGCGGCAGCGCCCGGTGAGCACCGAGTCGACGCCGGACGCGGCGAGCGCCTGCCGCACCTCCTCGCTGCGCCCCTCCAGCTCGGGCAGCGCGTCCTCCAGCGTCGGGACGGACCGGACGCGGTCCGGGGCGATCTCCGCCAGGCCCTCGCCGAGCTCGGCGTCGAACCCGACGAGCGTGATCCGCATGTGGTCGGACCAGCGGTTGGTGGCCAGCTCCAGCGCGACCGCCGACAGCACGGCGCGGCGGATGTCCTCGGGCCCGCGCAGCGCGATCAGCCCGTGCGCGGCCTCCAGGTCGACGAGGATGCGGCCGTTGTCGTTGGTGCCGATCGAGACCAGGCCGGGGTAGGGGGCGAGGACGTCGACGAGGTCGGAGGCCTCCAGGCCCGGCAGCGCGTCGGCGCTCAGCCGCCACACCTGCCCGTCGTCGAACGCCTGCCAGGGCGCAGGCGGGTTCCGGTCGGCGGGCGCGATCCACAGGTCGAGGCTGCCGTGTCCGAGGTGCACCCCGTAGATGGTCGGCAGGGCGCGCCCGCCCGCCGCCATCGACTTGGACATGTGCCGCAGCCCGAGGTCGAGCAGCCGCGCCGCGTCGTCGTCGGCGCCGATCCGCAGCGCGCGCTCCGCCTCGGCGGCCGCCCCCTCCGGCCGGACGATCATGTGCCCGAACGCGCGGTTCCACATCTGGGTGCGGCGCCGCCGGCCGAGCGCGCCGAGCAGCCCGGCGGCGAGCAGCGACGCCGCCGCGAGGCCGTGCGGCCAGCTCACGTCGAACGTGCCGCCGGTCTCGCCCGTGGGCCTTTCCGCCCCGCCGTCGTGCGCGGGCGGCTGCGCGGTCTCTGATTTCTCCGGCGCGGGCGTCTCCGGCACGGGCGTCTTCGGCTCGGTGTGCTGCGGCGCCGGGGTCTGCGGGGCCGACGGCCGCGGGACGGCCGGCGGAGCCTGGGAGGCGGGCGGCTGCGTCGGCGGCGCCTCGTGCGTGGGCGGCTGATGCGTGGGCGGCGCCTGATGGGACGGCGGCGCCTGCTGCGGCGGTGCCTGCTGCGGCGGTGCCTGCTGCGGCGGTGGCGTCTGCTGCGCCGGCGGGGTGGGCTTCGGCGCCGTGGGCGGGGCCGGGCTCGGCCTGGCGGGCGCGTCGGGGACGGCGTGCCCGTGCTTGAAGTAGTCGTGGAGGTCCTTGGTGGGGATGACCTGCGCGTGCTTGGCGTCCGCGGGCATCTCCAGGATCCAGCCGGGACGGATCAGGCTCGCGATCGTCAGCCGCGTCCCGTCCGGCTGGATGTGGCCCTTGTTGAGGGAGTAGATCTCGTTGTACCGGCGGCCCTCGCCGAGGCACTTCTCGGCGATCTCCCACAGGGACTCGTGGTGCCGGCCCTCCGGCGGGTGCACCCGGTAGATCTTGGTGGTGGCCGCCTTCTCCGCCGGATGCGCGGCGAGGTTCTCGGCGGCCGGGGCGGCGGCGGGACGCTCCGGCGCCTCGGGGATGTGGTGGAACTCCTGCGACTGCGGCTGCATCTGCACGACGGGCGGGCGCTGGGACAGCCCGCCGCCGGAGAGCGCCGGCATGATCGCTGTGGTGGCGGTGAACAGCAGCAGCGCGGCCACGACGAGCCGGTGCACGAGCGACTGCGTCCCGCCCGCGAGCGGCACCCGGGCAGGGACGCCGACGCCGCGGATCCCCGCGTACACCTCGACGACCACGCACGCCGCGAGCTGGATCCAGGCGAGCCACACCAGCACCACGAGGATCGCGATGAGCGAGCCCGGTCCCACTTTGTGCGTGAGGTCGGACGCCGACGGCACGTGGTCCGGCAGCGGCGAACCGAAGATCGTCAGCAGCGCGAACGGGACGCCGGCCATCAGCGCGGCGAGCAGGACGAGCGCCCCGATCCCGGCCAGTACGTCGCCCGCGCTGCGCTGCCTTCTCACCCGGACGGGTGTCCTGCGCCCCTGCTGCGTCACCATCGCGCCCCTGCCGTTCTCCGGTCCCTGGACGTCGTCCTCATGGTAGATCTGTTCTCGCTGATGCTCACGGGTTGATTCCTCCCGGTCCGCCCGTAACGGGGCGGGCGGTCGCGCTGGAGGTCAGCTGGAACTCGCCGAAACCCGGAATGATCCCGAGCAGCTGGGGCCGTACGCTGATCCGCACGCTGACGGCGACCTCCTGCTCGTCGGCGTCGCACTGCGACCCGGTCACCTGGTCGCTGTAGGAGGCGAGCAGGTCGCACGCCGCCGCGCGGGCCCTGCCCGGGTCGAGGACGGGTTCGCCGGTCTGGCGCAGCACGTCGGTGTCGATCTGGTTCGCCCCGGCGCGGGCGGCCTGCTCGGCCATGTCCGCGGCGCGCTGCCGGGCGTGGATGGCGAGGCCGCCGTCCACGAGGAGCCCGGCCAGCAGGATGACGACCGGGGTGAACAGCACCGTGTACATCGCGATCGTGCCCCGGTCACGGCCGTCGCCGGCGGCCCGCGCCCCCGGCGCGGTGCGTGGGCCCGTCATGGCGCGTCCTCCGGCTGCTCGCCGTCGGTCCCGCGGAAGGTGAAGGTGTCGACGGGCGCGATCGCGTGGCCCTGGAGCCGCTTGCTGCCGGGCAGCCCGATGAACGCGAGGTCGCCGAGGTCGACGTCGCAGGTGATGGTGACGCCGACGCTGCCGCCCGGCCCCCAGCGGGACACGTCGGTCTGCACGGAGGGACCGCCCGAGCACCAGGCGGTGCCGCGCAGCCCGGCGGACGCCGTTTCGGCGGCGAGGCTCTGCGCGGCTCCCGCGCTGCGGGCGATGGACGCGGCGCGGGCGGCGTCGCGGGCCGCGCCGTCCACCTGGCTCTTGGCGTCCACCATCCGCCCGGCGCCCGCGAGGAACAGCAGGAACGCGACGAAGATGGGCGTGACGAGGACCATCTCCAGGGACATGGAACCGCCGTCGGCGGCGGGACGCGGCACGCGGACCCTCATCAGCCGGCCCCCCGCTGGCAGGCCGTCCCGGAACCGACGTCGGGACGGAAGCACTCGATCGGGCCCTGCGAGCGCTGCGACACGTGGAACCTCATGAACGGGACGACCTGGACGGCCTCGCCGCTGACCTCGACCCAGCGCTCGTCGTTCTCCTCCCCCGCCCGGACCTGGAGCCCGCCGAGCAGGTTCGGCCCGATCTCGCGCACGCTGCCGGACGCCTTCGCGGTCGCCGCGCCCTCCCAGCCGCCGCCGACCGGGGACGTGCGCGCGACGCGGGCGCCCGACTGCGCCGCCGCGAGGGCGACGTGCCGCGCGTGGAAGACCATGGCGAACTGCACCGCGGCGAGCATCATCAGGATGAGGACCGGAGTGAGCAGCGCCCACTCCATCGACGAAGCACCCGCGTCGGAGGAGACGCCGGGTTCCCTGGGCCGCACCGCGGTCAGCCCGTGTTGATGCTGTTGGCCTTGTCCTGGATCTTCTTCTGGATCACCGCCCCGATCGTGATCGCGATCAGCGCGAGGATCGCGGTGATGATCGCCCATTCGATCGCGGACGCACCGCGGCACCGCTCCTCCTCGTCTCGCAATCGCGCCAGCCGGGTGCCGAGCAGGGCGCGCAAGTAGACGACGGCCGGGTCGTTCAGGGGATTGAGCGGACTCATCGTGACACCTCCAGAGTGGTTCGGCGGGGACGGATCGCGGTCATGAGGCGAGCACCCGCATCAGGGCCGGATAGGCGAGGAAGATCAGGAAGCCGGCGCACAGGAACAGCTGCGCGATGAGCATCGACTGGGAGCGCTCGCCCGCCTTGCCCTCCAGGTCCGACAGCTCGCGGCTGCGCATCGACGCGGCGCGGGCGGCGAGGGACTTGCGGATCTGGGCCCCGTCGTCGGACACCAGCGCGAGCGCGCCGGCGAGGTCGCGCAGCTCGGCGATGTCGACCTCCTCGCCCAGCCCGCCGAGCGCCTGCCAGGGGGTCTGGCCGGTGATGCGGGCGTTGGACAGGGCGTCGCGGATGCGGTGCATGGCCCAGCCCTCGCCGACGTTCGAGGCGGTCATCAGCGCCTCGGGGACGCCGCGGCCGCCCGCGAGGTTCATCGAGACCAGGTCGAGGAACGCGCCGACGACATGCCGGAAGTCCTGCCGGCGCGACTGCGCCTCCTGCCGGAGCTGCATGTCGGGGAAGAAGAAGAACAGGGCGGCGAACAGCACGCAGATCCACACCGGGACGGCGACGGACGAGCCGAGCCCGAGCAGCGTGAAGTAGGCGACGATCAGCGGGATGAACAGCAGCGCCGCGGCGGGCAGCAGGAACTTCGTGGCGAGGAACGCCTCCAGCGACCGCTCGGTGATCGCCAGGTCGGCGCGGACCGACCGCAGCCGCCAGCCGCGCGCCTCGCAGACCCGCGCCAGCTCCCGTCCGATCTTCGCCCGCGTCCCGCCGACCCGCTCCAGCGTCGGCGAGGCCGTCCCGGCCCGCTGCTCCTCCAGGTCGCGGCGGCGGGCGGCGTCGAGCGCGGCCATCCGCGCGGCGAGGCCCGGACGCGACGGGAACAGCGCCCGGACGAGCACGTACAGGCCGAAGCCGACGACGGCGCCGGCGATCATCGCGCCGTTCACGTCGCGCCACCGCCCTCGGCGGTCCGGCCCTGCCAGCCCGCGACGGTGCTCGGCACCTCGCCCGGCACGCCGGGCTGGGCGGCCCCGCGCGGCTCGCTGAGGAACCGTCCGGGCATCTCGTACCGCGACAGGCGGCGCAGCCACAGGAACGCGGCGCCGTACAGGGCGACGACGATGCACAGGACAAGCTGCCCGAGCACGTCGTCGTACGGCTCCACGTAGGAGTGGTTGAACACGGCGAGCGCCAGGGCCGTCCCGACGGAGACGGCGACGACGATCCGGACGCTGCGCCGGGTCGCGCGGCGATCGGCCTCCACGCGGCGCCGCATGTCCAGCTCGGCGCGGGCCGAGTTCGCGAGGGCGCCGAGCATGTCGCGCAGCCCGGGGCCGCGCAGCTTGGCGTTCAGGATGAGGGCGGCGATCACCAGGTCGGCGGACGGGTCGTCCAGGTCGTCGGCGAACCGGCGCAGCGCCTCCGGCATCGGGACGCGGGTGTGCAGCCGGTCGACGAGGTTGCGCAGCGGCTGCTGGAGGGCGGGCGCGGCGGCGCGCTGCGAGGCGGGGATGGCCTGCTCCAGCCCGACGGCGCCGGCGATGGTGTCGCGGAGCGACTCCGTCCACGCGGCGAGGGCCTCCAGCCGCGCCATGCCCCTGCGCTCTTCGGCGGCGCCGCCCGCCAGGCCGTTCCAGGCGAGGACGAGCGCGCCGGTGCCGGCGGCGGCGATCGGCCAGCGCGTCACGATCAGCACGACGGTGCCGACGATGACGGCCACGGCGGTACGGGTGGTGAGGGTGCGGATCAGGTCCTCGCGACTGCGGCCGCGGGCGGGGCCGCGGCGCGGCGGCAGCCCGCGCAGCGCGACGATCAGCAGCAGCAGGCCGCCGCCGACCGCGGCGCCGGTGACGACGGCGAGCATCACGTCCGGCGCGAACATCACCCACCACCCCCGCGCGTCACCAGGCACCCCCGGCGGCCGGGTCGTAGCCGTGGTCGACGAGGTCGGCGATGCACGCGATCGGGGCCGCGGGCACGGCGTATCCGGCCGGCCCGAGCGCGAAGATCTCCGAGGACAGCACGCGCCCGTCCACGCCGGTGACCTCCCGGACGCTGGCCACGTAGCGGCGCAGCCGGCCGCCGGAGGCGTACTCGTTGCGCTTCTCGATGAACACGACGAAGTCGATCGCGCCCGCGATCAGCATGTGGGTCGCCTCGACCGGCAGCCGCTCCTCCGCCTGGATCGCGTACGTGGCGACGCGGTTGAACACCTCCGCCGAGGAGTTGGCGTGGATCGTCGACAGCGACCCGTCGTTGCCCTGCGTCATCGCGTTCAGCATCGTGACGATCTCGTCGCCGAGCACCTCACCGACGATCACCCGGGACGGGTTCATCCGCAGCGACCGGCGGACCAGCTCGGCCATCGAGATCGCGCCCTGGCCCTCGGAGTTCGGCAGCCGCTGCTCGAACGCGACGCAGTTCGGGTGCAGCTCGGGGAACGCGTCGAGGCCGAGTTCGAGGGCGCGCTCGACGGTGATCAGCCGCTCGTGCGGCGGGATCTCGTTGGCGACGGCGCGCAGCAGCGTCGTCTTCCCCGCGTTGGTCGCGCCCGCGATCATGATGTTCTTGCGGGCGTGCACCGCGGCGCGGAAGAAGTGCCCGACCTCCTGCGTGATCGTGCCGTTGCCGACCAGGTCGGCGAGGAACACCTTGCCGAGGCGGGCGCGGCGGATCGACAGCGCGGGCCGGACGGTCACGTCCATCACCGCCGACAGCCGCGAGCCGTCCGGGAGGCGCAGGTCCAGCTGCGGGTTCGCGGTGTCGAACGGGCGCGAGGACAGCCCGCTGTAGGCGGCGAGGATCTGGATCAGCTCGACCAGTTCCTCGTCGCTCTCGGCGACGGGCTCGCCCATCGCCTCGCGGCCGTCGGCGTAGCCGAGGAACACGCGGTCGCAGCCGTTGATGTCGATGTTCTCGACCTCGGGGTCCTCCAGCAGAGGCTGGAGGCGGCCGACGCCGAACAGGGCCGCGTGCACGCCGGCGGCGAGGGCCTCCTCCTCTTCGGCGTTCGGCGGCCGGCGCCCCGAGGTGATCTCGCCGCGCGCGTACTCCTCCAGCACCTGGCCGATCAGGGCGCGGGCGAACTGGCGCTCGTCCTCGCCGGACATCGGCGGCAGCCCGTTGGCGGCGTCCAGCCTGCGCTGCCGGGCCAGCCGGTCGCCGACCTCCTGGCGGAGACGTTTGACCAGAGCGTGGTCCATCTAGCGCCTCCCCTCCTCGGGCCCGCCGCCCGCGGGCACGTGGGGCGCCTGCTGCGGGGGTGGCTGCGGTCCCGGTGGCGGTGACTGCTCGGGACGTCCCGGCGGGGACGGGACGGCCTTCCCCGCGGGCGGCGCCCCCGGGTGCCCGGCAGGGGGCATGGCGGAGGGCGCGGCGGGCAGGCGCCCGGTCAGGTCGGCGGCGACCTCGCGCGCCGACCGGATGAGCAGCGAGCGGTCCAGCCGTCCGCCCCAGCTGCCGGACAGCAGGTCGGCGCCCTTCGGGTCGAGGGCCAGGCCGCCGAGGACGGTGACGTCCGGGGGCGGGGGCCCCTGCGCGGCGTCGGAGGCGCGGCCGCGCACGCCCGCGAGGATCCGGTCGACCTCGGCGATGGAGCCGCGGAAGTCGCGGGGGTCGGCGAGCACCAGCACGCCGACGGGCGGCCCGCCGCGCAGCTCCGCGGTCAGCGCGGCGACGCGCTCGCGCAGGTGGGCGACCTGCTCCAGGGTGGCCCTGGTGAGCAGGACGACGAGGTCGGCCTCGTGCATCAGGTCGACCAGCGGGTTGGCCGCGCCGAGCCGCCCGCAGTCGGCGATCACGTCGACGGGGGCGAGGCCGGCGAACGCCCGGCCGAGCGGCCCCCACAGCCACGTCATCGCCTGCGCCTGCTCGGCGTTGGTGACGCCGACGAGCACGTCGAGGCCGCCGACGAGCCGCTGGCAGTGCTCGGCGACCTGGTCGGGGCGCAGCCCGCGGCGGGCCGTGGCGGCGAGGCTGAGCAGCCCGCGCGAGGGGTTGAGCGTGCCGCCGTCGGCGTCGCCGTCGGGCTGGGCGGAGGGCAGCCGGTAGACCAGGTCGCCGCCCGCCTGGTCGCACTCGGCGACCAGCACGGGACGCGGCCACACGGCGCCGAGCGCGACCGCCGCGGTCGTGACGCCCGGCGCCCCCTTGTCGGCCGCGAGCGCGATGAGTGCCACCGTCAGTTACCGCCGCCCGTGCCTGGGCCCGGGGTGCCGGTTCCGGGGACGGGCTGGACGCCGGGGCCGCCGCCGTCCGGCCCCTCGGGCGCCGCGGGCGGCACCGAGACGTTCGTACCGGGCGGGATCAGCGCGAGCGCGACCGTCCCGGCCGAGGCCGCCTGCGTCACCCGCGCCGCGTCCGCCGGGAGCACGGCGACGTCGACGCTCGTCTGCTCCGAGCGCAGCCGCGTCGGGCCGCCGTCGTCCCCGCCGCCGACGTTCAGCACGACCGCGTCCCGCGCGAGGACGGTCCCGGCGCGCGGCCCGCCGCCCGTCCCGCCGCCGACCGCGAACAGGGTGACGTGCGCGCCGCGCGAGACGTCGCCGGAGGGCATCTGGCCCGGCTTGAGCGCGAGCCCGACGACGAGCCGCCCGCTGGCGGGCGCGTCGGCCGGGCTGATCATGGAGTTGGTCAGCAGCGCGCCCTTGACCAGCGGGACGGCCGCGAAGTACCGGCTCACCTTCGCCCGCTCGGTCCACTTGAGGTACTGGATGCCGGTGTCGCCGATCTGCACCTCTTCGAGGGCGCTCGCCGGGATCCGCTGCCCGGCCGCGACCGGCTGGGCGATCCGGATCGCCGACACCCGCTCGCCGCTGGCCATCACGAGGTAGGCGCTGGCGAGGGCGCCGCCGAGGATCAGCAGCACCGCGAGCGCGGCGAGCGCCGGTTTGCGCTCGCGCGACGACGCGGGGAGCCGCTGCCCGCCCGAGGTGCCGAGCCCCGACCGTCCGAGTCCCGTCCCACCGGACGAGCCCGCCGTGCCGCCGCCGGAGATGGTCGACTGGTTGGCCTTCATCGCGCTGCCCACGCGCTCCTTCCCGCCCTGACGCGCCCCGTCCCACCGGAGTCCGCGTCTTCGAGCGATCCATGCTCGCGGGGGTGGAGAGGCCGCGTCAATGGATTCGCGGGAGCCAAGCGCCTCCATATCCGAGCAGACGGCGATGACCTGCGAATTCACGGATCACATGCCTACTTACCACCAGTCACATCTGTCACTGACCCCCGGCCCGGACGGTCCGGAAGCCCCGCCGGGTCACGGCTCCAGGCCGACGAGGCGTGCGAGCAGGGTCATCGTGTGGTCGAAATAGGCGGCCCGTTCCTCGATCACGTTGTTGTACTGGCCGAACAATTCGAAGCTGACGGTCCCGTACAAAGCGGCCCACGCGGTGAACGCCCGCGCCATGACGTCGTCGGGGACGTCCATGGGGAGCATCGCGCGTGCGCGGGCCATGTCCTCGGCGATGGCGGGCGGGGGCGGCGGGCAGGGCCCGGCGGGGTCGAGCGCGCCGGCCGCGTGCGCCTCGGAGACGATCCGGGACATCACGACTGTGTCGCGCAACGCGGCGGGGACGGTGTCCTCCGGGGCCTTGTAGCCGGGCACCGGCGACCCGTAGAGCAGCGCGTACTCGTGCGGGTGCGCGAGGGCCCACTCCCGGACGGCCCTGCACACGGCGAGCCAGCGTCCGCCGTGGCGTTCCGCTCCGGCCTTCGCGTCGGCGCGCTCGACGGCCTCGCCGACCGCGTTGTATCCGTCGATGATCAGCGCGGTCAGCAGGTCGTCGCGGCTCGGGAAGTACCGGTAGATCGCCGACGACACCATGCCCATCTCGCGGGCGACCGCGCGCAGCGACAGCCCCGCGGCGCCCTCGGTGGCGAGCTGCCGCCTCGCGATCTCGGTGATCTCCCGGACCAGCTCCGCCCGGACCCGTTCGCGCGCCGTCTGCCCCGCGCCCATGCCCACCTCCTCGGGGACGGTCTCCCGCCGCCCCCTCGCTCTGCCCGTCTCCCCGGAGGCTAGCAGAGCGCCGCGCTCATCCAAGAGCGGCGAGCTGTCGCGAGAGCACTGCTCTTGACAACACCGCTCTCTATGGAGAGCATTGCTCTCGTAACGGAGCACTGAATCGCAAGGAGAGCATGATGGGCAAGCACGTGATCGTCGGAGCCGGGCAGGTCGGGACGCACCTCGCCGAACTGCTGACCGGGCGGGGGCTCGACGTGGCCGTCGTGACGCGGTCCGGGTCGGGCCCGGACGGGGTCGAGCGGATCGCGGCGGACGTCGCCGACCGGGAGCGCCTCACCCGGATCGCCAAGGGGGCCGACGCGCTCTACAACTGCGTCAACCCGCAGTACCACCGGTGGGCGCAGGACTGGCCGCCGATGGCCGCGTCCTTCCTCGGGGCCGCCGAGGACACCGGGGCCGTCCTCGTGACGCTGAGCTGCCTGTACGGGTACGGGCCGGTGGACGGGCCGATGACCGAGGACCTGCCCCTCGCCGCGACCGGCACCAAGGGGCGGGTGCGGGCGAAGATGTGGAAGGACGCCCTCGCCGCGCACGAGGCGGGCCGCGCCAGGGTCACCGAGCTGCGCGGATCCGACTACTACGGGCCGCGCAGCACCGACCAGGCGTACATCGGCGAGTCGCGGTTCGTGAAGCCGCTGCTGGCGGGCAGGCGCGTCCCGTACTTCAGCGACCCGTCCGTCCCGCACGCGTGGACGTACCTGCCGGACGTCGCGGAGGCCCTCGCCATCGCCGGGACGGACGAGCGCGCCTGGGGACGGCCCTGGCACGTCCCCACCGGCCCGGCGGTGTCCACGGTCGAGGTCGGCGAGCGGCTGTGCGAGATCGCGGGGGCGCCGGCGCCGCGCATCCGCGAGGTGCCCCGCGCGGTCTTCCACGCGGCCGGGTACCTCTCGCCGATGCTCCGGGAGTTGCGGGAGACCCGGTACCAGTTCGACAAGCCCTACATCCTGGACTCTTCGGCGTTCGAGTCGACTTTCGGGATGGCTCCGACGCCGCTGGACGACGCCCTGAAGACGGTCGTGTCGGCTTCCCGGATGGCGGAGGGGGCGGGTAATTAAGCTAGGCCCGGTTGTCCCGAGGACGTCGGAGGGCTCGGATGCGGATCTCGTTCACGGCACTGACCGGTGGAGGCCCCCGCGACGTCGTGCTGAACCTCGACTCCGAGGCCACCGTCGACGGCGTCGCCCAGACGCTCGCCGCCACGCTGGACGGCCGTCCCGCCGTGCCCGCGCCGCGCTTCTCCAAGGACGCGCTGCTGTCCAGGGGCGCGCGCAAGGCCCTCTGGATGGACGGCCGCATGCTGGACCCGCAGGCGCTGGCGGTGAAGGAGCTGCGGGACGGCGCCGTCGTGGCGGTCGAGCGGCGCGGCGCCGCCGCGACCGTGCTGACCGAGCCGACAGGGCTGGTCGAGGTGCGCGTCGTCGGCGGCCCCGCGGCCGGGTCCGTGCACCGGCTGGGGCTCGGCGTCTGCACGATCGGGTCCGGGCACGACGTCGACGTGGTGCTGGACGACCCGTCCGTCCCGGCCCGGTCCCTGCGGCTCACGGTCGAGCGCGCGGCCGTCCAGGTCGAGGCGTCCGCCCTGACGATGCAGGGGGCGGTCGTGCTGGACGGGACGCCCCTCGGCGCGAAGACGGCGTGGCCGATGGGCGCGCTGCTGACGGTGGGGGCCAGCGTGCTGGCCCTCGCGCCGTGCGCCGCCCCCGACACCCATCTGGAGCCGCTGCCCGAGGGCGGCCTCGCGTTCAACCGGCCGCCGCGGCTGAACCGGCCGCGGCGGGCGCGGACGCTGGAGGTCCCGAAGCGTCCCGAGCGCAACCCGCGCGAGCGGCTCCGGCTCTTCGGCGCGCTGCTGTTCTCGGCGTTCGGGCTCGCCATGGCGTTCGGGCTCGGCCAGTGGTGGTGGGCGCTGTTCGCGCTGGCCTGGCCGGTGATGACGCTCGGCGAGTGGCTCGGCGACCGGATGCACGGCCGCAAGTCCTACAAGAAGTCGCTGAAGGAGTACCACCGCAAGGCGGGCGAGTTCGACGGCGAGCTGGAGCGGCTGCGGCGCGAGGACGAGGCCGAGCGCCGCGCGCTGCACCCCGACCCCGCCGAGGTCCTGCTCACCGCGACGGGCCCGCGGCGCCGCCTGTGGGAGCGCCGCCGCGACGACCCCGACGTCCTCCACCTGCGGGTGGGCCTCGCCGACCTGCCCGCCCGCATCGAGCTGACCGGGGACACCGAGGCGGCGGGCGGCCCCGGAGGCGAGCAGGCGGGGCCCGAGGAGCCGTCCTCCCGCGGCGGGAACGGGATCCGGATCCCGAAGGCCCGGCAGGTCCCGGTGGTGCTGCCCCTCACCGAGCTGGGCGTCATCGGCCTGACCGGGCCCCGGCACGCCTCGCGCGCCCTGGCCCGCTGGCTGGTCGCGCAGGCCGCCGCGCTGCACAGCCCCCGCGACCTGGCCATCGTCGTGCTGTCCGCGGACCAGAACGCCGGGCACGAGTGGAACTGGGTGCGCTGGCTGCCGCACTGCGCGCCGCGCGAGGGCGAGGACTGCGTGGCCCTCGTCGGCACCGACCCCGAGTCGGCGGCGCACCGCGTCACCGAACTGGCGATCCGGGTGACCGAGCGGCGGCGGGCAGCGCAGGCCGAGTCGTCGTTCTTCGGGCAGGGCGCCCGGCCGGCCGACGGCGCGCCGTACAACATCCTGATCGTCCTGGACGGCGCCCGCGCGCTGCGCCGCATCCCCGGGATGCCGATGCTGCTGTCGCGCGGCCCCGAGTACGGGCTCTACGCCGTCTGCGTGGACGACGAGGAGCGGATGCTCCCCGAGGAGTGCCGCGCCGTCGCCGCCTGGGACACGCAGCGGCACTCGACGATGCTGCTCCAGGGGCAGGGCCTGGACGTCCTCGGCCCCGTCCTGGCCGACCAGGTGTCCGCGACCTGGACCGACCGGGTGGCGCGCGCGCTGGCCCCCGTCCGGGACGTCTCCCGCGAGGACGCCGAGGACTCGCTCCCGGCCGACGTGCGGCTCCTGGACGTCCTCGACATGCCGGAGCCCACGGCCGAGCACGTCCTGCAGTCGTGGAGCAGGACGGGCGGGCGCACGACCCGCGTCCCCGTCGGCCTCGCCTCGGGCGGCCGCTACGAGATCGACCTGCGCGTGGACGGCCCCCACGGCCTCATCGCCGGGACCACGGGCGCGGGCAAGTCGGAACTGCTCCAGACCCTCATCGCCTCGCTCGCCGTGGCGAACCGCCCCGACGAGATGACGTTCGTCCTCATCGACTACAAGGGCGGCGCGGCGTTCAAGGACTGCGCGAACCTCCCCCACACCGTCGGCATGGTCACCGACCTGGACGGCCACGCCACCGAGCGCGCCCTGGAGTCGCTCGCCGCCGAGCTCCGCCGCCGCGAGGAGATCCTGCTCGGCGCGGGCGCCAAGGACATCGACGACTACGACGACCTGCGCCCGGCCGATCCGGGGCTGCCGGCCATGCCGCGGCTCGTCCTCGTCATCGACGAGTTCGCCGCCATGGTCACCGAGCTGCCCGACTTCGTCGCCGGCCTGGTCGACATCGGCCGCCGGGGCCGCTCCCTCGGCGTCCACCTGATCCTCGCCACGCAGCGTCCCGCCGGGGTCGTGACCGCCGACATCCGCGCCAACACCAACCTGCGCATCGCGCTGCGCGTCACCGACCCCGACGAGTCCGCCGACGTCCTGGACTCCCCGGACGCGGCGCAGATCTCCAAGTCCACGCCCGGGCGCTGCTACGTCCGCTCCGGGGTGTCGTCGCCGCAGGCCGTCCAGTCGGCGCGGATCGGGGGCCGCCGCCCGGGCGCCGGAGCCGGGTCCGGCGGTCCGACCGTCCACCCGCTGCCGTGGCAGGGCCTCGGCCATCCGCTGCCCGCGCCGCGCGAGGCGGCCGACGACGCGGTGCTCGCCACCGACCTCGGCGTGCTCGTCCAGGCGGTCGACGAGGCCGCCCGCCGCGCCGGGATCGCCCGGCAGCCGTCGCCGTGGCTGAGCCCACTGCCCGAGCGGGTCGCGCTGGCGCCCCGCATCGCCGCGGGCGGCTCCGTCGTGGACGTCCCACCGGTCCCGTTCGGCGTCACGGACCTGCCCGCCGTCCAGTCCCGCGAGGAGCTGACGCTCGACCTCGCGACCGGCGGCCACCTCTACGTCGCCGGGTCCGCGCAGTCGGGCCGATCCACGGCGCTGCGCACGATCGCGGGATCCCTCGCGGGCGCCTGCTCCCCCTACGACGTGCACGTGTACGCCGTCGACTGCGGCGCGAACGCGCTGCTCCCGCTGGTCTCCCTGCCGCACTGCGGCGCCGTCGTGACCCGTGACCAGCTCGACCGCTGCGAGCGGCTCCTCGCCGCGCTCACCGCCGAGGTCGCCCGCCGCCAGCAGGTGCTCGCCGAGGCGGGGTTCTCCTCGCTCGCCGAGCAGCGCGCCGCCGTCGCCGCCACCGACCGCCTCCCGTGGATGGTCCTGCTCCTCGACCGCTGGGAGGGCTTCCTCGGCGCGTTCGAGCACTACGACTACGGACGCCTCGTGGACCAGGTCGTCCGGCTGCTGCGCGAGGGCGCCGCGGCCGGCCTGCGCGCCGTCTTCACCGGAGACCGCTCCGGTCTCGGCGGCCAGGTCTCCACCGTCTTCGACCGCCGCCTCATCCTGCGCATGGCCGACCCGAACGACTACGGGTACGGCGGCCTGCAGGACAGGCAGATCCCGGCCGAGATGCCGCCCGGCCGCGCCCTGGAGCCCGCCGGCCCAGGCGCACCGCCCCGCGAGTCGCAGATCGCGCTCCTCGGGGACGACGCGTCCGGCGCGTCCCAGGTCGCGGCCCTCCAGGAGATCGCCCGCGCCTGCGTGTCCCGCTACGGCCGGCTGCCGCGCCGCCGGGGTCCTCTGCACGTGGACGAGCTGCCCGTCCGCGTCACCTACCGGGAGGCGATGTCGCTCGACCCGGAGTTCCTGGCCCCGTCGGCGCTGTGGGCGCTGGTCGGCGTCGGCGGCGACACGCTCGCGCCCGTCGGGATCGACCTGCTGGGCGAGGGCCCGGGGTTCGCCGTCGCCGGGCCGCCCCGCTCGGGCCGCTCGACGACGCTGCGGACGATCGTCCAGTCGCTGCTCGACCCCGCGGTCGGCGGCGGGCTCGTCCCGGTCGTCCTGGTCACGCCGCGCCGCTCCCCGCTCCGCCTGCTGGCGGGCCGGCCCGGCGTGCTCGGCGTGCTCACCTCCGACGCCGACGCCGGCGACCTGGAACGCGCGATCGGAGACGAGCACCGCTACACCGTGGTCGTGGACGACGCCGAACTCCTGGACGAGACCGAGCTGGACGAGGCCCTGACCGCCGTCCTGCGCACCGCCCGCGACGGGGAGCACGCCGTCGTCATCGGCGGCACCACCGACGATCTGGGCCGCGGCTACCGGGGCTTCCTGTCCGACACCCGGCGCTCCCGGTCGGGCGTCCTGCTGTCGGTGGACTCGCCGGACGACGGCGACCTGTTCGGGCTCCGCCTGCCCCGCAACGCGCCGCTGGGCGGGCCCACCGGGCGCGGCCTGTTCGTCGCCGCGGGCGCCACCACCCGGATCCAGGTGGCGCTTCCCCCTCCGGTCAGCGCCGACTGATCGCCTTCGCCCGGCGTTCCTCGCCGGGCGAGGAAAGCCCGGCAAGGAAACGCCGGGCGAGAAAGGCCGGGCAGAGAAAGAGGCGGGTCCCGGCCTCGGGGGGATGGGCCGGGACCCGCGGTTCGCGGAGGCTCAGCGCGTGGCGGCCTCGATGTTCTGCTGGGACCGGCGGATGTCCTGGCTGCCCTGTTCGAGGGCGACGGCCATCTTGTCGAAGGCGGTCTTGGCCTCGGCCCAGGAGGCGCGGAAGCGGTCGGCCCCGGGGCCCCACCAGGCCGCGCTGCTGCTCACGGTGCGGCCGTTGAGGTCCTTGATGAGGGCGTCGAGGTTGCGGGAGTGCTTGCTGAAGATGCGGGACAGTTCCTCTAGCTCGCCCAGGTTGGCGCCGCGCTTGTCACCCATCGCCCCGGCCCTTTCCTCGCTGATCGTTGGAACGTTTCCGGCCGCTACCGCAGGAATGGCGCCAGCTTACGCCCCACCGATCACATCCAGCCAGCGACCCCCGGTGGATCGCCCGTCGAAACGGTCACATTCCCGCCATCCCGGCCTGTCCGGATGTGGCCAACGAAGCCATGGTCACATGGCTTGTGACGAGCATCATTACTGTCCGTCAAGGGAGTTTCAGAGCGGTTTCCAGGCTCGAATGGAGGAGCGCGGCGAGAAAGGAGAAAACGGCGCGTCAGCGGCTCTCGCCGAGCGGGTCGTTCACCGGGTGGGCCCCCGGGTCCAGGACGCGTTCGCCGACCATGGTGATCTGCTCGCCGGTGGCGCGGAAGTCGAACCGGCGCCGCACTGACTGGGTGACCTTCCCGCGGCCCCCGCTGCCGTAGCGCATCTCGGTGTGCTCCACCGCCTCCAGCGTGATGCGGTCCCCCGTGCGGACGGCGCGGCCCCCGTCCAGGCGGGTGCGCGCGCCGGTGTAGGCGGGGCCGCCCTCGACGGGGGCGCGGTTGCGGGTCTCCAGCTCCCGGACGGCCTTCTCCTGCGACCGCACCAGCGACGGGGAGATCCGCACGCCGAGCACCTCCGTGGGCGCGGCGCGGCGGTCCCGGCCGCCCTTCTGGACGAGGGCCTGGGACCGGCGCGCCAGGTAGGAGTTCGCGGCGACGGTGAGCTGGCGGGTGACGTAGTCCTCCACCACAGGGGCGTCCCCGCGCACGCCGGACGAGGGCGCCAGCAGGCAGGCGGCCAGGGCGACCGCCAGTCCGGCCCGGGGCCACGGGCGCACCATCGGCCTCTCCCGCTGATCAATGGCTGGATGGATCCGAGCCGACATTACACGGCCGGGCCCCGGGAAGAACGCCGGTTCAGTCCGCTTCGCTCTCCAGTGCGGCGACGCGTGAGCGGGCCTGCGCCATGGCCTCGTGGTAGCGCTCCTCCCATTCCGGATCGGCGTCCGGAATGGCGGCGACCGTCTGGCGGCCGATCTCGGCGAGCACGTCCCCGGCGGCGCCGCGGGAGACCCGCCGGACGACGACCGCGGTGACGCCGCCGGTCGACTCGGTGTGCGGCTCCCACCGGGCGCCGCCCTCCAGCCGCGCCCGGCTCCGCGACGACCGGTCGGAGAACCCGTAGAGCAGCAGGACGACCACCACGGCCACCACCGCCAGCGCCGCCAGAACGATCAGGAACCGCACGACCGCCTCCCCTCGGCGTCCACCTCGGGCGCCTACTTGTCCCGCAGGAGCGGCCCGTTCGGGTTGCCGGGCGCGTAGACCGTGATGCCCTGCGGGAGGGCCTTCAGCTCCTCGATCCTCGCGCAGGTGGGGCACTTGTTGTAGCCGTCCTGGCGGGCCTTGTTGGCCGAGGCCTCCGCCTTGGCCGTGGCGACCTTCGCCTGGGCCTCGCTGATCTGCGCGAACGCGGCCTGCGCGCGGTCCACCGCGTCCTGCACCTTGGACGGCAGGGTGATCCGCACCAGGTTGAAGTGGATGTTGGTGACGAACCTGCCGCCGAGCGTCTGCTCCAGGTCCGCGGCCAGGCTCGTGTTGATCGCGTTCTGCACCTTGGCGATGTTGCCGTTGTTGCTCTGCGCCTGCTGCCCCGCGGCCTGGACGTTCCTCGGCGCGGAGGAGTTCTGCACGAGGGCGCAGGAGGAGACGAGCTCGGCGCAGCGGAAGCTGTTGATCTGGCTGCGCAGGTCGTTGTCGATCACCGGCCGGACGATCTGGTCGAGGAAGGCCGACCAGCCCTTGTCGCCGTCGTAGACGTTGTAGGTGTCGCCGCCCGCGCTGCGGAACTTGCGGGTGCCGTACTTGTCGTCGAACTGCCTGAGGGCCTGGTGGTCCTGGTTGAGCGTGAAGTACAGCGTCCCCTCGATGCCCATGTTGACGCCGTCCGAGCTCGGCACGGTGACGACGTCCACGCCGGACTCGTCGCCCTTCCCGGCGTCCGAGGTGATCGTGTAGAAGCGCTGCTGGGCCGGGTACTTGTGGACCTGCGAGTAGAGCCCGATCCAGACGCGGCCGGATCCGGGGTCGATGACCTGCCGGATCCTGTTGTTGTCGAAGAACCCGCCGTTGCGGACGACGGCGATCTCGCCGCCGCCGGTGCGCTCGTAGCCGCCGAAGAGCGCGCTCAGCACCGGCCAACCCACAACGACCAGCAGCACGGCGGCGACGATGGCGGTGCGCCTGCTGGGCGCCCTCGCCCCGGAGAGCCGGGTCGCACCAGCCCGCTCCCTGCCGGCGGACGTCTTCTTCTCGGCCACGATGGCTCCTCTCACACCCGCACGGGGGGGTTCTGCCGCGGGTTCCCGGATGAGACGGAGCGGAGCCTCGCCGGGATCCCCGCGGGGGTACCGCTTTCTCGTGATTCCTCCCGCTATCCGGGACCTCGCCCCCAATAAGGAGGGGCTTACGAAAACCTGGGATCGGGGTTATCTAGACTGCCTGCGAGGTTGAAGGAGGAGACCCACGTGCGCAAAGTCCTGATCGCCAACCGCGGCGAGATCGCGGTCCGTATCGCCCGTGCCTGCCGCGACGCGGGGCTGGCCAGTGTGGCGGTGTACGCCGAGCCCGATCTGGAGGCGCTGCACGTTCGGGTCGCCGACGAGGCGTTCGCCCTGGGCGGGCGGACGGCGGCGGAGAGCTACCTGGACATCGACAAGCTGCTGAAGATCGCCTCGGAGTCGGGCGCGGACGCCGTCCACCCCGGCTACGGGTTCCTCGCGGAGAACGCCGACTTCGCCGCGGCGGTGCAGAACGCGGGGCTGACCTGGATCGGCCCGCCGCCCGCCGCGATCACCGCGCTCGGCGACAAGGTGCAGGCCCGGCACATCGCGCAGCGGGTCGGCGCGCCGCTGGTCGCCGGCACCGCCGACCCGGTCTCGGGCGCGGACGAGGTCGTCGCGTTCGCGCGCGAGCACGGCCTGCCCATCGCGATCAAGGCCGCGTTCGGCGGCGGCGGGCGCGGCCTGAAGGTCGCCCGGACGCTGGAGGAGGTGCCCGAGCTGTACGAGTCGGCCGTCCGCGAGGCCGTGGGCGCCTTCGGGCGCGGCGAGTGCTTCGTCGAGCGGTACCTCGACAAGCCCCGGCACGTCGAGACGCAGTGCCTGGCCGACAAGCACGGCAACGTGGTCGTGGTCTCCACCCGCGACTGCTCGCTCCAGCGGCGCCACCAGAAGCTCGTCGAGGAGGCGCCGGCGCCGTACCTGTCGCAGGAGCAGCTGGAGCTGCTGTACTCCTCGTCCAAGGCGATCCTGAAGGAGGCCGGCTACGTCGGCGCCGGGACGTGCGAGTTCCTCGTCGGCCAGGATGGGACGATCTCGTTCCTTGAGGTCAACACGCGCCTCCAGGTCGAGCACCCCGTCACGGAGGAGGTCGCCGGGGTCGACCTCGTCCGCGAGATGTTCCGCGTCGCCGACGGCGAGGAGATCGGCTACGGCGACCCGGAGCTGCGCGGCCACTCGATCGAGTTCCGGCTGAACGCCGAGGACGCCGGTCGCGGGTTCCTGCCCGCCGTCGGCACCCTGACCGCCTGGCATCCCCCGACGGGCCCCGGCGTCCGCCTGGACGCCGGCTACGAGGCCGGGCAGACCGTCCCGCAGGAGTTCGACTCGCTCATCGCCAAGCTGATCGTGACGGGCGCGACGCGGCGGCAGGCGGTCGAGCGGTCCCGCCGCGCCCTCGCCGAGTTCGTCATCGACGGCATGCCGACCGTCCTGCCCTTCCACCGGGCGGTGCTGGACGACCCGGCGTTCGTGCCGGCCGGCGACGAGACCCCGTTCAGCGTCCACACGCGGTGGATCGAGACGGAGTTCGACAACCAGATCCCTCCCCACGAGGCTCCCCCCGCGGGCGAGGAGGACGAGGGCGAGCGCGAGCGCGTCACCGTCGAGGTCGGCGGCCGCCGCATCGAGGTCGTCCTGCCCGCCGGGTTCGGCGCCTCCGCCGCCCCCGCCGCGGGCAAGGCGGGGCCCGCCAAAAGGCGCGGCGCCAAGAAGGGCGGCGGAGCGCAGGTGTCCGGCGACTCCCTGGTCAGCCCGATGCAGGGCACCATCGTCAAGCTCCTCGTCGAGGAGGGCGCGACCGTGGCGGCCGGCGACACCATCGTGGTCCTGGAGGCCATGAAGATGGAGCAGCCGCTCACCGCGCACAAGGCGGGCACGCTCACCGGCCTGTCCGCCGAGGTGGGCCAGACCGTCTCCGCGGGCGCCGTGATCTGCGAGATCAAGGACTCCTGACCGCGGCCGCCGAGCCGCACCCCCGTCCGGGGCCCTGAGACACGGGTCCTGGGCGGGGATGGGGGGCGGTCCCCATACGGGGCGTGCGCAAATCCGTCCGGCGAAGGACGTATCGGCGCGTTCACGTGGGCAGACTGTACATATGAGCACCGAGAACCGGGCCGTCCGGGCGGCTCGCGGGGGCGCCGCCGCAGCGATCATCGCCGTCGTCGCCGCCCCGGCGTTCGCCCTGGCCGCCCCGGCGGGCGCCGCCGCGTCGCAGGCCACCGAACCGAAGACCGCGACGACGTCGGGAACCGCGGGAGCACAGACGACCGGGGCGCCGGCCGCGGCCGTGCGGGCGGCGGCCCCGCGGGCGGCGGCCGACGACACCGTCGGCCAGATCGCCAAGGGTCTGATCGACTCGCGGCTCTACGTGACCAGCGGTGCCGGGAACCCGCTGTCCCAGGCCGACCGGAACGAGATCGAGACGTCCCTGGGCGGCGACAGCGACGCCGACATCCGCGCCGTCGTCGTCCGCAACGACGTCACGGGTACCGAGGTCCGGCAACTGCTCCCGGCCGTCGCCGAGCGCGTCGGCAAGGACGGGACCTACGTCGCGATCACCGCCGACGGCGCCCGGATGGGCGCGGTCTCCAAGAAACTGGACCGCGCGGAGATCAACCAGATGGTCACCCGCACGGAGGGCGCGCCGCTGAAGCAGCGGCTGATCCAGTTCGGCGGGCTCGCCGAGAAGAAGGTCGACAGCGACTCCCGGTCCAGCGCGACGGTCGGCTACGTGCTGCTCGGCGTGCTCGTGCTCGTGGTGGCGGCCATCACGGGCGTCATGCTCAACGCCCGGAAGAAGCGCCGGGAGCGCGCGGCCCGCGAGATGGCCGACCTCAAGGCCGGCGTGCAGGAGGACGTGACGCTCCTCGGCGAGGACATCGCCCGCCTCGACCTGAACGTCATGGACAGCGGCCTGGATCCCGACACCCGCGCCGACTACGAGCAGGCGATGAACTCCTACGACCGGGCCAAGTCCGCGACCGGGCGCGCCGTCCGGCCGCAGGACATGCAGGAGGTCGCGACGGCGCTGGAGGACGGCCGCTACCACATGACCGCGACGCGCGCCCGGCTCGCCGGGGACCCGGTGCCCGAGCGGCGCGCGCCCTGCTTCTTCAACCCGCAGCACGGGCCGTCCGTCCAGGACGTGACCTGGGCGCCGCCCGGCGGCGTCGCCCGCTCCGTCCCGGCGTGCGCGGCCGACGCGGAGGCCGTCCTGCACGGGAACGACCCGGACGTCCGCATGGTCCCGATGGGCGGGGGACGGCAGCCGTACTGGAACGCGGGTCCCGCGTACGCGCCCTACGCCGGCGGCTACTACTACGGCTACGGCGGGGTCGACCTGCTCAGCGGCCTGCTGATCGGCACCGCGCTCGGCTCGATGTGGGGCGGCGGCTTCGGCGGAGGCTTCGGCGGAGGCGACTTCGGAGGGGGTGACGGCGACATCGGCGGCGGCTGGGACTTCGGCGGAGGCGACTTCGGGGGCGGCGGCGGAGGCGGCGACTTCGGCGGCTTCTGAGGCCGGGCACGCCGCTAGTAGGCGTGCTCGGCCATCAGCCGGCGGGACGCCTCGGTGATGCTGCCCGACAGCGACGGGTAGACCGCGAACGTGTGCGCCACCTGGTCGACGGTGAGGTGCTGCTGGACGGCGATCGACACGCCGAGGATCAGTTCGCTCGCCCGCGGCGCCACGATCACGCCGCCGAGCACGATCCCCGTGGACGGGCGGCAGAACAGCTTCACGAAACCGTCCTCGAAGCCCTGCATCTTGGCGCGCGCGTTCGTGAACAGGGGCAGCATGACCGTCCGGGCGTTGACGTCCCCGGAGTCGACCATGTGCTGCGTCACGCCGACCGACGCGACCTCGGGATCGGTGAAGATGTTGGAGGAGACCCAGCCGAGCTTCAGCGGCTGCACGGCCTCGCCCAGCGCGTGCCACATCGCGATGCGCCCCTGCATGCCGGCGACGGACGCGAGCATGAGCACGCCCGTGCAGTCGCCGGAGGCGTAGATGTGCGGCACGGACGTCCGCGACACCTTGTCGACCTCGACGAAGCCGCGCGCGTCGCACCGCACGCCGATCTCCTCCAGGCCGATGCCCCGGGTGTTGGGGACCATGCCCACGGTCATCAGGCAGTGCGTGCCCTCGACCTTCGTCCCGTCCTCCAGCGTGACGATCACGCCGTCGCCCGAACGCTCCACGGCGGCCGCCCGCGACCGCGACATGACGTTCATGCCGCGCCGCAGGAACACGTCCTGCAGGACGGCCGCGGCGTCGGCGTCCTCGGTCGGCAGGATCCGGTCCCGCGACGAGACCAGCGTCACCTTCGAGCCGAGCGACAGGTACGCCCCCGCGAGCTCGGCGCCCGTCACGCCGGAGCCGACCACGATCAGCTCCTCGGGCAGCTCCGGCAGGTCGTAGAGCTGGCGCCAGTTCAGGATGCGCTCGCCGTCGGGCTCCGCGCCGGGCAGCACGCGCGGCGTCGCGCCGGTCGCGAGGAGCACGATGTCGGCGGGGATACGGCGCTCGCCCACCGCCACGACGTGCGGCTCGACCAGCCGCGCCTCACCGCGGACGATCTTCACATCCTCGTAGGCGAGCCGCTCCGCGACGTCGAACGACTGGGCCCGTGCGAGGTCCTTCACGCGCTTGTTGACGGTGGCCATGTCGGCCTCGAGGGCGCCGACGATCCCGTCCGGGCCGCCGTTGAAGCGCAGCCCGAGGCCGGCGGACTCCGACATGACCGCGATGCGGGTCGAGGTGGCGATGAGCGTCTTGGAGGGCACGCAGTCGGTGAGCACGCACGCGCCGCCCGGACCGTCCCGTTCGACGACGGTCACGTCGGCGCCGAGCTGCGCCGCGACGAGCGCGGCCTCGTAACCGCCCGGGCCTCCTCCGATGATCACGATGCGGGTCACATCTTCCATTGTTTCCTACTCACGGCAGTGAAAAGTCCCGCTCCGGACCCTTTCTTCCTGCACCAACCCCGGAGAGACCCATCCCCCGGTGTGGCGCGTTCCATCACAGCGCCCAACCGCCACGCCCCGCCTCCTGGACGACGCGTCCCCTGTGGGGGGCGTCCCCCACACCCCCGAGCCCCACTTGGCGTGTCCCCTGTGGGGGGCGTCCCCCACACCCCCGAGCCCCACTTGGCGTGTCCCCTGTGGGGGGCGTCCCCCACACCCCCGAGCCCCACTTGGCGTAGCCTTCCCACGTGGCTCTGTACGCGGCGTACGCCTCCAACATGGACCCCGAGCAGATGTCCGGCCGGGCTCCCCACTCGCCCATGCGCGGCACCGGCTGGCTCGCCGGATGGCGCCTGACCTTCGGGGGGCAGGACAAGGGCTGGGACGGGGCACTCGCGACGGTCGTCGAGGACGACTCCGAGCAGGTCTTCGTCGTCATCTACGACGTGCCCGCCTGGGACGAGAAGGAACTCGACGCCTGGGAGGGGGCCGCGCTCAACGTCTACCGCAAGTTCAGGGTGCGGGTGCAGACGCTCGACGGCGACGCGCTGTGCTGGATGTACGTCCTGGACGACTACGAGGGCGGGCTGCCGTCCGCGCGCTATCTCGGCATCCTCGCCGACGCCGCCGAGAAGGCGGGCGCGCCCGACGACTACGTCAAGGACCTGCGCACACGCCCCTGCAAGTCGCTGGGCGACTGATCTGCGGGCGGCGCGGCGACGCGGCGGTAGTGTCGGCGATGTGAGCAACGACGCTTTTGCACTGGCCCGGGACGCGGCGGACGAGCTGCGTTCCCGCACGTCCATCGACTCCTTCGACGTCGCCCTCGTCATGGGGTCCGGCTGGGTTCCGGCGGCCGACCGGCTGGGCGAGCCCGTCGCCGAGCTGACGGTGACCGAGCTGCCCGGGTTCGCGCCGCCGGCCGTGGAGGGACACGCCGGGCGGATCCGGGTCGTGGAGATCGGCGGGCGCAACGCGCTGGTGTTCCTCGGCCGCACGCACCTGTACGAGGGGCGCGGCGTCGAGGCCGTCGTGCACGGCGTCAGGACCGCGCTCGCCGCGGGCGTCAAGACGATGGTGCTCACGAACGCGGCGGGCGGGCTGCGGCCCGAGCACCAGCGGGTGGGCGACCCGGTGCTGATCTCCGACCACCTGAACCTGTCCGGCGCGAACCCGCTGACCGGCGCGACGTTCCTGGACCTGACCGAGGCGTACTCGGGACGCCTGCGGGCCCTGGCCAAGGAGGCCGACCCGAGCCTGTCGGAGGGCGTCTACGCGGCGTTCCGCGGCCCGACCTACGAGACGCCCGCCGAGATCCGCATGCTGCGCACGCTGGGCGCCGACATGATCGGCATGTCGACCGTGCTGGAGACGATCGCGGCCCGCCAGGGCGGCGCGGAGGTGCTCGGCATCTCCCTGGTCACCAACATCGCGGCGGGACTGTCGGACGAGCCGCTCGACCACGAGGAGGTCCTCGCGGCGGGACGCGCGTCGGCCGGCCGCATGGGCGCGCTGCTGGCCACCGTCCTGGCGAAGCTGTGAGCGACCTGCGCGCGCGGGCCGAGGAGTGGCTCGGGCAGGACCCCGACCCGCGGACGCGCGCCGAGCTGCGGGCGATCCTCGACGCGGACGACGGGGCGGCCCTCGCCGACCGGTTCGGGGCGCGGCTGGAGTTCGGGACGGCCGGGCTGCGCGGCGAGCTCGGCGCCGGGCCGAACCGGATGAACCGGGTGACGGTCATGCGCGCCGCCGCCGGTCTGGCCGCCCGGCTGCCCGCCGGCGGCCGGGTGATCATCGGGTTCGACGCGCGGCACGGCTCCCGGCGCTTCGCCGACGACACCGCGGCCGTGCTGAGCGGGGCGGGGCTGCGTCCCGAGGTGTTCGCCGACCCCGTCCCGACGCCCGTCCTGGCGCACTTCACCCGGGCGTTCGCCGACATCGTGGCGGGCGTCATGGTCACGGCCAGCCACAACCCGCCGCGCGACAACGGCTACAAGGTGTACTGGGCGGACGGGGCGCAGATCGTCCCGCCGACGGACGCGGAGATCTCCGCCGCGATCGACGCCGTCGGCCGCGTGGACGGGCTGCCCCTCGGCGAGGGCTGGCCCGTCCATGAGGGCGCCGACCTGTACCTGGACGCGGTGTCGTCCCTGCGCCTCGGCGGCGACCGCGACGTCTCGATCGTCTACACACCCCTGCACGGCGTGGGCAGGGACGTCCTGCTCACCGCGTTCGAGCGCGCCGGGTTCCCCGCGCCGACCGTCGTCCCCGAGCAGGCCGAGCCCGACCCGGACTTCCCGACCGTGGACTTCCCGAACCCGGAGGAGCCTGGCGCGCTCGACCTGGCGCTCGGCCTCGCCGAGGCCCGCGGCGCCGACCTGGTGATCGCGAACGACCCGGACGCGGACCGCTGCGCCGTCGCCGTCCCGGGCCCGTCCGGGTGGCGGACCCTCACCGGGGACGAGGTCGGCGGGCTGCTGGCCGAGCACGTCCTGCGGCACACCACGGGCGGCGACCGCCTCGTCGCGACGACGATCGTGTCGTCGTCGCTGCTGCGCTCGATCGCCGCCGCGCACCGCGTCCGGTTCGCCGAGACGCTCACCGGCTTCAAGTGGATCATGAAGGCGGACGGGGCCCAGAGTAGTTCCGGGGGGTGTGGGGGGTCGTCCCCCCACAGCGAACCAGGCGGTTTTGGGGGGCGTGGGGGGTCGTCCCCCCACAGCAGCCCCGTCCGGCTGGTGTTCGGCTATGAGGAGGCGCTCGGTTACAGCGTCGGCGACGATCGGGGCGTGCTCGTCAACGACAAGGACGGCATCGGCGCCGCGCTCGCCGTCGCCGCGCTCGCGGCCGACGCCAAGCGCGACGGCCGCACGCTGCTCGACCTGCTGGACGCGCAGGCCCGCCGGTACGGGCTGCACGCCACGTCCCAGCTGTCGATCAGGGTGAGCGACCTCTCGCTGATCACCGCGGCGATGGCCCGGCTGCGCGCCGAGCCGCCGCGCGAGCTGGGCGGGCGGCGCGTCGAGTCGTTCGACGACCTCGCCCGGCCGACCGGGGACCTGCCGCCCACCGACGGGCTGCGGTTCCGCCTGGCCGGGGGGTCGCGGGTGGTCGTGCGCCCCTCCGGGACGGAGCCGAAGCTGAAGTGCTACCTGGAGGTCGTCCTTCCGGTGGACGGGGACGTCGCCGCGGTCCGCGCGCGCGCCGCCGCCGACCTGGAGTCCCTCCGCGCGGACGTTTCCGCGGCCCTCGGCTGACCGGGCGGCCCCCTCAGCCGGCCGCGCCCACGATCAGCAGGACGACGACCACCGCCAGCGGGACGGCCAGCGATGCCACCGCGGGAACGGACCAGCGGACCGTCCCCCTGGCGGCCCCCTCCTCCGACTCGGCCCTGGCCTTGGCCGCCTTGTCGGGCGCTCCCGACCGGGCCTTGGGACGCTGGCGTTCCCTCATCTCGTTCAGCTGCTGCGCCGCGTAACCGGTCGGAGTCCGTCCCCGCAGGTCGAAGCCCTGCCCCTGGTCCTTGCCCTTGCGGGCCTCCTTCTCGGCACGGGCCTCCGCCTTGGCCTGCGCCCGGGGCGAGGTCTGCAGCACCCACGCCCGGGTCTCCAGGTCCGTCCCGTCCGGGCCGGCGAACACCACCGTCAGCGCGTTCCTGCCCTCGATCCGGCGGACCGCGCCCCACGGCGCCCGGACGTCGCGCAGCGGGTTGCGGATCGTCACCCCGGCCTCGTCGCCGGCGATCTGCGGCCGCATCCCGACCGTGTAGGCGATCCCGCAGCCGAGCAGCAGCAGGAACGCGATCGTCACCGTCGTCAGCGAGTAGTCGGGGTCACCGGTGATGCCGACGAACAGGTCGATGAGGTTGAGGGCGGCGAACACCAGCCACGCGTACGCGGCGACGCGCCCGCCGGTGGAGCGAATGGTCATGGCTCGATCATGCCAGGGGCCGGGCGCCGCTCCACTTGAGCTGCGCGAAACCGGGCTTGATCACCCCGTTGATCAGTTCGAGCCGCTCGTTGAAGGGCGCGAACGCCGACTTCATCGCGTTCACCGTGAACCACTGCAGGTCGTCCCATCCGTAGCCGAACGCGTCGGCGAGCTTGGCGAACTCCTCCGACAGCGTCGTGCCGCTCATCAGCCGGTTGTCGGTGTTGACCGTGACGCGGAAGCTCAGCCGCCGCAGCAGCCCGATCGGGTGCTCGGCGATCGACTTCGCCGCGCCCGTCTGGATGTTGGAGGTCGGGCACATCTCCAGCGGGATCCGCTTGTCCCGCACGTAGTCCGCGAGCCGGCCGAGCCGCGCCTCGCCGCCCTCCACCTCGATGTCATCGATGATCCGCACGCCGTGCCCGAGCCGGTCGGCACCGCACCACTGGATCGCCTGCCAGATCGACGGCAGCCCGAACCCCTCGCCCGCGTGGATCGTGAAATGCGCGTTCTCGCGCTGGAGGTACTCGAAAGCGTCCAGGTGCCGGGTCGGCGGGTACCCGGCCTCGGCGCCCGCGATGTCGAACCCGACGACGCCCGCGTCCCGGTACCGGACGGCCAGCTCCGCGATCTCCATGCTGCGCGCCTGGTGCCGCATCGCGGTGACGAGCGTCCCGACGCGGATGCCGAAGTCCTCGCGGCCGCGCGCGAAGCCGTCCAGGACGGCCTCGACGACCTGCTCCAGCGACAGCCCGTCCCGCAGGTGCTGCTCGGGCGCGTACCGGACCTCCGCGTAGACGATCCCGTCGTTCGCGAGGTCCTCGGCGCACTCGTAGGCCACCCGGGTGAGCGCCTCGACGGTCTGCATCACCCCGACCGTGTGGGAGAACGTCTCCAGGTACCGTTCGAGCGATCCGGAGTTGGACGCCTCCTCGAACCATGTCCGCAGGGCGTCCGCGTCGGTGGTGGGCAGGTCCCCGTACCCGGTCTCCCGCGCCAGGTCCACGATGGTGGCGGGCCGCACGCCGCCGTCCAGGTGGTCGTGCAGCAGCACCTTCGGCGCGCGGCGGATGTCCTCAAGAGTAGGCCGATCGTTCATTCCCCGAACCTACCCGCCCCGGGGCTCCCCGGGCGTCGTCATTTCCCGCCGGCCGACCGCCTCCCGGCGGCCCTCGACCAGGGGACCTGCCGCGTCCGTCACGCCCGGAGGCGGTCGAGGAACGCCGCGACGAGCGGCGCGATCTCGCGGAGGTGGGTTTCGAGGGCGAAGTGGCCGGTGTCGAACAGGTGGAGTTCGGCGTCCGGGACGTCCCGCAGGTAGGCGCGCGCGCCGGGCGCGGGGAAGAACGGGTCCCCGGCGCCCCAGACGATGAGGGTCGGCGGGACGTGCTCGCGCAGCCAGGCCTGCCAGCGGTCGTAGCGCGCGACGTTGGACTTGTAGTCGAAGGCCAACGCGACCTGCGCCTCCTTGCGTCCCGGCAGGTCGAGGAAATGCTGGTCGAGGGTCCACCCGTCCGGGGCGATCGATTCGGGGCGGGCGACACCCGCCTCGTACTGGCCGCGGGTGCCGTCCAGGGTCAGCAGGCCGCGGACGGTCTCCTGCGCCCCCGGCGCCTCGGGGCGCAGGGCGATGAACTCGCGGGCGCCGTCCGAGAGGCCCTCGTCGTAGGCGTTTCCGTTCTGGACGACCAGGCCCGCGATCCGCTCGGGGCACCGCTCGGCGAGCCGAAAGCCGACCGGTGCCCCGAAGTCGAACACGTACATGGCGAAACGGGTGAGGCCGAGCCGCTCGACGAAGCCCTCGACGACGTCGGCGAGCCCGTCGAAGTCGTAGACGAAGTCGTCCGGTGCCCGCGTGTGGCCGAAGCCGGGGTAGTCGGGGGCGATCAGCCGGTGGCGGGCGCCGAGGACGTCGATGAGCCGGCGGAACTGGTGCGACGCGGACGGGAAACCGTGCAGCAGCAGCAGGACGGGCGCGTCCTGCCGCTCCGGGAGGGACTCGCGGTAGAAGACGCGGACGCCGTCGACGTCGACGCTGCGGTGGACGGTACGCGCGATCGAGAGCATCCCTAACGCCTTTCATAGCGATTGATGCATTAGGTATAGCGATCGCGCACCTAACGGGTCAACTCTTCGATGTACCGTTAGGTCATGGACGATCCGAGCCCGCTGATCGGTGAGCCGCCGGCCCTGGACCTGGTCAACACGCGCCCTGCGGGCGCCGACCTGCTGTCCGCGCCGGACGACCTGCGTGTCTGGCTGCGCCTCCAGGCCGACCGGTTCGACGAGGCGGGGGCGTTCGCCGCCACGGACGCGACGGCCGAGTCGCTCGCCGCCGTCCGGCGAGTTCGCGAGCACACGGCTCGCGCCCTCGACCGCGTCCGCCGCGGCGAGCCGCCGTCGGCCGACGACCTGGAGGCCCTCGGCCGGGCCCAGCTCGCCGCCCCCGCCGTCACCGGGTTGACCTGGAACGGCCGGGCCCTGCTCGCGGCCCGCCGCCGCACCGGCCCGCCCGGCCTGCGGCCTGCGGCGTGGCTGGCCGAGGCCGCCGCCGGGCTCCTCTCCGACCCGGCGGTCACCGCGGTCCGGGAATGCGAGGCCGACGACTGCGTGATGCTCTTCCTGCCGGCCCACCCCCGCCGCCGGTGGTGCTCGGCGGCCCGTTGCGGCAACCGCGTCCGCGTCGCGCGCCACTACCGGCGCCACCGGACCGGCGAGCCCGGCTCGGCGTCCTCCTGACGTGCCGAGGCGGGGGCACGCGACGGCGCCCCCGCCTCACGCACCGAACGCTCAGTGCTTGGCCTTGGCGTATTCGCCCATGCCCCCGGCGAAGTCGAACACGACGCAGGGCTCGTCACCGACGACCCAGGCGTCGTGGCCGGGCGTGGCGACGAACACGTCACCGGGACCGACCTCCTGCTCGGCGCCGTCCCGCATGCGGATGTGCATCCGGCCCGAGACGACGTAGCCGTTGTGGTGGACCTCGCAAAGGTCGGTGCCCGCGATGTCCTTCACCGACTCCGTCCAGCGCCATCCGGGCTCGAACGTCGCCTTGCCGAAGACGAGGCCGCTGAGGTTGGCGATCTCCAGGTGTCCCCTGGGGAAGTCGCGCCGGTCGTCCGGCTTCTCGATGCTCTTGATCTCAATCATGATGGGTCCCCCTTCCCCCTCATTTTTCACGCTTGCACTGGTACTGACCTGCGTCAAGACGTCCGGGCCCGAGAGCGCCCCCCGGTTGCGGACCAGCAGCGCCGGGGTCGCCAGGGACAGGACGCCGGCGATCGCGATGGCGGTGCGGGGGCCGGTGAGGCCGGCCAGCAGGCCCCACAGTCCGGTCATGGCCGCGATCGTGAGCTTGCTGGTCACCGACCACGCCGACAGGACGCGGGCGACCCGGTCGGGCGGCGTCCACTCCAGCCGGTAGGTGGCGTACAGCGGGTTGAACACCCCCATGCAGGTGATCAGCCCGAGTTCGACGGCGATGACGAGCACCAGACCGGCGACGCCCGGACGGACGAAGGCCGGTCCGAGCAGCCAGCACGCGCGCAGCGTCCCGAAGACGAGCATGATCCTGGGGCGCCCGAACCGCGCGGCGAGCCGTCCGGACAGCCGCGAACCGACGAGACCGCCCACGCACGGGGCGGCGAACGCCAGCGCGTACTGCCAGGGCGCGAACCCGAGGCGGCCGAGCATCAGGACGGCCAGCACCGGCGCGGTCGCCATGATCAGCCCGCTGACCAGGATCGTGTTGAGGAACAGGGGGCGCAGCGCCGGGCTGGTGAGGATGTGGCGCCACCCTTCGAGCAGGTCCCCGGCCCGGAGCCGGGGGCCTGCCCGATGGACGGCACCGCTCCCGGCGGGGCGCGGCTCCGTCCCGCCGATCGCGCGGATCCCGGCCGCCGACACCAGGAAGCTGACGGCGTTGGCCGCCACGGTGACCAGCGGGCCGAACAGCCCGATCGCGGCCCCGCCGAGCGGCGGCCCGAGCATGGTGGCGGTCCAGGTCGTGGACTCCAGGCGCCCGTTCGCGGCGAGCAGGTCGTCCGGCTCGACGAGGGTCTTCAGGCAGGCTCCGCTCGCCGCGGTGAAGACGATGTCGGCCGCGGCGACGACGACCGACACGACCAGGAGCTGGACGAAGCCGAGCCCGCCGAGGAGGAACGCGGCGGGAAGGCTCAGCAGCGCCGCGCACCGGACCAGGTCCATCGCGATCATCACGGGCCGCTTGCGGCGGAACTCCACCCAGGGGCCGAGCGGCACCGCCACCGCCGCCCCCACCAGCAGGCCCGCGGCGGCCAGCGCCGACACCCTGGCCGGTCCGGCGTGCAGCACGGTGATCGCGATCAGGGGGAACGCGTCGAAGGCGAGCCACGTCCCGAACGCGCTGACCGCGTAGGCCGTCCAGAGCCACCCGAACCGCCGCCCGAGCGACCGTCCCTCCCCCGTGCGCACCCTCGCCACGCCCCTTCCGCCGGCCGCGCCTCCGGCGGCCAGGGGAGATCAAAGCGGGCGGCGGGGTCGCGGATCAAACAACCCCCGGCGCCTGGGCCACAACCACGCGTTGTACTGCCGGGTCGGCGCCGGAGGGGTCGGCCGCTACCGGACCGCCGTCTCGGCGGCGTAGACGATGACGTTGTCCTGGTAGCTGCGCTCGGCCCGGTCGAACGCGCCGCCGCAGGTGACCAGGCGGAGCCCGGGATGGTCGAGCGGGCCGTAGACGCGCGCGGTGGGGAACCGGCCCTTCGGGACCCGCTCCACGGACTCGACGGTGAACTCGGCCACCCGGCCGTCCGCGCGGCTCACCTCGACGCGGTGCCCCGGCCTCAGCCGGCCCAGGTCGTAGAAGACCGCGGCGCCCTTCGCGGAGTCGACATGACCCAGGATGACCGCCGCGCCGCGCTCGCCGGGGGTCGGCCCGCCCTCGTACCAGCCGGCCTCCCCCGGCCGATCGGCCGGGGGGACCTGCACCTCGCCGCCGGCCACGAGGCCCAGGCGGGCCAGCGGCGCCCGGACCCCGATGGACGGGATGGACACCCGGACGGGCGGGGAGCGGTCCAGCACCGGCCCGTGCCCGTCGACCGCCCGGGTGGTCGCGGCCCATGCGGGCGGGCTCGGCGGACCGGCCGGGCCGCGCATCCCGAGGACCACGAGGGCGAGGCCGGCGGCCGTCAGGATCGCCGCCAGCGCCCCCGGACCCCACCGGCCGCCCTTTCCCCTCATCGCCCTTCCCATCCCGTTGGAATTGTCATCGTCAGCGTTCGCGAAAAAGGGCCGTATCAGGCGGTCGCGCCATTCCGGCGGCGGACGACAATGGCTCCGACGCCGATCCCGCCCAGCAGCAGGACGCCGCCCCCGGCCAGAAGGGCGGTGTTCCCGCCGCCCGCCCCGCCGCCCACGCCCGTCTTCGGCCCGCCGGTCGGGGTGGGCTGCGCCATCGGACGCGCCTTGCCGTCCACGACGTGGACCTCGCCGGTCCCCTTGTACGTGCCGCACCGCACCAGCACCGTGTAGGTGCCGGGGACGGTGTCCTTCTTGATGGCCGCGAGACCGGCCCGGCCGTCGACCTCTTCCGCGCCGTTCAGCGGGACGGCCCCGCCCACGAAGGCCAGCGAGCCCGCCGTCCCGTCGACCTGGC
>NZ_JBFAGB010000054.1:0-55384 GCF_040639875.1 Actinomadura sp. NPDC023710
CCGACACCTCGACCGTCTCGCCCACCACCGCCTTCGCCGGCCACCGGCCGCACCCCACCACCGGCGCCACGTCGACGATGGGAATGCGGCCGAGCCTCGGAATGCCGGGCATACTGGACGTTCCGGACTCCACGTGCATGTGCCACCCCTACCCTCTCGAGAGATCCAAAACGTCCATGCCCGGAACCCGGCCTCTACCGCCGAGTAGCTTCGAATGATTTCCGCGCTCGACCGATGACCCGCCGGTGGTGTGCGGCCCGGCCGATGGCCGGCCCCGGCCGCGCAGCGCCGGTCTTGGGAAGGTCGAGTTTGGGCAAACGGTCGGCCGCGACCAGGGGGCCCATCCAGGTGACGGCCGCCTGGGACGGGACGCGAGCCCCTGTAGGGAAGGGGTTCCGGGGATTCCCGCCTCCGCCGGGCCGATCGGTCCGCGAGGTGACGGTGTGGTCCCCGCCGTCGCGCCCATGCCCCCGAAGCGCATAGCGTGATGTTGCGTGAAGGCAATCCGACGTTTCACGGTACGCACCGTCCTTCCCGAGCCCCTCAGGCAGCTCGAGGAGCTGGTCCTCAACCTGCGCTGGTCGTGGCACCACGAGACGCTCGACCTCTTCCGCGACGTGGACCCTGCGCTCTGGAAGGCCGTCCACCACGATCCGGTCCGGCTGCTCGGCGAGGTCGCCCCCGAGCGGCTCGCGCGGCTGGCCGAGGACCGGCGGTTCTTGCGACGCCTCCAGGACACCGCCGAAGACCTGCACGAGTACCTGACGGCGCCGCGCTGGTACCAGTCGCGGCCGGGGGACTCCCCGGTGAGCATCGCCTACTTCTCACCCGAGTACGGGATCACCGCCGCGCTCCCGCAGTACTCCGGGGGCCTCGGCATCCTCGCGGGCGACCACCTGAAGACCGCCAGCGACCTCGGCGTCCCCATCCTCGGGGTCGGGCTCCTCTACCGGCACGGCTACTTCTCCCAGTCGCTGTCGCCGGACGGCTGGCAGCTGGAGCGCTACCCCCCGATCGACCCCAACGGGCTGCCCCTCACCCTCCTGCGGGAGCGGGACGGGACGCCGGTTCGCGTCGTCATCGGCCTGCCCAAGGGCGGCGGCCTGCACGCGCAGGTGTGGATCGCGCGGGTCGGCCGCGTCCCGCAGCTGCTCCTCGACTCCGACGTCGAGGAGAACGACCAGGCGGCCCGGGACGTCACCGACCGGCTGTACGGGGGCGGCGGCGACCACCGCCTCCTCCAGGAGATGCTGCTCGGCATCGGCGGCGTGCGGGCCATCCGCGCGTACTGCCGCATCACCGGGCACCCGGCGCCGGAGGTGTTCCACACCAACGAGGGCCACGCCGGGTTCCTCGGCCTGGAGCGCATCCGCGAGCTGGCCGAGGAGGAGGGCCTGACCTTCGACGAGGCGCTGGAGGCGGTCCGGGCGGGCACGGTCTTCACCACCCACACGCCCGTCCCGGCCGGTATCGACCGCTTCCCCCGCGAGCTGATCGCCCGCTACTTCGGCGGCGCGAACGAGGAGGAGCAGGTCCCCGTCGACCGGATCCTCGCGCTCGGCGCCGAGGACTACCCCGGCGGCGACCGCACCGTGTTCAACATGGCCGTGATGGGAATGCGCCTGGCGCAGCGCGTGAACGGCGTCAGCCGGCTGCACGGCGAGGTCAGCCGGCAGATGTTCGGCGGGCTGTGGGGCGGGTTCGACACCGCCGAGGTCCCCGTCGGGTCGATCACCAACGGCGTGCACGCGGGTACCTGGGTCGCGCGCGAGGTCCTGGAGTTCACCGCCCGGGAGCTGCCGTCGGTGATGGAGTCCGGGCGCGGCTGGGAGGCGGTCCGCGACGTCCCCGAGCCGGAGATCTGGCGGATGCGGAATCTGCTGCGCCGCCGCCTCGTGATGGACGCGCGCCGCCGGCTGCGCGAGTCGTGGCGGCAGCGCGGCGCCAGCGAGGCCGAGACCTCCTGGATCGACGACGCCCTCGACCCCGACGCCCTCACGATCGGGTTCGCGCGGCGCGTCCCGTCCTACAAGCGGCTCACGCTGATGATGAGCGACCCGGACCGGCTCCGCGCGATCCTGCTGGACCCCGACCGGCCCGTGCAGATCGTCATCGCCGGGAAGGCGCACCCGGCCGACGAGGGCGGCAAGCGGCTCATCCAGGAGATCGTCCGGTTCACCGGGTCCGAGGACGTCCGGCACCGGATCGTGTTCCTGCCCGACTACGACATGGCGCTCGGGCAGCTCATGGTCCAGGGCTGCGACGTGTGGATGAACAACCCGCTGCGCCCGCTGGAGGCGTGCGGCACGTCCGGGATGAAGGCGGCGCTGAACGGCGGGCTGAACCTGTCGATCCGCGACGGCTGGTGGGACGAGTGGTACGACGGCCAGAACGGCTGGGCGATCCCCTCCGCCGACGGCCTCGCCAGCCCCGACCGGCGCGACGAGCTGGAGGCCGCCGCCCTGTACGAGCTGATCGAGGACCACGTGTCCGTCACGTTCTACGACCGCGACTCGGCCGGGATGCCGCGCCGCTGGCTGGAGATGGTCAAGCACACCATCGCCACCCTCGGCCCGAAGGTCCTCGCGTCCCGGATGCTGCGCGACTACGTCGACGACCTGTACACCCCGGCCGCCGTGTCGGAGCGCTCGATGGTCGCCGACAAGTTCGCGGGCGCCCGCGAGCTGGCGGCCTGGAAGCGCCAGGTCCGCTCGGCGTGGCCGCGGGTCGCCGTCGAGCACGTCGAGTCCACCGGGGAGGAGAGCCCCCAGGTCGGCGCGCGGCTGACGGTCCGCGTCGTGGTGGACCTCGACGGGCTCGCCCCCGAGGACGTCGCCGTCGAGGTCGCCTACGGCCGGGTGGACGACGCCGACGCGCTCGTCGACCCGTCCTACCTGGAGCTGGAGGACGGCGGCCCGGCCGAGAACGGGCGGCGCCGCTACGCCGGCGAGGTCCCGCTCGGCCGCAGCGGCGCGTTCGGCTACAGCGTGCGGGTGGTGCCGAGCCACCCGCTGCTGTCCACCCGGGCCGAGATGGGCCTCGTCGCGCTGCCGCCCGCGCCGCAGGGCATGACGAACGGCGACCTGCGCTAGCCGACCTCCCCCTCGTCGTCGGCGGGCGGCGGGTCGGGCGTCTGCCAGGCCGCGACGACGAGGGGGAGCAGCGCGTGCGTCGCCAGCAGCGCGAACAGGATCAGGAAGAGCGCGGCACCCGGGATCTGCGACTCGCGGCCGTCCCGGTCGGCGATCATCGCCGCCACCAGCACGGCGACCATGACGACCGTGGTGGCCCGGTGCGCCGTCGCGAACGCGCGGAGCCGCGCCGTGAGCTGCCGCTCGTCCAGCTCCCGCTCCCGCTTGGACGTCAGGCCCCGGGTCACCGCGATCAGCTGGCCGGCCAGCGGGATCCCGCCCACCACCAGGACGCCGAGGATCACGAAGTTGACGATCATCGCGGTGTCGCTGGGGGCCAGCGCCCAGGACACCGCGGCGTCCACCCAGAACAGGCCGAGCATGACCGCGCCCGTCCCGGCCAGCACCCGGCGCGGGCGGCGGCGCCCGTAGCGGGCGGGCATCCTCTGCTCAAGCTTCTCGTCGAGGGCGGCGAGACGGTCCGCGCGCTTGCCGCGGGACCGCTCCAGCCACCCGGCCGTGCGGTTGGTCATGGCGTGTCTCCGATTCTGGGGAACGGCTTGAGGGAGAAGACGACTTCGACGGGCACCTCGAAGTACTCGGCGATGCGGAGGGCGAGGTGCAGGCTGGGGCTGTACTCGCCCCGTTCCAGGTAACCGACCGTCTGGTAGTGCACCCCCAGTGCGGCGGCGAGGTCGCGGCGCGAGACGCCGCGTTCCGCCCTCAGCACCGGGATCCGGTTGTAGACGGTCTCCTTCTCGGCGGACACCGGGACAGTCTTGCGGATCACGGCCCGCACCCTTCGAGGAACCCGACGGTCGTCGTCGGGTTCACGCCGCGCAGCACCTCCGCGCGGCCGTAGCGCATCCGCACGTCCCGCGCGCGGATCACCGGCTCGCTCATGCGCACCCCCTGTACGGGTCCTTCAACGGATCGCCGTATTACTGCATCTGTTAATAGTAGAAGTACTACATCCCGTATCGGATGTGCAAGTGGACGGATCCTGGCAGGATGGACACGTGCGACTTGCCAACCGCGACGCGCGGCCGGTCCCGTGGCTGCCGACCGGCCGCACCGCGGACGCCGCACTGGCCGGCGGGGCCTTCGCCGTCCTGGCCGCGATGACCCTCGTGTCGATCCACACGGGCCCGCCCTCACGGATGCCCCTCTACAGCTGGGCGCTGCTCGCGGTCGCCTGCGGGGCGCTGTACCTGCGCCGGAGCCGGCCCGTCGCGGTCGCCGCCGTCACGCTCGCCGCCTGCGCCGTCTACTACCCGGTCACCGAGCCGGACGGCCCGGTCGTGCTCACCTTCGTCATCGCCCTCTACACGGCGGCGGCCGAGGGCCACCTCACCGCGGCCGCCGTCCTCGCGGGGATCGCGGTGGCCGGGACCGTGGCCGCCGACCGCCGCGACGACGTCAACCACCTCGCCGACGCCGCCGGCTTCCTGCTCATCGGCTGGTTCGTCGCGGTCGTCGCCATCGGCGGCGTCGTCCGCAACCGCCGGGCCTACCTGCGCGAGGCGCAGGAGCGCGCCCGCGTCGCCGAGCGCGGCCGCGAGGCCGAGGCCCGCCGCCGCGCCATCGAGGAGCGGCTGCGCATCGCCCGCGAGCTGCACGACGTCCTCGGCCACAACATCTCGCTCATCAACGTGCAGGCCACCGCCGCGCTGCACGGCCTGCGCCGCGAGCCGCAGCGCGCCGAGGACGCCCTCACCGCGATCAAGCAGGCCAGCAAGGACGTGCTACGGGAGATGCGCGCCACGCTCGGCGTCCTGCGGCAGGTCGACGAGGCCGCCCCGGTCGCGCCCGCCCCCGGCCTCGCCCGCCTGGACGAGCTGACCCGGGGCCTCGCGGCGGCCGGGCTGGAGATCCGCACCGAGGCGGAGGGCGAGCCGCGCCCGCTGCCCGCCGAGACCGACCTCGCCGCGTTCCGGATCGTCCAGGAGGCGCTCACCAACGTCACCCGGCACTCAGGCGCGGCGTCCGCCGTCGTCCGCGTCCGCTACGAGGCCGACGGCGTCGTCGTCAGCGTCGAGGACGACGGGAGGCCCGGATCCGGCACGCCGTCGGCCGACGGCAGCGGCATCCGCGGGATGCGGGAGCGCGCCGAGGCGCTCGGCGGCGGCCTCGTCGCCGGGCCCGGCCCGGACGGCGGCTTCACCGTCCGCGCCCGCCTGCCGCTCTAGCCCGCCGGCCGCACGGCCTCGGAAGCTACACGGCCTCGGAGCTCGGAGCTCGGCTCGCGGCCGCCTGAGACCAGAACCGAGCGGCGCCGGAACCGCCGGACGGGGCGGGCCCGCTGATCGGGATCATGCCGGTCCCGCCGCCCGGTGCCACGGGCCGCGCCCGGTCGACGACGCCGACGCCGTCGGCGCGGCGAGCCTCGGCCGCGTCGCGCGTGGTCAGCAGGACCGTCGTGCCGGACGCGGCGATCCGGCGCAGTGCCGTCCACATTCGATGGATCGTTCCACTGTCGAGGCCGGACGTGGGCTCGTCCAGGAAGAGCACATCCGAGCGGTCCAGCAGCGCCAGCGCCAGGTCGAGCCGCCGGCGCTCCCCGGCCGTCAGCCGCTCGAACCGCGTCCCGGCGGACTCCTCCAGGCCGGTCAGCGCGAGCACCTCGTCCGCCGCCAGCGGGTCCAGCGTCCAGCGGTGCCGGCCCGCGACGATCTCGAAGACGGTGAGGCCGGGGAACAGCCCGCCGTCCCGCCACACCGTGCCGATCCGCAGCCCCTCCCGCGCCGCGTACGGGTCGATGCCCCTGACGCGCACCGCGCCGCCGCAGAGGCGGCGGAGGCCTGCCAGCGCCTCCAGCAGCAGGGTCTTGCCCGACCCCGCGTGGCCGAGCAGCGCGTAGACCTCGCCCTCCGGCACCTCGAACGAGAAGTCCCCGACCGTCTGGGCGCCGCAGCGGACGCGCAGCTCCCGCGCCTCCACGACGATTCCGCTCATCCCTCGTCACTCCCCCATGATGCGGGCCCGCCCTCTCACGGCGCCCCATGGCAGGAGGCTACGGAGCGATCCCTCCGGCAGGCGGCCGCGCCGCGCCGGCGTTCGCATTCCGTAAGATCATCCGCGGCCCGGAGGACGCCGCCGCAGACTCCGGTTCAATCCTCGTCCTGCCCGGCGAGCGCCTCGTAGACGGGCGCCAGCACGTCCGTCAGCGCGCGACGCCGGACGCGGACCGGCGGAGGCGCGGCGACCTGGAGCACGAACCCCGGCGGGACGGGCGGCGCGGGCGGGCGCTCGCGGAGCCGGGCCAGCCCGGACGGCGGCGTCCAGAACCCGGCGGCGGTGAGCGGCTCCTCCCGCATCTCCAGCGGATCGGGCTCGGTCTCGGTGGCGCGCCGCAACGCGCCGAGCAGCTGGTCCCGGCGCCGGCCGTTCCACTGGAGGATGAGGAACGGGTCGTCGTCGAACGCCTCGGCCAGCAGGTACAGGACGGCGGCGGCGTGCTTGCACGGGTCGCCCCAGTCGGGGCAGTCGCACATCAGGTGCAGGTCGGACGCCGAGTCCGGGAACAGCGCGAGCCCCAGCTCGGCGAACACCCACTCGATCTCCGGCGGCATCTCCCCGGCCAGCAGCCGGGCCCGGAACAGCGCGCGGGACGCCAGCTCCGCCTCCACCGCGCGCCAGCCGTCCTCGTCGATCGCCTCGATGCCGAGCGCCACCTCGTACGGCTCCGGTGCCGAGCCCCGCACCTTCGCGGTGACCTCGTACGCCTCCACCCGCAGGTCGAACACGTTGCCCTTGCGCGCGTAGGCGCGTCCCCGCTGGAGGCGCCCGGCGTCGGCGAACGACTCCACCAGGTCGATGAAGCGCCGCGACCACCACTGCGCCCCGATCGAGCCCCGCCGGGTGCGCGCCCTGATGCCCTCGTCCACCTAGTCGCTCACCGCCTCCGGCGACAGCCGCAGGACGTCGCGCAGCTCGGCGACCGACAGCTCGGTCAGCCAGTCCTCGCCGGTGCCGACGATCGAGTCGGCCAGGGCCTTCTTGCGTTCGATCATCTCGTCGACGCGCTCCTCCATCGTCCCGACGCAGACGAACTTGCGGACCTGGACGTTGCGGGTCTGCCCGATGCGGAACGCCCGGTCGGTGGCCTGGTCCTCCACGGCCGGGTTCCACCAGCGGTCCACGTGCACGACGTGGTTGGCGGCGGTCAGCGTCAGGCCCGTCCCGGCGGCCTTGAGGGACAGCAGGAAGATCGCGGGCTCGGTGTCCTCCTGGAACCGCTGGACGAGGTCGTCCCGCCCCTGCTTGGACGTCCCGCCGTGCAGCCACAGCACCGGCCGTTCGAGCCGCGCCGCCAGGTAGGGCTGGAGCATCGACCCGAACTCGGCGTACTGGGTGAAGACGAGCGCCTTCTCGCCCTGCTCCAGCACCTCGGCGCAGATCTCCTCCAGCCGTTCGAGCTTGCCCGACCGGCCGGGCAGGCGCGAGCCGTCCTTGAGCAGGTGCGCCGGATGGTTGCAGACCTGCTTGAGCTTGGCCATCGTCGCCAGCACCAGCCCCCGCCGCTCGGCCTCCTCCGCCTCGGCGATCCGCTGGAGCATGTCGTCCACGGTCGCCTGGTAGAGCGACGCCTGCTCGGTCGTCAGGTTGCAGTAGACCTTGATCTCCTGCTTCTCCGGCAGGTCCGAGATGATCGACTTGTCGGTCTTGAGGCGGCGCAGGATGAACGGCTGCGTCGCCCGCCTGAGCGCCAGCGCCGCCTGCTCGTCGCCCTCCCGCTCGATCGGGATCGCGAACCGCTGCCGGAACGCGCTCCGCGGCCCGAGCAGCCCCGGGTTCGCGAACTCCATGATCGACCACAGCTCGGTCAGGTGGTTCTCCACCGGCGTGCCGGTGAGCGCGATCCGGCTCCGCGCCGGGATGCTCCGCACCGCCCGGGCCTGCCGCGTCCCGCTGTTCTTGAGCGCCTGCGCCTCGTCGCAGATGACCCGCTCCCAGTCGATGGCCGCCAGCATCTCGGCGTCCCGCGCGGCCGTCCCGTAGGTGGTCAGCACCAGGTCGGCGCCCGCGACCGCCTCGGCGAGGCCCTCGCCGCGGCGCCGTCCCGTCCCGTGGTGGACGTAAACGCGCAGCTTGGGCGTGAACCGAGCCGCCTCCCGCTGCCAGTTCCCCACCAGCGACATCGGGAGGATGGCCAGCGTCGGGGAGGCTGTAGAACCATCTTTTCGTTCGTGAACGAGCAGTGAGAGCACCGAAATCGTTTTACCGAGGCCCATGTCGTCCGCGAGAAGGGCGCCCAGGCCGAGGTCGTTCATGAACGCCAGCCAGGCGAGCCCGCGCTCCTGGTAGGGCCGCAGCTCGGCGTCCAGGTCCTCGGGGGTGCGCAGGGGGGCGAGGCGGCGGTCGGCTTCGCCGGAGAGGAGGTCGCCGAGGGGGCCGGTGGCGTCCACCTCGGTCAGGGGGAGGGCGTCGTCGCCGGCGTGCACGATCGCGCGGATCGCCTCGGCGGCGGTCATGCGGCCGCGGCGCGGGTGCCGCAGGAAGTCGAGGGCGGCCTCCAGTTGGTGCTCGTCCAGCTCCACCCACTGGCCGCGCAGGCGGACGAGCGGGGTCTTCAGCCGGGCCAGCTCCTCCAGTTCGGCCTCGTCGACGCTCGCGTCGCCGATGGCGAGGTCCCAGCGGAAGTCGACCATCGACTTCAGATCGAAGCCGGAGGGCGCCGCCGCCCCCGCTGACGCCTCCGGGTCCTCGTTGCGGGCGGTGAGCTTCATGCCGAGCTTCGCCTTGCCCGCCCACTGGGGGAGCAGGACCCCGAAGCCCGCGGCGGCGAGCATCGGGGCCGCCTGGCGGAGGAAGCGGAACGCGCCCGCCGTGTCGAGGAGGAGTTCGCCCGGCGCGGGGCCGTCCAGGGCGGGCGCCAGGTCGGGGAAGAGGCGCAGGGCGCGGCCGAGGCCGGCGAGGAGGGTCTCTTCGGCCTGCGGGATCGAGGTGGCCTCGCCCTCCCAGACCAGCGCGGCGGGGACGTAGAGGCTCGGGTCGTCGGTGCCCTGGAGGGCGAACTCGACCCGCCAGGAGTCGCCTTCGCGGGGCTCGGCGTCCTCCTCGAACTCCTCGGCGCCGGGTTCGGCGAGGCGGAAGCAGACGCGCAGCGGGCCGGACGGGCGGCGCGCGGCGGCGGCCCACGCGTCCAGTTCCGCGATCAGGTCGTCGGGGTCGTCGCGGGGCTCGCGGGCGACCTCGGGGGAGGGGCCGGTCAGCGCCATCACCCAGCGTTCGGCGAGCGGCAGCCGGTCGGGCTCCTTGCGCCGCGACACCAGCAGCGGATGCGGCACCACGCCCCGCACGGCCGTGTCGACCAGGGCCGACAGCGCCTCGCGCAGGACCTCGGCGGCGGGGCGCCCGCCGCCCGCCGCGCGGCAGGCGGCGGGCATGGCGCGGGCCAGCGCGCGGAACCGCGCCGGGTCGTCGATCACCGGCCGCCAGCGGGCCACGAGGTCGCCGTCCTCGCGCAGCAGGGCGGGCAGGACGTGGCCGCGCCCGGCGAGGTGCACCGCCTCGTCCGCGAGCATGCACAGGAAGCGCAGGTCGGTGCCCGCGATGACGTCGGCGCTGTGCTCGGCCGCCTCGAGCAGCGCCATCGCGGGGAACGGCGCGAGGACCAGGGCCGGGACCCGCCACGTGCGCAGCTCGGGCTCGTCCCGCACCGGTTCGGGGCCCAGCTCCGCCGACGGAAGCGGATGGTCGCCCGCGGTGGGCAGCGACATGGCCAGCTCGACGCGGAACGCGGCGCGCAGGAGCGGCTCGTAGGACGTGCCGGTGAAGTCGCAGGTCGCGAAGGGGTGGACGTCCGGGGAGGGCTCGTACGGGCCGGTGCGTTCGGCCCACAGGCAGAGCGCACCGCCATGCCAGGTGGCGTGGGCGACGAGCATGGTCCCCGAAGCTACCAGCCGCCTCGGACGCCACCATGCTTCACGGTTCCTGACAGCCGTCACTCAGGCTCGCTGGCTAGGCTCGGGGCGTCCGCCACCGAGTCACACTGGGAGGGTCGCCGTGGGCGAGTTCGTACGGGTCGAGGTCGAGGACGGGATCGCGACGATCAGGCTCGACCGGCCGAAGATGAACGCCCTGAACGCGCAGATGCAGCGGGAGCTGATCGACGCGGCCCGCCAGGTCACGCAGGACGAGGCGGTCGGCGCGGTCGTGCTGTACGGGGGCGAGCGGGTGTTCGCGGCGGGCGCGGACATCAAGGAGATGGCCCCGATGTCGTACGCGGAGATGTCCGCGGGCCACTCGCGGCTGCTGCAGGACTTCGCCAAGGCGCTCGCCGCGATCCCCAAGCCGGTCATCGCCGCGATCACCGGGTACGCGCTCGGCGGCGGGCTGGAGGTGGCGCTGACCGCCGACTTCCGCGTCGCGGGCGAGGGCGCGAAGGTCGGGCAGCCGGAGATCCAGCTCGGCATCATCCCCGGCGCGGGCGGCACGCAGCGGCTGGCCCGGCTGGTCGGGCCGTCCAGGGCGAAGGACCTGATCTTCTCGGGACGGCACGTCGCGGCGGACGAGGCCCTCGCGATCGGCCTGGTGGACCGGGTCGTCGCGGACGACGCCGTTTACGCCGCCGCCAAGGAGTGGGCGGCGGTGTTCGTCGGCGGTCCCGCGATCGCGCTGCGCGCCGCCAAGCAGGCCATCGACCGGGGGCTCGAGGCCGACCTCGACACCGGGCTGGAGATCGAGCGGACGCAGTTCGCGGCGCTGTTCGCCACCGAGGACCAGGCGAGCGGGATGAAGAGCTTCCTGGAGGAGGGGCCCGGCAAGGCGACGTTCACCGGTCGCTGAGCGCGCGGTCCCGCGTGTCGAGCACCTCCTCGGCGTAGCGCTCGGTCCAGCGGCCGAGGGCGGCGAGGGGTTCGAGCATCCCGCGCCCCGGCGGGGTCAGCTCGTACTCGACGCGCGGGGGCGCCTCGGCGTAGCGGCGGCGGGCGACCAGGCCGTCGCGTTCGAGGCGGCGGAGCGTCTCGGTCAGCACCTTGTGGCTGATGCCGCCGATCTGCGCCCGCATGTCACCCGGACGTAGCGGGCCGTGTTGCAGCGTCCACAGCACGACGCCCGTCCACGTGCCGGACAGCAGGTCGAGGCCGAGCCGCGTCCGGCAGTCGGCGATGTACTCGTACTCGTCCATGGGTTCGCCCGCCATCCTGCCTCTTCCGATACGCACCGGATGGTGCGGAACGGACCGCCTAACGTCCCGACCGACGGTAAACGAACGGGAGGATGTCATGCGGATCGGAGTGCTCGGCGCGGGCGCCATGGCGGACGCGCTCGCCACGCAGTGGGCGCGCAAGGGACACCAGGTGCGGATCGGGGCGCGGACGCCCGCGAAGGCGGTCGCGCTGGCCGGCCGGATCGGGCACGGCGCGGCCGGCGGCACGTTGCGGGAGGCGGCGGAGTTCGGCGACGCGGTGCTCCTCGCCGTCTGGCACGAGGGCGTCCAGGACGTCCTGCGCGCGGCGGGGCCGCTGGAAGGGCGCGTGCTGATCGACTGCACCAACCCGATGGAGCCGCCGTTCGAGCGGCTCAAGACGGCGGGCGGCCCGTCCGCGGCGCGGCGGATCGCCGACGCCACCGGCGCGCGGGTCGTCAAGGCCTTCTCCACCTGCCACGAGAGCGTGTGGCGGATGACGCCCCCGGCGTTCGCGGGGCGTCCCCTCGGCGTCCCGCTGTGCGGGGACGACGAGGAGGCCCTCGCCGTGGTGCGGGGCCTGGTGGGCGACCTCGGCTGCGTGCCGATGGACGGCGGAAGCCTGGAGAGGGCCGGGCTGCTGGAGGCCGCGACCGCGTTCCTGGTGGGCCTGTGGGTGGCGGGCGAGGATCCGTCCGCGATGCTGCCGCCCCCCGAGTACGCTGGGGGCGACCCGGCGCGTACCTCCGAGCTCGCGGGCTGAAACGTTATTTGTGTTTTTGGGCGTCCTGTGGGGGTGCGCGAAGAACCGCCGCTAGCATCTGCCGCCATGCGACATGCGTTCCGTACCGCGCTCGTGACGGGGGCGTCCAGCGGTATCGGCGAGAGCTTCGCCCGCCTCCTGGCCGCCCGCGGCACCGACCTGGTGATCGTGGCCCGCCGGAGCGAGCGGCTGGACGGGCTGGCCCGCGAACTCGTCGAACGGTACCGGGTCGCCGTGGAGGTCCTGGCCGCCGACCTCACCGATCCCGCGCAGCGCGCCGAGGTCGAGGGGCGGCTGCGCACCGAGCCGGTCGAGCTGCTGGTCAACAATGCCGGGTACGGCGCTTTTGGAGCGTTCGCGGAACTGCCGCTGGACGACCACCTGGCGCAGATCGAGCTGAACGTGGCCGCCCTCGTGCGGCTCGCCCACGCCGCCCTGCCCGGGATGATCGCGCGCGGCCGGGGCGGGGTGCTGAACGTCGCGTCGATGGCGGGGTTCGCGCCCTCGCCCGGCAGCGCGACCTACGGGGCGACGAAGGCGTACGTGGCGTCGTTCTCGGAGAGCCTGCACTCGGAGGTCGCGGGCAAGGGCGTCCACGTGACGGCTCTGTGCCCCGGGTTCACCCGCACCGACGACGACGTCCCGGCCAACCTCCTCTGGCTGCGGCGCGAGGACGTGGCGCGGGCGGGGCTGGAGGCTGTGGCGACCGGGCGCGCGCTGTGCGTCCCCGGCATGCAGTACAAGGCGGCGCTCCCGGCGCTCCGCCTCGTTCCGAGACCGCTCCTCAGGGCGGCCGCGAACCGCATGTGGCAACAGGCCGCCGACACGCGGTGACAAGACGTCACACCCTTTCGCGCGGATCTACAAAAGTTCCCGCGCGTTGCTTGTCGCGGTGCTGACTTGACGGGGCTCGCGCTTTCTCGCGACGATCGAACCTACGCTTGAGTAGGTTGTGAACGGCCTGCTGGGCGGCTGCACAAGGACCTCGTCCAGCGAAGGAAGCACATGTCCCTGACCCCCGAAGAGAAGTCCCAGACCGGCCTCATGCTCGACCTCGAGCCGGTGGTCGAGCAGGAGCTGAACCGGCACCTGTCGACGGCCAAGGAATGGTTCCCGCACCAGTACGTGCCGTGGAGCGAGGGCCGCGACTTCGACGGGCCGCTGGGCGGCGAGCCGTGGTCGATCGAGCAGTCGAAGGTGACACCCGAGGCGCGCGACTCGCTGATCGTCAACCTCCTCACCGAGGACAACCTGCCCGGCTACCACCGCGCGATCGCCACCGTCTTCGGCCGCGAGGGCGCCTGGGGCACGTGGGTGAACCGCTGGACCGCCGAGGAGAACCGGCACGGCGTCGCCCTGCGCGACTACCTCACCGTGAGCCGCGCGGTCGACCCGATCGCGCTGGAGCGCGCCCGCATGCACCACATGGAGGCCGGCTACGAGGCCGACCACGGCGACTCTTTCCTGCACGGGACGGCGTACGTGTCGTTCCAGGAGCTCGCGACCCGCGTCTCGCACCGCAACACCGGCAGGGCGTCCGGCGACCCCGTCTGCGAGCAGATGATGACCCGCATCGCCGCCGACGAGAACCTCCACATGATCTTCTACCGGAACCTGATGGGCGCCGCGCTGGAGGCCGCCCCGAACGAGACGATGCGGGCGATCACCGATGTCGTGACGACGTTCCAGATGCCCGGCCACAGCATCGACGGCTTCCTGCGCAAGTCGGTCGTCATCGCCAACGCCGGCATCTACGACCTGCGGCTCCACCACGACGACGTGCTCGTCCCGGTGCTGCGCAAGTGGGGCGTCTTCGACCGCACCGACCTGACGGGCGACGGCGAGAAGGCCCGCGAGGAGCTCGGCGAGTTCCTGGAGCACCTCGACGCCTCCGCCACCAAGTTCGAGACCCGCCGCGAAGAGCGCCGCGCCCGCCAGGCCGCCCGCAAGGGCTAGCCCGGAGCGGCCGCGGCCGGAGCGGGTTCGGGTGACCTGAACCGGACTCGGGTGGATTCCGGGAACCTGGAGGGCGTTTCCTCGCGTCAAAGGGTGCATGGGGACGCACAGGCGACTGGGCGGGTACCGGTTGCTGGACGAGATCGGCCGGGGGAGCACGGCGGTGGTCTACCTGGCCATGGACGCCGGCGGCCGGGAGGTCGCGGTCAAGGAGCTCGTTCCGGAGCTCACGGGGGAGCCGGAGGCGATCAGCCGGCTGGCCCGGGAGATGCAGGCGCAGGCGCGGGTGCGCAGCGCCTACGTCGCCCGGCTGCTGGACGGCGCGATCTCGGCGCGGCGGCCGCACGTGGTCATGCAGTACGTGCCGGGGTGCCCGCTGAACGACCTCGTCTCGGCGTACGGGCCGATGCGCGGCGACCGGCTCGTCCGGTTCGCCCGGCGGCTGGCGCTGGCGCTCGGGGACGTCCACGTTGCGGGCGTGCTGCACCGCGACGTGGCGCCCGGCAACGTCATCGTGCTGGGCGACCGGCCGACGCTGATCGACTTCGGCATCGCGCACGAGTCCGGCGCGGAGCAGATCACCAGGCGCGGCATGGTCGTGGGGACGCCCGCCTACCTGGCGCCCGAGCTGATCGAGGGGGAGCGCGCGACCACCGCGTCGGACGTGTTCTCGTGGGCGTCGACCGTGGCCTACGCGGCGACGGGCCGCCCGCCGTTCGGGCGCGGGTCGCTGCACGGGGTGTGCTTCAGGATCCTGCGCGGCCAGGCCGACATCGACGGCGCTCCGGAGCCGCTGGCGGGGCTGCTGCGGGCGGCGTTCCGCCGCGACCCGGCGGAACGTCCCTCCGCGCGCTGGTTCGCCGGGGCGCTGGCCGCCGCCGCCGAGGGCGACGGGGTGGTGGCGGCCTGATGGCTGGATCCCCCCGGCAGGATGGGCAAGGGTAGGGTTTCGGAAACGATGAGGGGAGCTGTCACGTCCGGGGACCGAATCGGCCACTACAGCGTCCAGCAGACCCTGGGGGAAGGGGGCATGGGCGTCGTCTACCTCGGCGCCGACCCCGAGGGGCGCAACGTGGCCATCAAGGTGCTGCGGCCCGCGGTCGCGGGCGACGCCACGGCGCGTCGCCGGCTGGCCCGCGAGGTCGACTCGATGCGCAGGGTGCACAGCCCGCACGTCGCCGAGATCCTCGACGCCGACGTGACCGCCGACCAGCCCTACATCGTGACCCAGTACGTGCCCGGCCGGACGCTGGAGGAGATCGTCGAGGAGTCCGGCCCGATCTACGGGCCGGCGCTGCAGCGCCTCGGCGTGGGGCTGGCCGCGGCGCTGTCGGCGATCCACGGCGCCGGGATCGTGCACCGCGACATGAAGCCCGGCAACGTGATGCTCGTGGACGGCGAGCCCGTCGTGATCGACTTCGGCATCGCGCAGGCCGCCGACGCGACCCGGCTGACCGCGACCGGCATGGTCATCGGCACCCCCGGCTACCTCGCCCCGGAGATCATCGAGGGCGAGGACGCGGGCCCGCCGTCGGACGTGCACGCCTGGGGCGGGACGGTCGCCTACGCCGCGACCGGCCGCCCGCCCTTCGGCTCCGGCACCTTCGAGTCGATCTTCTACAAGATCATGCAGAGCACGCCCGACCTGGACGGCGTGCCCGAGGCGATGCTGCCCGTGCTGCGGTCGGCGATGGCGCGGCACCCCGCCGAGCGCCCGACGGCCGTCAACCTGGTGCAGCTCACGCGGCGCATCCATCTCGAGGCCACCATCACCGACCAGACGCGCGTCGACCGGCACTACCCGGCGGCCGGTGCGGCCGGTGTGCTGGGCACGTCGGGCACGCCGGGGCCGGAGGAGACGGCCGCCGACCACTCCCGGCAGTTCTCCATGCCGGCGCCGCAGGACCCGCCGTCGTCCGGGACGTCGTCGGCGTCGCCCGGGATGCCGGTGCCCACGCCCGTCCCGTCGCCCGCGCCCGTTCCGGCGCAGCCGAAGGACTTCGTGGGCCAGCTGCCGCCCGCCGCGCCGCCGCCCGTCCCCCCGCCGGGGCCCGCGCCGTTCAAGGCGGGGGAGCAGTACGGGCAGCGCGGCTACGGGCCGCCCGCCCCCTACGACCAGGGCCCCTACCAGGGTGGTTATCCGCCGCCGCAGTACGGGCCCCCGCCGAACCAGCCCACGCAGGGCGCGCTCCAGCGCGGCCCCTACGAGACGGAGGCGCGGCAGCGTCCCGACCAGGCCCGTGCCGACGGGGCTGAGCGCGACAAGGAGCGGCGCAAGCCCTACGGCTGGTACCGGGTGCTCAGCTTCATCGTCCTGGTGGCGCTGCTCGGGTTCGCCAACATCGCGCCGCTGCTCGCCCTCGGCGTCACCGTCGCCGGCGTGTTCGTGCTGCGGATGGGCGACAAGGCGGCCAAGGGCATGGAGGGCCGGCAGACGCGGCGGGGCCCGCGCTCGGGCGACGCGGTCGCGGCCGCGTTCCGGACGCCGCTGCACCTGCCCGGCGCGCTGATGTCGACCGTGCTCTGGACGGCGCTCAGCGGTGTCGCGGGGCTGATCCTGCTCGGTGTGCTGATCTTCGCGAACCCGGAGATGACCGCGTCCAAGGCCATCGCCTACTCGGCCATGGCGGTGATCGGGCTGCTGTGCCTCGCGCCGGGCAGCGGCGCGCCCCGCCGCCAGCTCGCCCGCATCTGGGGCGCGGTGCTGCCGCGCGCCGAGGCCGCGCTCGTCGGCGCGCTCATCCTCGGGATCTTCGCCGCGGTGCTGGTCGGGCTGTCGCAGCGGCAGCCGCCCGACACCACGCCGGTGGACGGGATGAGCCAGGACCTGGAGAGCGTGCGCGCCGACGTCCACGACCTCGTGGCGAGCATCCCCGGGACGTGACGCGCGGCTCCGGCGACGGGCGCGGTCCCTCTCCGGTCGGTAGGGTGGCGACCCATTATGAGCGGTGAGACGAGCCACCAGGCGCACATCGGTCCGTACCGGCTGCTGTCCAGGCTGGGCGGCGGCACCGGCGACGTCCACCGCGCCGCGGGCACCGACGGCCGCGACGTGGCGATCCGGCTCCTGCCGCCGGGCGCGGCCCCCGACGTCCCGCGGATGCGCGAGGTGCTCAGCCCCTACGTGGCGGACGTCCTGGACGGTGAGGCCGCCGGCCCGCGCCCCTACGTGGTGTTCCGGTTCGTCCCCGGACGTCCGCTCGCCGAGAGGATCGCCGAGCAGGGGCCGATGTCGGGGGACGCGCTGCGCCGCATGGCCTTCGGGCTGGCCAAGGCACTCGCCGCCATCCACCTGACCGGTCTCGCGCACGGCGAGCTGGGGCCGGGCACGGTCCTGGTCGTGGACGACGCGCCGGTCGTCGTCGACTTCGCGCTGACCTCCGGCGCCGACGCCGGCGACGACATCCGCGCATGGGCGGCCACGGTGGCGTTCGCCGCCACCGGCCGTCCGGACGGGCCCGCCGAGTCGCTGCCGGCCGACCTGCGCGCCCTGGTGGCGGCCGCCTCCCACCCGGACCCGGGGGCCCGCCCGTCTGCGGCCGAGTTGGCGGAGTCGGCGTCCCGCCTGAAGCTTCCGGCCACGTCGACCACCAGTGCACGTCCCGCCGCCGCGGCTCTCGCGCCCGAGGCCCCCGCCCCGCCGACCGGCCCGGCAGCGCCCGGTCCTGCGGCGGCCCCCGCCGGAGCGCGGGAGACGGCGGTGCACGAGACGGCGGTGACACAGGGCTGGGCGCGGCTGCTCGCGGCCATGGTGGTGGTGGCCGGCGTCGGCGTCGTGATCATGCTGCCGATCGCGGGACTCGTCCTGACGCTGGCCGCGGTGACGCTGCTGCGCGTGGCGGGCACGACGGCGCGCGGCTGGGCGTGGGCGTTCGGGCGGACGCTGCTGACCGTCCCCTACGCGGCGGTGTTCACGGCCGCCGTCCCGCTCGGGCTCGCCGCGGCGTCGGCGGTCGGCGGGAAGCTGGACTCGCTCACGGCCTGCGCGTTCGGCGCCGGAGCCGGGGCCGCGGTGCTGTGGACGGCGCCGGGCGTCAGCGCGCCGCGGCGCCAGCTGGAGCGGATGTTCCTTCCGGTGGCGCGGCGGCCGCGGGCCGTCGCGGCCGCGGTCGTGGGCCTCGGCGTGCTGTGCCTGCTCGTCGGCGTCGGCGCGATGACGCTGACGCCGAGCTTCTCCCCGACCTACGGGCTGCAGCGCACGCTGGAGAGCTCGATGGACCGCCTCCAGCACGCCGTCAACAGGGTATGAGGCATGATGTCCGCCACGTCCGATTCGGGACGCCTCATGCACCGCAAACCCGCCGGGCACGTGGGTAAGGTCTCACGAACTGGGATTTGCCAGTAGGCTACCGACGAGTAACATTATCGTGCACGGCCGAACCGGGGACCCGGCTCCGAAGCACGTTCGGGTGTTTGGCAGGCTGTGACTGCGAAAGCGCACGTCCGCGTCGACCCGTCATGGGCGGCGCCCCTCTGCCGCTTACCTCAGCGGCCAACTGAGTGCAGGGAGGTCGGCCACCGGCCATGAACATCGTCGTCCTGGTGAAGCAGGTTCCCGATACGGAGAGCCCGCGCAAGCTGAAGTCCGATGACAGCACGCTCGACCGCGCCGCGGCGGACGGCGTCATCAACGAACTCGACGAGTACGCCATCGAAGAGGCGCTGCGCATCAAGGAGGCCCAGGGCGGCGAGGTGACCGTCCTCACCATGGGCCCCGGCAAGGCCACCGACTCCATCCGCAAGTCGCTGGCGATGGGCGCCGACAAGGCCGTCCACCTCCTCGACGACGGCCTCGCCGGCTCCGACGCGCTGCAGACCTCGTACGCGCTGGAGCAGGCGCTCGGGCGCACCGGGTTCGACCTGGTCGTCCTCGGCGCGGAGTCCACCGACGCGCGCACCGGCGTGCTCGCCGCGATGCTCGCCGAGCGCCTCGGCGTCCCGCAGCTGTCGCTCGCCAACAAGGTCGAGATCGACGGGACGTCCATCAAGGTGCAGCGGCAGACCGACTACGGCTTCGACCGGGTCGAGGCCAGCCTGCCCGCGGTGGTGTCCGTGGTGGAGAAGATCAACGAGCCGCGCTACCCCTCGTTCAAGGGGATCATGGCGGCGAAGAAGAAGCCGGTCGAGACGCTCGGCCTCGGCGACGCCGGCATCGACGCGTCCCGGGTCGGCCTGGCGAACGCCGCGACCGAGGTGGTCGACTTCGCCGAGGCGCCGCCGCGTGCGAAGGGCGAGATCGTCACCGACGAGGGCGACGGCGGTGCGAAGATCGCCGAGTTCCTCGCGTCGAAGAAGTTCGTCTGACCGAGGAAGGGGATTCAACCATGACCGAGATTCTCGTCCTCGTCGACCATGTCGACGGTGAGGTCAAGAAGGTCACGCTCGAACTGCTGACGCTGGCGAACCGGCTCGGCGAGGCGGCCGCGGTATGGGTCGGCCCGGGCTATGAGAACGCCAGGGACAGGCTCGCCGAGTACGGTGCCGGCAAGGTCTACGTGGCGGCCGACGAGGAGCTGACCTCCTACGTCGTCGCCCCGAAGGCCGCGCTGCTGGCCCAGCTCGTGAGCGAGAAGTCCCCGGCCGCGGTGCTGGTGGCCGCGACCGGCGAGGGCAAGGAGATCGCGGGCCGCCTCGCCGTCAAGACCGGCTCCGGCGTGCTCACCGACGTCGTGGACGTCGCCGACGGCTTCGTCGCCGAGCACTCGATCTTCGGCGGCGGGATCATCGCGCACGCCAAGGTGAAGACCGGCACGCCGATCATCGCGGTGCGGCCGAACTCCGTCGCGCCCCAGGCGTCCGCGGCCACCCCGGCCGAGGAGCAGGTGTCGGTCACGCTCTCGGACGCCGACAAGGGCGCCAGGATCGTGGAGAAGGTCGTCCAGGAGAAGGGCGAGCGCCCGGACCTGACCGAGGCCGCGATCGTGGTCTCCGGCGGCCGCGGCGTCGGCGGCGCCGAGAACTTCAAGATCATCGAGGGGCTGGCCGACTCGCTCGGCGCGGCCGTCGGCGCCTCCCGCGCCGCGACCGACGCCGGCTGGTACCCGCACTCGTTCCAGGTCGGCCAGACCGGCAAGACGGTGTCGCCGCAGCTGTACATCGCGGTCGGCATCTCCGGCGCCATCCAGCACCGGGCCGGCATGCAGACCTCGAAGACCATCATCGCCGTCAACAAGGACCCCGAGGCGCCGATCTTCGAGCTCGTCGACTACGGCGTGGTGGGCGACCTGTTCCAGGTCGCGCCCCAGCTGACCGAGGAGATCAGCAAGCGCAAGTGATCTCGCGCGGGGGCCCGGCGGCGCACGCGCCGCCGGGCCCTTCGTCCGTTCGGGGGCGCCTCGTCTTTCAGGAGCGCTTCGGCGACGGGTACGGGACGGCCTTGAGCAGCGCGGGCTTCACCATGTCGCCGACCTCGGCGTAGGGCAGGACGGTGTCCAGCTGGCCGCACGCCGACTCGTACCCCAGGGTCGAGAGGTAGAAGGCCACGCGCAGGCCCGCCGGGGTGAGGGCCATGGTGACCTCGCCGGACCTGACGAACGCGGACGGGTTGTCGGTGCCCTGCGGCAGGCCGAGGCCGCTCGCCTGGCCCCTGCCGCAGTAGGCGCCGCCGGGCTGGCGCGTCTTGATCTTGCCGTCCAGCGGCTCGAGGCCCGGCTCGGTCGGGACGCGGAACAGGTCGAGCGGCCGGTAGGAGGCGCCGGTCCGCAGGTCGACGGTCGCCGCCTGGGACTGGTCCCAGCCCGTCCCGCGCTCGCCGCGCAGCTCGACGGAGTACCACACCGACAGCAGCCGGTCGTTCCGCAGGAGGATCTTCGGTGTGGCGACGTCGGTGTAGGGGCCGCGGCCGATGTCCTTCAGGCCGTTGCGGAGCTTGGCCCAGCGCTGTTCGAGCGGCGCCCGGAGCGCCTGGTTGATCTTCCGGTTGAGCGCTGCGTCCCCGCCCGTGACGCGCACGATCCGGCCCTGCGCCTGGAACGTCATCCCACGGCCGATGTCCTGCCGGGGCTCGCTCAGCGCCGCCAGCCGCGCCACGATCGGCTTCGGCTGGTCCGCGACCGCCACGTAGACCGCCGCCCCGCCGCCCACGGCCACGGCGGCGGTCCCGCCCGCGACGGCCGCCGCGCCCTTCGCGCCGAGCGTGCCGATGACGCCCTTGCCCGCAGCGCCCGCCGCGCCGGCTCCGCCCGTCCCGGCGGCGCCCCCCGACCCCGCCGCGCCCGCGGCGCCCGCGGCTCCGGCCGCCCCCGCCGAGGCGCCGCCCGAGCCGAGGCCGAGCGCGGTCAGCGGGAACAGCACCGACAGCGCGGCGGCGGCGCCCGCGAGCGTGCGGACGCCGCGCCCCTCCCAGTCGGGCCCGTACGCGCCCGCCGCGACCGACTCCAGCTCGGAGACGAACGCGGCGGCGCCCGGCGGGCGGTCCCACGGGTTCTTCGCCAGCCCGCGCTCGATCAGCGGGCGGAGCGGCCCGGGGACGTCCTGCACCGGGATCGGGGCCGTGAGGTGGCGGCCCATCAGCCCGCCCTGGTCCTCGGCGGTGTACGGGCGGCGCCCCGTCACGCACTCGAAGAACACGCACGCCGCCGCGTACACGTCGGTCGCGGGGGAGGCGGGCTCGTCCCGCCACTGCTCGGGCGCCATGTAGACGGGCGTCCCCGAGCGGCCGGACGCGCCCGCGTCCACCGCGATGCCGAAGTCGATCAGCTTGCTCAGCCCGTCGCCGCGCACGATCACGTTCGCGGGCTTGTAGTCGCGGTGGACGATGCCGACGCCGTGGGCGGCGGCGAGACCGAGCAGCGAGCCCTTGAGCACCGCCAGGGCGGCCTCGGGCGCCAGCGGCCCCCGCTCGGCGAGCACCGACTTCAGCGGCGCCCCGTCCACTGCCTCCATGACGATCGCCGCGCCGTCCGGCGCCTCGACGAGGCCGAACAGCTGGGCGACGAACGGGTTGCGCAGCCGGCTGAGCAGATCGGCCTCGCCGCGGAACCGCTCGCGGAACTCGGCGTCCCCGGCGAGGGGCCGCGCCAGGTACTTGATCGCCGCCGGGCGCCCCGTCGCGTCGTGCCGCGCGAGCACGACGCGACCTTGCGCGCCTTCGCCGAGCACCCGCATCTCGCTGTAGCCCGGAACCCGCCATCCGCCCATACCGCCCCCATGCGCCCTTGATGGAAGGGGTTATATCGGATCGCGACCTCAGGCGGCGACGGGTTCCGGCCGGGAGTCGCCCGCCCCTGGCGCCGGAGCCTCCGCGGGGGCCTCGGCCGGGGCGGGGACGGAGATGTCCGCGGTCGTGCGCAGCGGCGCGTACCGGGCGCCCGCCGCGATCAGCAGCGCCAGCACGACGACCACGCCGACGCCGACCCGCAGGGACGTCGCCTCCGACAGGAAGCCGACCACGACCGGGCCGAGCAGCAGGCCGCCGTAGCCCATCGCGCCGACCTGGGCGACGGCCGCGCCGGGACGGTCCGGAGCGGCGGAGCCCGCCAGCGAGATCGTCGTCGGGACGACCGTGCAGACCACGAGCCCGGTCACGAAGAACCCGGCGATCGCCACCGCCGGGACCGGCGCCAGCACGACGACGGTCATGCCGACGGCGGTCCCGAGGCCCGCGCCGACCAGCAGCCGGCGGGTGCCGACCCGCATCCGGACGCGGTCGCCGACGAGCCGCCCGAGCAGCATCGCCAGCTCGAACATCGGGTAGCCGGCCGCGGCGACGGCCTCGGTCGCGCCGAGCTCGTCGTGCAGCAGCAGCCCGCTCCAGTCGGCGATCGACCCCTCGGTCATGAACGCGATGAACGCGAGGACGCCGATCAGGTAGACGGCGGCGGGCATCCGGCGCGCCCTGCGTCCCGTTCCGGACGCGGCGGGCGCGGCGGGGTCGGGCAGGTAGGTGCGGCCGAGTGCGAGCCCGGCGGGCAGCGACAGCAGGGCGGTGACCAGCACGGTCTCGGTGAACCCGAAACCGGCCGCTGCCGTGGCGACGCCGAACAGGCCGCCGCTCATCGCGCCGACGCACCAGCCGGCGTGCATGCCGCTCATGACGGACCGGCGGTACGCCTGCTCGACGACGCTGCCCTGCGCGTTCATCGCGATGTCGGTGATCCCGAACGTCATGCCGAACAGCGCGACGGCGCCGAGGAGGACGCCGTAGGTGGGGGCGAGCGCCACCCCCACGTAGGACAGCCCCGTCAGCGGCAGGGCGACCCGCAGGACGGTGCGGCTGCCGGCCCGCGCCATCACGCCGCGCAGCGCCTGCATGGCCGCGATCGCGCCGAGTCCCCAGACGAGGACGACGATGCCGATCTCGCCCTCGTTCGTTCCGAACTTGCCGGCCAGCGCGGGCATGCGCGCCACCCACACTCCGGTCAGCAGACCGGCCAGCGCGAAGGTCAGGAACGTTCCCGAACGGGCACGGAACAGCATTGTTCACCTCTTTCTCGGCTCGGCGGGGCGCACCCCGGTGTGACATGCGGTCTTGTGCGACGTGCGCCGTCATGTGACGTGCGCCGTCATGTGACGGGCGCCATCATGTGACGTGCGTCATGGAACGCTCCAAACCCGTGCGGGTCCGGAGCGTCCGGAAGGTCGGACGGGGCGCGTGCGGCGCCCCCGGCGTCAGCGCTCCAGCAGCTCCAGGAGCCGCCGTCTCAGCGCTCGGAGCTGCTCGGCGTCGTACAGCCCGGGGTCATGGCTGACCACCTCCCAGAGCCCTTCGGCCGCCAGCCTGACGATCGCCGCGTTGCCCGGATCGGGCTCGTCCGCCGGGTCGCGGCCGTGCCAGCGGCGCATCGCCTCGTTCAGCGGCTCGGCCTGCTCGGGGTCGGCGGCGGCGGCCGTGATGGCCGACCACCGCCGGTAGGCGCGGGCCTCGCCGGCGAGGATCTCGAACGTGGCCTCGACGTAGGCGCGGGTGTAGGACCCCGGCGTGCCGTCGTCGTGGGAGGCGATCAGGTCGTCGAACTCCTCGATGACCCGCGCCACCATGGCCCGGACGAGCTCCTCCTTGGTGGGGAAGTGGTAGAGCAGCCCTCCCTTGCTGACGCCGGCGCGGTCGGCGACCGCGCTGAGCGTCAGCGCCTGCGTCCCCTGCTCGAAGAGCACGGACTCGGCGGCGTCCAAGAGGGCTTCTCGTTTCATGACGTCCTCACTGTGTCGGCCTCTACTGTACCGGCTGGACGGTATACGGCCAACCGCGGGCCGCCGAGGTCTATTCCGCCCTGTCACCAGGCTGGTTCCGGCCGCCCCCCGGGCCCGGGAAGGGAACAGGGCGGGCGCGGATACTGTTGTCCGCGTGGTGAACTACCTCGACCATGCGGCGACCACCCCGATGCTGCCCGAGGCCATCGAGGCGATGACGGCGGAGCTGCGCGAACTCGGCAACCCCTCCTCGCTGCACGCGGCGGGCCGGCGCGCCCGGCGGGTCGTGGAGGAGTCCCGCGAGCTCATCGCCGAGGCGTTCGGCGCCCGCCCGAGCGAGGTCGTGTTCACCTCCGGCGGCACCGAGGCCGACAACCTCGCGGTCAAGGGGATCTACTGGGCGCGCCGCTCCGCCGACCCGTCCCGCACCCGCGTGCTCGTCGGCGCCGTCGAGCATCACGCCGTCCTGGACGCGGTCCAGTGGCTCGCCGACCACGAGGGCGCCAGGGTCGACGTCGTCCCGGTGGACGGGCTCGGCCGCGTCACCCCCGGGGCGCTGCGCGAACTGCTCGGCTCCGGCGACGACGTGGCGCTCGCCACCGTGATGTGGGCCAACAACGAGGTCGGCACCGTCCAGCCCGTCGCCGAGCTGGCCGCCGCCGCCGGCGAGCGCGGCGTCCCCCTGCACACCGACGCCGTCCAGGCCGCGGGCCAGCTGCCCGTCGGGTTCGCGGCGAGCGGCGCGCAGGCCCTCACCATCACCGGCCACAAGCTCGGCGGCCCGATCGGCGTCGGCGCCCTGCTGCTGGCCAAGCCGAAGCCGCCGGTGTTCCTCGACCCGGTGCCCCTGCTGCACGGCGGCGGCCAGGAGCGCGACGTCCGGTCCGGGACCCTCGACGCCCCCGCCATCGCGGGGTTCGCCGCCGCCGTCCAGACCGCGGTCGGCCGCCGCGAGGCCGAGGCGGCCCGCCTCGCCGGGCTGCGCGACGAGCTGATCGCCGCCGTGCGGGACGCCGTCCCCGAGGCGGTGCTGAACGGCGATCCCGACGACCGCCTCCCCGGCAACGCGCACTTCTCCTTCCCCGGCTGCGAGGGCGACGCCCTGCTCATGCTGCTGGACGCGCGCGGCATCGCCTGCTCCACCGGCTCGGCGTGCTCGGCGGGCGTCTCCCAGCCCAGCCACGTCCTGGTCGCCATGGACGCCGGCGCCGAGCGCGCCCGCGGCTCGCTCCGCTTCTCCCTCGGCCACACCAGCACCGAGGCCGACGTGAAGGCCCTCGCCGACGCCATCGGCCCGGTCGTCGAGCGCGCCCGCCGCGCTGGTCTCAGTTGACGCTGGTTTGACCGTTCCTTGAACGGGGACAGCGTGGCCGTGACGACGGACGTGAGCGACGGGCTCAAGCAGGCGGCGGGACACCCCTGGTTCCACCACATGTCCCGGGTGGGGCTGGTCGCGCGCGGCCTGCTCTACCTCCTCATCGGCTGGCTGGCCCTCCAGGTCGCCTTCGGCGGCGGCGGGAAGGAGGCCGATCGCACGGGTGCGCTGGAGACCATCGCCGACAAACCGGGCGGCCTCCTCCTGATCGTGCTGATGGCGGTCGGTTTCGCCGCGCTCGTCCTCTGGCAGGTCGCGGAGGCCCTGCTCGGCCGTCCCGTACCGGACGGCGACAAGGCGACCAAGCGCCTCGGGTCGGCCGGACGCGCCGTCATCTACGTGGTCGCGTTCGTCGGGACCCTGGCGTTCCTGTTCGGCCACCACGGCTCGTCGAGCGACAAGCAGTCCAAGACCTACACCGCGCGGCTCATGGACGCGCCCGGCGGCCGCTGGCTCGTCCTGGCGGTCGCGGTGGGCTTCGTCGTCGTGGGCGCGGTCATGGTCGTGAACGCCTTCCGGCACAAGTTCATGAAGGAACTGAAGAGCTGGGAGATGGGCGCCACCGCCCGCCGCGTCGTCAAGCCCCTCGCCCTGGTCGGCAGCACCGCCCGCGGCCTCGTCGTCGCCGCCGTCGGCGCCTTCCTCGCCTACGCGGCCATCAGCTTCCAGCCCGACAAGGCCCAGGGCCTGGACGGCACCCTCCGGGAGTTCGCCGACACCCCTGCCGGCCCCTGGGGCCTGGTCGCCATCGCCCTGGGCGTCATCACCTTCGGCCTGTACAACTTCTGCGAGGCCCGCTACCGCAAGGTAGACGCGAGCAACTAGCCCTCGGGCGGGGTCCCAGGGCGCGCCCCCTGGGAGTTACGGCTGGTAGGGGGACAGGGCCTTCCAGCCGGGGTCGTTGGTGGAGGCCACCTTCGCCTTGCCCTCCGGCCAGGCGGCGGCCAGTTGGTCGAGTTCGGAGATGACGCCGGAGTCCGGGTCGGCGTACAGGTGGAAGACGCGCAGGCCGTCGCCGGTCTCGCGGACGGCGAGGACGGCGCGGTCGCCGAGCTTGGCGAGCTTCTTCTCGAACGCGCGCAGCGCGCCCGACGACGGCTCGACGGGGAGCCGGTCGGGGTTGCTGTTGGCGTACGGGACGGTGATCGCCACGTGCAGGTCGCAGAGCGGGTAGTCCTGCCGGTGCAGCGGGAACCGGGCGCCGAGGCGGGCGGGGTGGCCGCGGGGGGTGCGGCCCTCACCGGTCAGCCAGGCGGGCTCGGCGAACGGCTCGGAGATCTGCTCCACGACCGCGGACAGCATGGACGGCGGCAGCGAGTCGATCGGCGCCTCGGTCGCGATCGTGACCTCGCCGACCCAGCGGGCCACGTCGTCCTCGCCGAGCGCCCAGTGCAGGACGTTCAGCGCGACCTGGAGCTGCTGCTCCTCGGAGACGAACAGGAAGTCGGGGTGGTAGGCGGTGATGTGCACGCGGGCGCGGTCGGCGTCGGCGCGCATGCCGAGCCGGACGTACTCCAGGTCGAACTCGTGGTCGCCGAGGATGAGGTCCTGGCCGAGCATCTCCGGGTCGGCCTGGCGGGACGGGTGGAAGCTCCAGCCGGCCGCCGCGGAGCCGGCCGGGGCGGAGCGGGCCCAGCGCTCGGTCAGGCCGCGCAGCTCGGGCTCGCCGCCGCCGGTGACGGTCAGCGAGGGGTTCCGGTCGTCGGCGCCGCCGATCTCCCACTGCAGCCCGGGATGGATCTTGTGGACGCGGCGGGACAGCTCCTCCATCGTCTCGGCGGACAGGCCCTCGCCGGGCACGGCCGGATCGGACTCCTCGGACTGATCCGGCCCGGCGGCCAGCGAGGCCTCGATCGTCGGGCGGGCCTGCGCCCACCACTCCCAGAACTCGCTGATGGCGGGCGGTGCGGCGGCGGACGCCTCGCGCGGACGGCGGAAGATTCCCATAGCGGCCCCAATCGTACGCGGAAATGGAGTCGGGGGACCGGGCCACGCCGCGTACGCTCGAAGGACTATGCCTCTCCGTGTACTCGCCGCCATGTCGGGCGGCGTCGACTCCGCCGTGGCCGCCGCCCGTGCCGCCGATGCCGGGCACGATGTGACCGGCGTCCACATGGCCCTGTCCAGCAACCCCCAGTCGTACCGGACGGGGGCGCGAGGCTGCTGCACCCTGGAGGACTCCCGGGACGCCCGCCGCGCCGCCGACGTGATCGGCATCCCGTTCTACGTGTGGGACCTCGCCGAGCGCTTCCACAGGGACGTGGTGGAGGACTTCGTCAGCGAGTACGCGGCGGGCCGCACCCCGAACCCGTGCCTGCGCTGCAACGAGAAGATCAAGTTCGCGGCGCTGCTGGACCGCGCGATGGCCCTCGGGTTCGACGCCGTCTGCACCGGGCACTACGCGCGGCTGGACGGCGGCGTCCTGCGCCGCGGCGTCGACGCGGGCAAGGACCAGTCGTACGTGCTGGCCGTCTGCACGCCCGAGCAGCTCGCGCACGCCCTGTTCCCGCTCGGCGACACCTCCAAGGCCGACATCCGGCTGGAGGCGGAGCGGCGCGGGCTCCAGGTGGCCGACAAGCCCGACAGCCACGACATCTGCTTCATCGCCGACGGCGACACGCGCGGCTTCCTGGCCGAGCGGCTGGGGGCGGCGCCCGGCCCGATCGTCGACGCCGACGGCAACGAGGTCGGCGAGCACGACGGCGCCTACGCCTACACGATCGGGCAGCGCAAGGGCCTGCGGATCGGCACCCCGGCGCCGGACGGGCGGCCCCGCTACGTCCTGGACATCTCGCCGGTCACGAACACCGTGACGGTGGGCCCGCGCGAGTCGCTGGACGTCCACCAGATCACCGGCGAGCGCCCGGTGTGGCTGAGCGAGGTCCCCGAGGGTCCGTTCGACTGCCAGGTCCAGCTTCGCGCGCACGGCGAGGTCTACGCCTGCACGGCCGAGCAGGCCGGGGACGAGCTGCGCATCCGCCTGGCCACCCCCGCGCGCGGCGTGGCGACCGGCCAGGCCGCCGTGCTCTACGACGGCGACCGCGTCCTCGCCTCGGCCACGATCGCGGAGGCCGCACGCGTTCCCGCCTGAACCTCGACCGGGTCGCCGCGCTGCTGTGATCGCCGCGTCGCGGCGCCGATAGGCTTTCCAGGGTGACGAGCTTTCCGTGGCAGACCGGGACGGCGACCGGCGTCGGGTCCTATCCGGGAGAGGACCCCGCCGAGGCGCTGCGGGTCGTCCTCGGCGAGCTGCCCGAGATGCCGCACCTGCCCGAGCTGCCCGCGCGCGGCCCGGGCGCCGACCTGGCGGGACGGACCGCCGGGCTGCTGGTCGAGATGCCCGTGCACCTGGAGCCGTCCGGGTGGCGGTTCTCCGACCGCCCTGGACGCGACACGCAGCGCTCCCGCGACCATCTCGCCCGCGACCTGGACGTCCTGGAGGAGGTCGCGGGCGGCCACGACGGCCCGTTCAAGATCCAGGTGTGCGGGCCGTGGACGCTGGCCGCCTCGATCGAGCTGCGGCACGGCGACCGGGCGCTGAGGGACCCCGGCGCCGTCCGGGACCTGGTCGCCTCGCTGGCCGAGGGCGTCGCGGGGCACGTGGCCGACGTCCGGCGGCGGCTCCCGGCGGCTCAGATCGTCCTCCAGCTGGACGAGCCCGGCCTGCCCGCCGCGCTCGCCGGGACGGTCCCGACCGCCAGCGGGTTCTCGCGGCTGCGGGCGATCGAGGAGCCGGTCGCCGAGGAGGCGCTGCGCACGGTGATCGACGCGGCGGACGCGTTCCCCGTCGTGCACTGCTGCGCCCGGAACGTCCCGTACGGGCTGCTGCGCGGAGCCGGGGCGAAGGCGCTCTCGGTCGACCTGCGGCTGCTCCCGAAGCGCGACGACGACGTCGTGGGGGAGACGATCGACGCGGGGATCGGCCTGTTCCTCGGCGCGGTGGCCGCGACCGACGCCGCCCTGCCGTCCCTCCAGGAGACCGCCGAGCCGGTGCGGGAGCTGTGGCGCCGCTTCGGGTTCCCGGCGCAGCGGCTGGCGGAGCAAGTCGTGATCACCCCGGCGTGCGGGATGGCGGGCGCGTCGCCGCGGTACGTCCGGGCGGCCCTCGGACGCTGCCGGGACACGGCCCGGATGCTCTACGAAGCGGCTCTCTAGAAGGGCGCGCCGAGGGCTCATATTGTCGGTCCCGTTGGCGAGAATAGGGGCATGACCATGAGCGACGGCGTTCCGACCGAGGCGCGGCAGCGCCACAAGGAGCTGAGCGAGCGGCTCGACGAGGCCAACTACCGGTACTACGTCCTCGACCAGCCGACGCTCTCCGACGCCGAGTACGACCGGATGATGCGCGACATCCACGCGCTGGAGGAGCGGCATCCGGAGCTGGTCACGCCCGACTCGCCGACGCAGCGGGTCGGCGCGCCCATCGTCACCGACTTCGCGACCGTCCGGCACCTGGAGCGGATGCAGAGCCTGGACAACGCGATGAGCGCCGACGAGCTGCTCGCCTGGGACGAGCGGGTCGTCAAGGAGGTCGGCGAGGTCGCCGGCTACCTGTGCGAACTGAAGATCGACGGCCTGGCGATCGCGCTGACCTACGAGAACGGGCGGCTCACGCGCGGGGTCACCCGCGGCGACGGCCGCACCGGCGAGGACGTCACCAACAACGTGCGCACCATCGCCGACATCCCGAGCCGGCTGGCCGGCGACGGCTGGCCCGACGTGCTGGAGGTCCGCGGCGAGGTCTTCCTGCCGGTCGAGGGGTTCGAGCAGGTCAACGCGGTCCAGATTGAGGCGGGCAAGGAGCCCTTCGCCAACCCCCGCAACGCGGCGGCGGGCTCGCTGCGGCAGAAGGACCCGCGCGTCACCGCGCACCGGCCGCTCGGCATGCTCGTCCACGGGTTCGGCGCGTGGCGGGGCGGGAAGCAGCCCGACAGCCAGTCCGGCGCGTACGAGCTGATGCGCGGCTGGGGGCTGCCGGTCAGCGACCGCTACAAGGTCGTCGGCGGGCTCGCCGCCGTCCGCGAGTACATCGAGGAGTACGGCGAGGACCGGCACGGCACCGCCTACGAGATCGACGGGGTCGTCGTCAAGGTCGACCAGTTCGCGCTGCAGCGGCGGCTCGGGTCCACGAGCCGGGCACCGCGCTGGGCGATCGCGTGGAAGTACCCGCCGGAGGAGGTCAACACCAAGCTCCTCGACATCAAGGTCGGAGTGGGACGGACCGGGCGCGTCACCCCCTACGGGGTGATGGAGCCGATCAAGGTCGCCGGGTCCACGGTCGAGCGGGCGACGCTGCACAACGCGAGCGAGGTCAGGCGCAAGGGCGTGCTGATCGGCGACACGGTCGTCCTGCGCAAGGCGGGCGACGTCATCCCCGAGATCGTCGCGCCGGTGACGGGGCTGCGCGACGGGTCCGAGCGCGAGTTCGTCATGCCCGGCACCTGCCCCGAGTGCGGGACCGAGCTGGCGTACGAGAAGGAGGGCGACGTCGACATCCGCTGCCCGAACGCCGAGAGCTGCCCCGGCCAGCTGCGCGAGCGGCTGTTCTACCTGGCGAGCCGCAAGGTGCTCGACATCGAGGCGCTCGGGTACGTCGCGGCGACCGCGCTCACCCAGCCGCTGGAGCCGAGCGACCCGCCGGTCAAGAACGAGGGCGACCTGTTCCACATCACCGTCGACCAGCTGCTCCCGATCAGGAGCCTCGTCCTCGACCAGCGGACCGGCACGACCAAGACCGACCCGAAGACCGGCGAGCCGAAGGTCGTGTCGTTCTTCGCCAACAAGGAGGGCGAGCCGAAGAAGACGGTCGAGATCCTCTTCGAGGAGCTGGAGAAGGCCAAGCGGCAGCCTCTGTGGCGGGTGCTGGTGGCGCTGTCGATCCGGCACGTGGGGCCGTCCGCCGCCCAGGACCTCGCGCGCGAGATGCGCTCGCTGGACGCGATCGCCGAGGCGACGGAGGAGGAGCTCGCCGCGGTCGACGGCGTCGGGCCCACCATCGCAGCGTCGATCAAGAAGTGGTTCGAGGAGCCCTGGCACCGCGAGATCGTCGACAAGTGGCGGGCCGCAGGGGTCCGGATGGAGGACGAGGGCGCCGCGGGCCCGCGGCCGCTGGAGGGCGTCACCGTCGTGATCACCGGATCGCTGGAGGGGTTCAGCCGCGACTCGGCGACCGAGGCGGTGCAGCGGCTCGGCGGGAAGGTGTCCGGCTCGGTGTCGAAGAAGACGGGCTTCGTGGTCGTCGGCGACAGTCCAGGGTCGAAATACGACAAGGCGGTCAAGTTGGGCGTGCCGGTCCTGGCCGAGGACGGGTTCCGGGTCCTGCTCTCCGATGGGCCAGATGCGGCCAAAAACGTAACTATGCGCGCCGACGCCTAACACGGTGTGGTTGCAGGGGTTTCGACCAGGGTTGCGTTACTCAGGGGTACACTTCCACTACCCACCGACGAGGGACGGGCGTGGAAAGGAAATAACGGAACGTACGCAACCGGTTTCGCGAAGTTGAGCAAAGGCCGTACTCTCCCTCACATCACGACCCACACCTGAAATCTCCGGACGTAACACCCGGGGGGCGTCCCCCGAGGTCGGGGACGCCCGGTGCCGGGGGCCGGCCCCCCGAAGCCCCCCGAGGATGTGATGAAGGACCCGAACAACACGCGGAACACGGCGCCACGCCGTGGCTCCCCGTTGTGGATCTACTTCGTCGTCGTCATCCTGCTCGGTGTCGCCGCCGGAGTCGCCGCGTTCTCCGGGCTGACCCGCGCCGACCTCGACGCCCTCGCCGGGACCCCCGTGTTCTGGATCCTCGGCTGCTTCATCATCTTCGGCGAGCTGCGGCCGATCATCACGCCCGGCAGCACCGAGAACAACGGCGCCACCACCTCGACGACGTTCTCGTTCGCCGCGCTGCTGTACGCGGGGCTGCCCATCGCGGCCGCCCTCCAGGCCGTCGCCGTGATCACCTGCGGGATCTTCCGCGCCCGCTCCCCGCACCGCATTGCCTTCAACGTCGCCCAGTACACGCTCAGCCTGGCCGCCGCCCAGCTCGTCCTCGCGCTCTCCGGCGACCTCGCGACCCCCTCGCAGCTGTGGGTGCCGCACGGCTCCGACCTGCCCGCGATCGCGCTCGCCGGCACCGTCTACTTCGTCTGCAACGACACCCTCGTCGGCGCCGCCGTCGCGCTGCACGCCCGCGTGTCGCTCGTGAAGTCGCTCCGCTGGGACCTCGCCTACCAGGTCCTCGTGCACCTGGCGCTGCTCGGTCTCGCCCCGCTGATGGTGATCGCGATGGACCGGTCCGCCGTCTTCGTGCCGCTGATCGTCCTGCCGTTCATCGCCGTCTACCTCAACGCCTCCGTCTCGGTCCGGCGCGAGCACCAGGCGCTGCACGACGGACTGACCGGCCTGCCCAACCGCAAACTGCTGATCGTCCGCACCGAGGAGGCCCTCGCCGAGGCGCGGGGCGCGGACCGGCGGCTCCCGCGCGCCGCCGGCCTCGGAGCCCGGCGGCGCAAGGCGGCCGACTCGCCGGACCACCGCGCCGGCCTGTTCCTGCTCGACCTCGACCGGTTCAAGGAGGTCAACGACACCCTCGGGCACCCCACCGGCGACCGGCTGCTGCAGCTCGTCGCGCACCGGCTCACCCACAGCGTCCGCCCCGGTGACCTCGTCGCGCGGCTCGGCGGAGACGAGTTCGCGGTGCTGCTGCCCACCGTGCGGGACGAGGCCGCCGCCCGCGAGGTCGCCGCCCGGCTGCGCGCCGCGCTCTCCGAACCCGTCCGGCTGGACGGCATGTCGTTCGACCTGGAGGCCAGCGTCGGCATCGCGCTGTTCCCCGACCACGCGCCCGACTTCGAGCTGCTGCTGCAACGCGCCGACGTCGCCATGTACAACGCCAAGGAGGCCCGGACCGGCGTCGAGACGTACTCGCCCGGCAAGGACCGCAACTCCCCGGCCCGGCTCAGCATGCTCGGCGACCTGCGCCGCGCCCTCGACCGCTCCGAGCTGGAGCTGTTCTACCAGCCGAAGATCGCGCTGCGGGACGGCCACCTCGTCGGCATGGAGGCCCTGCTGCGCTGGCGCCACCCCGACAAGGGCCTCCTGGAACCCGAGGCGTTCCTGTCGGTGGCCGAGCAGACCTACCTGATGCGCTCGATCACCCACTACGTGGTGCAGGCCGCGCTCGCCCAGACCGCCGCGTGGTGGCGGGCGGACATGCCCGTCCAGGTCGCGGTGAACGCCTCGGGACGCGACCTGCTCGACACCGGCCTCACCGAGGTCATCGAGGAGGGCCTGCTCGCCCGCGGCCTGCCCGCCGCCGCGCTCCAGCTGGAGATCACCGAGCGCATCCTGATGAACGAGCCCGCCTACGCCTCCGACACGGTGAGCGCCCTCGCCGAGCTCGGCATCCCGCTCAGCCTGGACGACTTCGGCACCGGATACTCCTCCCTCGTCCGGCTCAAGCGCCTGCCCGTCGAGGAGATCAAGATCGACTCCTCGTTCGTGCAGCGGCTGGCCGACTCGCCCGACGACGCCGTCATCGTCCGCTCGATCGTCGACCTCGTCCGCACCCTCGGCCTGCGCTCGGTCGCCGAGGGCGTCGAGGACCCCGAGACCGCCGAGAGGCTCCGCGAGATGGGCTGCGACGCCGCGCAGGGCTGGCACTTCTGCCGCCCCATGGACGCCGCGGCCGCCACCGAATGGCTGTACTCCTTCGCCGTCCCCTCGGTCAAGGCCCCCGGAGGCGCCTGACCCCGCCCGACCCGCTGCCGTCGCGCTCCACCCAGGTCCTGTTCGCGCGGCTGGAGGAAGCGGGCGGCCACTCCCGGCGTCCGCGAAGTCGGCCCGGCCCCAGGTTCGCCCCGCCGGTCGCTGATCAAAGACCTACCGGTCAGGTGTCACCAAGATCATGGCCAAGTACACCCAGGCCAGAGGGCCAGGCTTCAGCACAACACCGTTTCACGGCAAGGCACTGTTCCTTGGCACGACGCCGTCCTGCCAAGGGTGTCGTCCTCTGTCGGAGCTTCGCCACACGCCCGGGAGGGCGCCGCCTGGGGAAGGCGGCGCCCTGTCCGCTGACGGGCGTGCTGCGTGCGGCGGTACCCGCGGTGCCGGGGTCAGTAGCGGCGGCGGGCCTCGTAGTCGTCCGGGTAGTACTCCTCGCGCACCGCCGCCGGCGGGGGCCGGCGATCGACGGCGCGGCGGGCGGACATGATCCGCACGATGCCGACGACCAGGCCGATCACGCCGCCGATCATCAGGATGACGCCGACCAGCCGGATGTCGATCCCGCTGATGTCGTAGTTCACTGCGTATGCCAGGATCGCGCCGATAATGATCAGGGCGATGCTGCCGCCGATGGTCACGGCGGTCTCCTCTCGCTCGTCCCGGGGGTGGACGCAAGAAGCGTTCCCTCCGTGCGGGGATGAAACGGGCGATCCCGGCGACCTGCCGCGGGCGCGCCCGCGTAAACGGGTCGGGATCCGGGGGTGCGGGCCCATAGGATGGCCGTGAACCCACTTCATCGCACGAACGGTTTCTCGAATGTCCGCCATCACCCGTGACGAGGTGTCGCACCTCGCCCGGCTGTCCCGGCTGGCGCTCGGCGACGATGAGCTCGACCATCTCGCCGCCCAGCTCGACCAGATCATCTCCGCGGTCGCGCGGGTGCAGGAGGTCGCGGCGGAGGACATCCCGCCCACCTCCCACGCGCTGCCGCTGACCAACGTCTACCGGACGGACGAGGTGCGACAGTGCCTCCGGCCCGAGCAGGCCCTCGCCGGCGCCCCGGCAGCCGAGGGGCAGCGCTTCCGCGTACCGCGGATCCTCGATGAGGAGGCCTGACCGGTGACCGGAACGGAGCGCAGCGGAGTGGAGGGCACCGGTCAGGCGGCACGCCCGGGGGGCCTGGGGGGTCGCCCCCCAGAAAATGACGCGGCCGGTGACCGGAACGGAGCGCAGCGGAGTGGAGGGCACCGGTCAGGCGGCACGGCCGGGGGGCCTGGGGGGTCGTCCCCCCAGAAAGGACACGACCGGTGAGTGAGCTGGTGAGGAAGAGTGCGGCGGAGCTCGGGGAGCTGATCGCCGCCGGTGAGGCGTCGGCCGTCGAGGTGGCCGAGGCGCACCTGGACCGCATCGCGGCGGTGGACGGCAGCGTCAACGCGTTCCTGCACGTCGACCGCGAGACGACGCTGGCGCAGGCCCGCGGGGTGGACGAGCGGCGCGCGGCGGGGGAGGAGCTCGGCCCGCTGGCCGGCGTCCCCATCGCGCACAAGGACGTGTTCACCACCGCGGACATGCCCACCACCGCCGGATCCAAGATCCTTGAGGGCTGGCGGCCGCCGTACGACGCGACCGTGACGGCGCGGCTGCGGCAGGCCGGGCTGGTGATCCTCGGCAAGACCAACATGGACGAGTTCGCGATGGGCTCGTCCACGGAGAACAGCGCCTACTTCACCTCCCGCAACCCGTGGGACCTGGAGCGGGTCCCGGGCGGGTCGTCCGGCGGGTCGTCGGCGGCGGTCGCCGCGTACGAGGCGCCGCTGTCCACCGGCACCGACACCGGCGGCTCCATCCGGCAGCCCGCCTCGGTCACCGGCATCGTCGGCATGAAGCCCACCTACGGCGGCTCGTCCCGCTACGGCGTCATCGCGTTCGCGTCCTCGCTCGACACGCCGGGCCCGTTCGCCCGCAACGTGCTGGACGCGGCGCTGCTGCACGAGGCGTTCAGCGGCCACGACGTGATGGACTCCACCTCGGTGGAGGAGGCCGTCCCGCCGGTCGTGGAGGCCGCGCGCCGCGGCGACGTCAACGGGCTGCGCGTCGGGGTCGTGAAGGAGTTCGCGGGCGACGGCTACCAGGCGGGCGTCTCCGCGCGCTTCAACGAGGCGGTCGAGCTGCTGGAGTCCCTCGGCGCGAAGGTCGTCGAGGTGTCCTGCCCGCACTTCTCCTACGCGCTGCCCGCCTACTACCTGATCGCGCCGTCGGAGTGCTCGTCCAACCTGGCGCGCTTCGACGCGATGCGGTACGGCCTGCGCGTCGGCGACGACGGCAGCCGCAGCGCCGAGGAGGTCATGGCGCTGACCCGCGCGGAGGGCTTCGGGCCCGAGGTCAAGCGGCGCATCATGCTCGGCACCTACGCGCTGTCGTCGGGCTACTACGACGCCTACTACGGCAAGGCGCAGCAGGTCCGCACGCTGATCAAGCGCGACTTCGAGGCCGCGTTCGAGCAGGTGGACGTGCTGGTCTCGCCGACCACGCCGACCACCGCGTTCCCGATCGGCGAGCGCGCCGACGACCCGATCGCCATGTACCTGGCCGACCTGTGCACGATCCCGGCCAACCTCACCGGCAACGCCGCGATCTCGGTGCCGTGCGGTCTGTCGGACGGCCTGCCCGTCGGCCTGCAGATCATGGCCCCCGTCCTCGGCGACGACCGCGTCTACCGCGTCGGCGCCGCCGTCGAGCGGGCCCTCGAAGACCGCTGGGGCGGCCCGCTGCTGGCCAAGGCCCCGGAACTGGTGGAGGCGAAGTGACCACTCCGGCCCTGATGGACTACGACGAGGCGCTGGCGAAGTTCGAACCGGTGCTCGGCATCGAGACGCACATCGAGCTCGGCACCGCGTCCAAGATGTTCTGCGGGTGCCCGACGGCGTTCGGCGCGGAGCCGAACACGCAGGTGTGCCCGGTGTGCCTGGGGCTGCCGGGATCCCTGCCGGTCACCAACCACGCCGCGATCGAGGGCATCATCAAGATCGGTCTCGCGCTGAACTGCGACATCGTGGAGTGGTGCCGGTTCGCCCGGAAGAACTACTTCTATCCGGACATGCCGAAGAACTACCAGATCTCGCAGTACGACGAGCCGCTCTGCGTGGAGGGCCACCTCGACGTCGAGGTCGAAGGCGAGACGTACCGGATCGGGATCGAGCGCGTCCACATGGAGGAGGACACCGGCAAGTCGCTGCACGTCGGCGGCTCGACGGGGCGCATCCACGGCGCGGAGTACTCCCTCGTCGACTACAACCGGGCGGGCATCCCGCTGGTGGAGATCGTCACCAAGCCGATCCCCGCGACCGGCGACCGGGCGCCGCTGGTGGCGCGGGCGTACGCGACGGAGCTGCGCGAGCTGGTCCGGTCGCTCGGCGTGTCGGACGTGCGCATGGAGCAGGGCTCGATGCGCTGCGACGTGAACGTCTCGCTGATGCCGCGCGGCGCCGAGAAGTGGGGCACGCGGACCGAGACCAAGAACGTCAACTCGCTGCGGTCGGTCGAGCGGTCCGTCCGGTCGGAGATCGAGCGGCAGGCGGGCGTGCTGGACGCCGGCGGCACCATCGTCCAGGAGACCCGGCACTTCCACGAGGACACCGGCCGCACCACGAGCGGGCGCAGCAAGGAGGAGGCGCAGGACTACCGCTACTTCCCCGAGCCCGACCTGGTGCCGATGGCGCCGGCGCGGGAGTGGGTGGAGGAGCTGCGGGCGACCCTGCCGGAGCTTCCGGCCGCGCGCCGCGGGCGCATCCAGCGGGAGTGGAACCTGTCCGACCTCGAGCTGCGGGACGTCGTGAACGCCGGCGCCGTCGACCTCATCGAGGCGACGGTCGCGCAGGGCACCGACGCCGCCGCGGCCCGCAAGTGGTGGATGAACGAGCTGTCGCGGCGCGCCACCGAGCAGGGCGTCGAACTGGCCGACCTGCCGATCACGCCCGAGCAGGTCGCCCGCGTGCAGGCGATGATCAGCGCGGGGGAGCTGAACGACAAGCTGGCCCGCAAGGTGTTCGAGGGCGTCCTCGCGGGCGAGGGCGGCCCGGACGAGGTCGTCGCCGCGCGGGGCCTGAAGGTCGTCAGCGACGAGGGCGAGCTGTCCTCGGTCATTGACCAGGTGATCGCCGGCAACGCGGACGTGGCGGACAAGATCCGCGCCGGTAAGGTCGCGGCGGCCGGCGCCCTCGTCGGCGCCGTGATGAAGGCCACCCGCGGTCAGGCCGACGCCGGCCGCGCCCGCGAACTGATCCTGGAGAAACTCGGCGCCTCCTGACCCTGGCCGGCGCCCCGTGCGGTCGCCGGGGCGTCTCAGCTCAGGCGGGACGCCCCGGCGAATGGGCGCCCGGACGGGATCGGGCGTTCCGGCGATGCCGGGCGCTCAGCGGAGGGGGATGTCGAGGATGCGGTCGTCGCCCGGCTTGGGGGCGCCTCGGCCGTCCTGGTTGCTGGTCGTCACCCACAGTGCGCCGTCCGGTGTGCGGACGACCGCGCGTAGCCGTCCGTAGCGGCCCTGGAGCCGGGCGATGGGGCGTCCCGCCTTGCCGTCGTCGAGCGGGATCTGCCAGAGGCGCTCGCCGCGCAGCGCGGCGGCCCACAGGGAACCGTTCGCGTAGGCGAGGCCGGACGGCGACGCCTGGTCGGTCGTCCAGGTCAGGAGCGGGTCGGTGAACCCCTTGCGGTGGCCGACCCCCTCGACCTCGGGCCAGCCGTAGTTGCGGCCCTTGCCGATCAGGTTGATCTCGTCGAAGTGGTCCTGGCCGAACTCGGTGGCGTACATGCGGCCCGCGCCGTCCCAGGCGAGGCCCTGGACGTTGCGGTGCCCGTACGTCCAGATGCGGGTACCGAACGGGTTGCCGGGCGCGGGCGCGCCCTCGGGCGTGACCCGGAGGATCTTGCCGCCGAGGGAGTCCTTGTCCTGCGCCTTGCCGCCCTCGCCGGTCTCGCCGGTGGTGACGTAAAGCATCTTGTCGGGTCCGAAGGCCAGGCGTCCGCCGTTGTGGACGGCGCCCTTGGGGATGCCGGCGACGATCGGTTTCAGGTCGCCGAGACGGCCGTCATAGGTGGCGCGCACGACACGGTTGTCGGACGCGGCCGTGTAGTAGAGGTAGACGAAATGGTCGGTTCGGTAAGACGGGGACACCGCGACGCCGAGGAGGCCGCCCTCACCTTGCGCGTCCACCCCGGGCACCGTGCCGGCCGTCGCCCTGCGGCCGGACGGCGTGACGCGCAGGAGCCGGGCGGTGTCCCGTTCGGTGACCAGCGCGTCGCCTCCGGGCAGGAACGCCACGGCCCACGGCACCCTGAGGTCGTCGGTGACGGTGCGGGGCGTGCCCGGCCCGCCGCTCGCCGTCCCGGACGGAGTGCTGGACGCGGGCGGCGGGGTCCGGCCCGCCCCGCCCCCGGACGGCGAGGACGAGCAGGCCGCAAGGAGCGCGGCCGCCGAGACCAGGACGGCCGGGACGAGGATGGTGGTGTGCTGTCGCATGAGCGCCTCCCCCACGTACTACGGATCCCCGGCGCTTACCGTTCCCCGTCACGCAGCGTCATCCCGGCAAGGCGGCGATCCGGTGATGTTCGGCTTTCGGACGTCCCAAACGGATCCGCGACGAGGCCGTTCGTCGCGGGAAGGTCGCTCAGCCTCAATCGCTCCGTGACCTACCGAACGTACAGTGAGCGACACGGTGATCCCGTAGTGCAGCAACGTCGCTGATACCCGGCAGGCGAGGCCGGTGCGCTCGCCACCGGTCCGCGCCGATCGGGCGCGGGCACGATCCGTGACCTTCGGCCCGTTATCCAGGCGGCGGGGGTCGTGGACCCCACTCTCCCCTGGCGCGGCCCTGCCTCCGCCAGGGCCGACCGGCCCATCGGGCAGGAAGGGACACGGCGCGATGAGCGGCGACTACGCCAGGCGGGTACCGCCGCGTGCGCTGCCGGTCGCCCTGGCGGCGATCGTCGGTGTGCTGTACGCCACCGGCTCGCTGCTCGGCTGGGGCGGCCGTGCCTTCATCGCCTGGACCGAGGCCGGCGCCGCGGGCGCCGCCGCGATCTCCCTGCTGCTGTCGTCCCGGCGCCCCGACGGCCCGTCCGCCGAAGCGGCCGGCGCTCCCGGCGGCATCTGGCGCGCGTCCTGGCGGTGGTACGGCATCGCCGCCGCCTCATGGTTCGTCGGCGCGGTCGGCGGCGCGCTGGCCTACGGCTCCGGCCGCAGCGCCCTGTCGCTGTCGATCCCCGACCTGTTCTACCTGGTCGCGCTGGTCGCGCTCGTCATCGGCCTGGTCGCGCCGATCCGGCTGCCCCGTGACGCGGGGACGTGGCTGCGCTACGCCGCCGACACCTACGTCTGCGCCTGCGCGCTGTTCGTCCTCGGCTGGGTGGCCCTGTTCGGGAACCTGTACCACCGGTCGGGGGAGTCGCCGCCGGAGTTCCTGCTGGAACTGCTGTACCCGCTGATCGACATCGTGTTCGTCTGCGGGGCGCTGCCGTTCGTCCTCGGTGCCGCGCGCGGGCACCGCCGCCTCGCCTGGATGGGGTACGGCGCGCTGGCCGCCATCGCGGCGGCCGACATCGTGACCACGTTCGTCCGGCTGGACGGAGGCGGCTCCGCCGAGGACCCCTCCGACATCCTGCGCCTGGCCGGGCTGCTGCTCCTGCTGCTGGTGCCGTGGACGGGCCCGGCCGCCGAGCCGGCGCTGCCCGTCGACGACATCCCCGAGGACGTCGCGGCGCCCGCCGAGGAGTGCGGCCGCATGATCGGCCCCGGCCTCGCGCCCGCCGCGGTGGCCGCCGCGGCCGCGCTGTTCATCGCGGGCCACTCGATCGCCGGCAACGACGGCCTGGAGCCGGCGATCTCGATCGCCGCGGGCTCGGCCGCGCTGGTGCTGATCGCGCGCCTCGCCGCGCTGCTGCGGGAGAACGAGGCGCTGCGCCGGGCCGTGGACACCGGCGAGGAGCACTTCCGGGCCCTGTCGGAGAGCATCAACGACGCGGTGCTCATCTGCGACCTGGACGCCACCGTCCGGCACGCCAGCGCGGGCGCCCTGCGGACCTACCGCTACACCCAGGACGAGCTGCTCGGCCGCCCGCTGAACGAGATCATCCACCCGGAGGACCTGCCGCGCGTCCAGCAGGTGTTCACCGAGTTCCTGGACGAGCCGGCCGGCGACGTCGGCCCGCAGGACGCGCTGCGCGTGTCGTGCCGGCTGCGCGCCGCGGACGGGACGTGGCTGCCGACGGAGTCCACGATCTCCCGGTACAAGGGCTCGGACGGGGCGCCGTCCCGGCTGCTGGTCACCACCCGCGACCTGAGCGAGCAGGCGGCGCTGCAACGGCAGGTCGCCCATCTGACCTTCCACGACGGGCTGACGGGCCTGCCGAACCGCTCCTACTTCGAGGAGCGCACGCGGGAGGTGCTGTCGCGGCAGGCGTCCTGCGGCAAGGCCGCGGTCGTGTTCGTCGATATGGACGGGTTCACCGCCGTGAACGACTCCGACGGGCACGCCGCCGGCGACCAGGTGCTCGCGCAGGCGGCCCGGCGGCTGCGCGCGAACGTCCAGGCCGACGACACGGTGGCGCGGTGGGGCGGCGACGAGTTCGCCGTCCTGGTGCAGATCCCGCCGGACGCGCGTGAGACGCGTGCCACAGTCGAACTGGCCGGTCGGCTCCTTCGCGTGCTTTCGGTCGACCCTTACCAGGTCGGCAACAAGCACATCGTGCTGACGGCGAGTGTCGGCATCGCGTTCGCCGCTGACGCGGAGCAGCCGACCGGCGCCGGATCGGACGCGGGACGGCGGCTCCGCCGCGGCGCCGCCGAACTGATCCGCAACGGCGACCTCGCGATGGCCCGTGCGAAGGAGCTCGGCGGCGGGCGCGTCGAGGTGTACGCGCCGCACATGCACGCCGACGTCGTCCGGCGGCTGGAGCTCGGCAGCGACCTGCAGGCGGCGCTCGCCGAGGAGCAGTTCTCCGTGGAGTTCCAGCCGGTCGTCGACCTGGCCACGTCCCGGGTGACCGGCGTGGAGGCGCTGCTGCGCTGGCGCCGGGGGAGCGAGGCGGTACCGCCGGAGGAGTTCATCGGCCTGGCCGAGGAGTCCGGCCTGATGATCCCGCTCGGCGACTGGATGCTGCGGGAGGCGTGCCGGGAGGTCGCCCGCTGGCGCGGCGACTCGTGGGACGTGGGCCTGTCGGTGAACTTCACCGCCCGGCAGATCGCCGCGCCCCGGTTCGTGGAGTCGGTCGCGGCGGCGCTGGCGGAGACGGGGCTGCCGCCGCAGGCGCTCACGCTGGAGGTGCGCGAGGAGGTCCTCGTCGAGGACGCCGACCAGAACGTCGAGCGCCTGTCCCAGCTGCGCGACCTCGGCGTCCGCCTCGCGATCGACGACTTCGGCACCGGGTACGCCTCGCTGGCCTACCTCGGGCAGCTCCCGGTCGACATCATCAAGATCGACCCGTCGTTCGTGGCGGGGCTCGGTTCGGACGAGACCCTGACGCTGCTCACCCGGACGATCGTGCAGCTCGGCAGCGACCTCGGTCTGACCGTGGTGGCGGAGGGCATCGAGCGGTCCGAGCAGCTGGAGCTGCTGCGGGAGATGGGGTGCCCGCGCGGCCAGGGCTTCCTCGTGGCGCGGCCGATGGCGGCGCAGCGGGTCGAGTCGCTGGTGCGGACGAACCTCGCCGGCCAGGCCCGTCCGGGCGACGTCCCGCTCCCGCTGCCGGGGTGACCGTGGCGTGCGACACGGCCGTGCCGGGCGCGGGTGTGGCGGACGACACTACCGTCTCGACATATGAGACAAAGCGTCCAAGGATTTGACCGGTGGCCGGACATCGGCGAAAGTGGGCACGTGCAGAGCACCTCCACCATCCTCGTAGTACTTGGTCGGCGCGCAGGCTGACCAAGCTTTTCGTCCTGCGCGCCTCCCCTCGACCGCCTCACGGCGGCGGGGGTTTTTTGTTGCCCGGCGAGCCAACACTCACTCCCCAAGGAACCGCAGAATCATGACGACCGAACAGATGACGGGAGCCCAGGCGCTGGTCCGCGCCCTGGAGAACGTCGGCGTCGACACGGTGTTCGGCATCCCGGGCGGCGCGATCCTCCCGGCGTACGACCCGCTGTTCGACTCCAGGAAGCTGCGCCACATCCTCGTCCGGCACGAGCAGGGCGCCGGCCACGCCGCCCAGGGCTACGCGATGGTGACCGGCAAGGTGGGCGTCTGCATGGCCACCAGCGGGCCGGGCGCGACCAACCTCGTCACGGCGATCTCCGACGCCTACATGGACTCGGTGCCGATCGTGGCGATCACGGGGCAGGTCGCGTCCTCGCTGATCGGCACCGACGGCTTCCAGGAGGCCGACATCGCCGGCATCACGATGCCGATCACCAAGCACAACTTCCTGGTCACCCAGGCCGAGGACATCGGCCGCACCATCGCCGAGGCGTTCCACATCGCGGGCACCGGGCGGCCCGGCCCCGTCCTGGTCGACATCGCCAAGGACGCCCTCCAGGCGACGGTCGGGTTCGAGTGGCCGGTCGCGCTGCAGCTGCCCGGGTACCGGCCCGTCACCCGGCCGCACTCCAAGCAGGTCCGCGAGGCGGCACGGCTGATCGTCCAGGCGCGGCGCCCGGTGCTGTACGTCGGCGGCGGGGTGCTGAAGGCGGGCGCGGCCGCCGAGCTGAAGGTGCTCGCCGAGCTGACCGGCGCGCCGGTCGTCACCACGCTGATGGCCAAGGGCGCGCTGCCCGACAGCCACCCGCTGAACATGGGCATGCCGGGCATGCACGGCGCCGTCGGCGCCGTCGGCGCGCTGCAGCGCGCCGACCTGCTGGTCGCGCTCGGCGCCCGGTTCGACGACCGCGTCACCGGGAAGCTGGACGGGTTCGCGCCGCACGCCAAGGTCGTGCACGCCGACATCGACCCGGCGGAGATCTCCAAGAACCGGCACGCCGACGTGCCGATCGTCGGGGACGCCCGCGAGGTGATCGCCGACCTGGTCGTCGCCCTGCAGAACGAGAACGAGGCGGGCCGCAAGGGCGACTACACCGACTGGTGGCGCCAGCTCGGCGCCTGGCGCGAGACGTACCCGCTGGGCTACGACACGCCCGCCGACGGCTCGCTGTCCCCGCAGTACGTCATCGAGCGGATCGGGCGGATCGCGGGGCCGGAGGCGTACTACGTCGCGGGCGTCGGCCAGCACCAGATGTGGGCCGCGCAGTTCATCAAGTACGAGCGGCCGGGCGCGTTCCTGAACTCCGGGGGCGCCGGGACGATGGGGTACTCCGTCCCGGCGGCGATGGGCGCCAAGGTCGGCGCGCCGGACACCACGGTCTGGGCGATCGACGGCGACGGCTGCTTCCAGATGACCAACCAGGAGCTCGCGACCTGCGCGATCGAGGGCATCCCGGTCAAGGTCGCCGTGATCAACAACGGTAACCTCGGGATGGTCCGGCAGTGGCAGACGCTCTTCTACAACGGGCGCTACTCCAACACCAACCTTCACTCGGCCAAGCGGATTCCGGACTTCGTCAAGCTCGCCGAGGCGTACGGTTGCGTCGGCCTGCGCTGCGAGAAGGCCGAGGACGTCGACGAGGTCATCGCCAAGGCGATGGAGATCAACGACGCCCCCGTCGTGATCGACTTCGTCGTCCACCAGGACGCCATGGTGTGGCCGATGGTCGCGGCCGGCACCACCAACGACGACATCAAGATCGCCCGGGACATGGCTCCCGACTGGGAGAACGGAGACTGACCCCGATGAGCCTGCACACCCTCTCGGTGCTGGTGGAGAACAAGCCCGGCATCCTGGCTCGGGTCGCGGCGCTGTTCTCCCGGCGCGGCTTCAACATCGAGTCCCTCGCGGTGGGCACCACCGAGCATCCGGAGATCTCCCGGATGACGATCGTGGTGAACGTCGCCGACCTGCCGCTGGAGCAGGTCACCAAGCAGCTCAACAAGCTGATCAACGTGCTGAAGATCGTCGAGCTGGATTCCTCGGCGTCCGTCCAGCGCGAGCTCGTGCTGGTCAAGGTGCGCGCCGACGCCGAGACCCGCTCGCAGGTCCTGGAGACCGTGACGCTGTTCCGCGCCAAGGTGGTGGACGTCGCGCCCGACGCCGTCACGATCGAGGCGACCGGCAACCGCGACAAGCTGGACGCGTTCATCAGGATCCTGGAGCCGTTCGGCATCAAGGAACTGGTGCAGTCGGGCATGGTGGCCGTCGGCCGCGGTGCCCGGTCCATCACCGACCGCTCGCTGCGGGCCATCGAGCGCAGCGCCTGACCCGCGACCCGGACGCCGCCCCGCGGGCGGCACCAACACACCAACGAAAGGCAACAGCACTGTGGCTGAGATGTTCTACGACGACGCCGCCGACCTGAGCGTGATCCAGGGCCGGCACGTGGCGATCATCGGCTACGGCAGCCAGGGGCACGCGCACGCGCTCTCGCTGCGCGACTCCGGCGTCGACGTGCGGGTCGGGCTCCGCGAGGGGTCGGCCAGCCGGGAGAAGGCGGAGGCCGAGGGCCTGCGCGTGGTCACCCCGGCGGAGGCCGCCGAGGAGGCCGACCTGATCATGCTGCTGGCCCCCGACCACCACCACCGGGAGATCTTCGAGAAGGACATCAAGCCCGCTCTCGTCGAGGGCGACGCCCTGTTCTTCGGCCACGGCTTCAGCATCCGCTACGACCTCGTCCAGCCGCCGGAGGGCGTGGACGTGGCCATGGTCGCGCCGAAGGGCCCGGGCCACCTCGTGCGCCGCCAGTTCGTCGCCGGGCGCGGCGTGCCGGTGATCGTGGCCGTGGAGAAGGACGCGTCCGGCAACGCCTGGCCGCTGGCGCTGTCCTACGCCAAGGCCATCGGCGGCCTGCGCGCGGGCGGCATCAAGACGACCTTCACCGAGGAGACCGAGACCGACCTGTTCGGCGAGCAGTCGGTGCTGTGCGGCGGCGTCTCCGAGCTGATCAAGACCGGGTTCGAGGTGCTGACCGAGGCCGGCTACCAGCCGGAGGTCGCCTACTTCGAGGTCCTGCACGAGATGAAGCTGATCGTCGACCTGATGTACGAGGGCGGCGTGTCCAAGATGTACTGGTCGGTGTCGGACAACGCCGAGTACGGCGGCTACAGCCGCGGCCCGCGCGTGATCACGCCGGAGACCAAGGCCGCGATGAAGAAGATCCTCGGCGAGATCCAGTCCGGCGAGTACGCCAAGGAGCTGGTGGACGAGTTCGAGGGCGGCCAGAAGAAGTTCACGCAGTACCGCGAGGAGCTGGCCCAGCACCCGATCGAGAAGACGGGCGCCGAGCTGCGCCCGATGATGAGCTGGCTCAACGACTGAGCCGTTCCGCGGCGGCGCGGGGACCGGTGCCCGGTCCCCGCGTTCTCGCATGCCCGCGAGCCCCGCGCGGGGGGCTCGCGGGCTCAGCGGCGCAGGCGGCGGCGGATCCTGTCGCGCAGTGAGGCGGGCTCGGCGGCCTCGGCCACGAGCAGGGCCAGATGGCCGCCCTTGGTGAAGTAGACGGTGACGTCCTTCGGGCCGGCGGCCCGCCGCTGCGCAGCCGTCTTGACCCCCTCGGCGCGCGCCGAGCCGAAACGGGCCTCGCGGGTGACGCCGAGGGCGGTCGCGGTGACGTGCACGTCCCAATGCCCCGGCTCCACGGCGGCCGGGTCGGCGACGACCTCGAACCCTCCGGCGCGCCCCGCGCGGGGGTCGGCGATGAAGCCGTGCTCCTTGCCGGACGCGCGTTCCCGCAGGACGACGTCGACGGACGTCCGTCCGGTCTCGACGCGCTGGAGGGCGGCGACGCCGCGGATGCGCACCTTCCTTCCCTGCCAGCAGACGGCCTCCAGGCGGTGCTCGACGCCGACCTCGCTGGTGATGTCGGCGTCATGCCGGGAGACGCCGCGCAGGTAGGGGTACATCGCGTAGATCCGCCCGCCGACCACGACCGCGCCCGCCGGGGTCCCCTCGACCTCGTCGCGGATCATCCGCTCCAGCTCCTCGCGCAGGCCGTGCTGGATGCAGAACGCCCTGAGCCGCGCGGACGCGGGCATCGCGGCGCGGGCGGCCTCGCTCAGCCCCTCCTCGCCGAGGACGCGGCGGGTGCCCTCCACGAGCCGCTCCCGCTGGGGGCCGTCGAGGGCCAGGAAGCGGTGGTCGTACACGCGCAGGAGGTCGCGCAGGACGCTGATGGCGTTGTCCGAGGTCACGGGTCATCTCCTGATCGGCCGGGGACATCGGTCACGGTAGGGCCCAGCTCGATCGCGCACAGTGAAAACCGGACGGTGTGTCTCCCAGGATGCATACTCGGTATTGCCTGCCGCATACTCGGTATGCATACTTGGTAGGCATGTCCATCCGTCACGGTCTGCTGGCCCTGCTGTCCCAGGGCCCCCGCTACGGCTACCAGCTGCGCGCCGAGTTCGAGTCGTCCACCGGCGCCACCTGGCCGCTCAACATCGGCCAGGTCTACTCCACCCTGTCCCGCCTCGAACGCGACGAGCTCGTCACGCGCGTCGGCGCCGACGACGAGGGCCGGTTCGTCTACCGGATCACGCCGGCGGGGGAGCAGGACGTGCGGCGGTGGTTCTCGACCCCCATCGCCCGCTCCGACCGGCCCCGCGACGAGCTGGCGATCAAGCTGGCGATGGCCGTCACCACGCCCGGCGTCGACGCCGCGCACGTCGTCCAGACCCAGCGCACCGCCACGCTGCGCACCCTGCAGGACCTCACCCGCCTCAAGGCCGACGCGCCCGCCGTCCCCGCCGACCAGGGCGACCGCGCGTGGCGGCTGGTCCTGGAATCCATGATCTTCCAGGCGGAGGCCGAGGTCCGCTGGCTGGACCACTGCGAGGCCTACGTCGCCCGCGCCGAGCCCTCCGCGCCGTCCGCCCCCGCGGCCCCGTCCGTCCCGGTCGAGGCGCCCGCCCCGGCCGACGAGGAGGCGCGGCGATGAGCGTGCTGGCGATGCGGGAGGTGTCCCGCGACCACGGCGCCGGCCCGTCCCTCGTCCACGCGCTGCGCGAGGTGACGCTGGACGTCGCGGAGGGCGAGTTCGTCGCCGTGATGGGCCCGTCCGGCTCCGGCAAGTCGACCCTGCTGGCGCTGGCCGGCGGGCTCGACCGTCCCACGTCCGGGCAGGTCCTGGTGGACGGCGCCGACCTCGGCGGGCTCGGCCGGGCCGGGCGGGCCGCGCTGCGCCGCCGCAGCGTCGGCTACGTCTTCCAGGACCTCAACCTCATCCCGAGCCTCACCGCGGGCGAGAACGTCATGCTGCCGCGCGAGCTGGACGGCGCCCGCGCCCGCACGGCCCGCCGGGAGGCGCGGGAGGCGCTCGCGGAGGTCGGCGTCGCCGAGCTGGCCGACCGGTTCCCCGACGAGATGTCCGGCGGCCAGCAGCAGCGCGTCGCGATCGCCCGCGCGCTGGTCGGCGAGCGTCGGCTCGTCCTGGCCGACGAGCCGACCGGGGCGCTCGACAGCCACACCGGCGAGGACGTCCTGCGCGTCCTGCGGGCCCGCTGCGACGCGGGCGCGTCCTGCCTGATGGTCACGCACGAGTCGCGGCACGCCGCCTGGGCCGACCGGGTCGTGTTCCTGCGCGACGGCCGGATCGTCGACGCCACGCCCCGGCCGACCGGCCCCGAGAGCCTCCTGCAGGAGAAACTGTGAACCGCTACGTCTTCGCGCTGCGCATGGCCCGCCAGGACGCGCTGCGCGCCAAGGGCCGCACGGCGCTCGTGCTGTGCATGATCGGCCTGCCGATCGGCGTCGTCGTCGCCCTGGCCGTGCTGCGCTCCACCTCCGAGGCGGGGATCGAGGGGTCGTCCGGCGCCCCGAGCGGCGCCGAGTCGGCCGTGCTCGCGATGATCATCGCGATGGTCGTGCTGGAGGTCGTCCTGCTCGCCGGGCCGGCGTTCATGGTGGACGTCCGGCGGCGGCGCCGCGACCTCGCGCTCGTCGCGGCGTCGGGCGGCGCGGGCCGGCACCTGCGCGCCGTCGTGCTGGCGAGCGGCCTGCTCCTCGGCGGGATCGCCGCGGTGGCCGGGGCGGGGCTCGGCATCGCCGCCGCGGCCGTCGTCGCGCGGGCCGCGGACGGACCGGACGGCCTCGGACCGTTCACCGTGCCGTGGACCGTGGTCGCCGTGACGATGCTGCTCGGCGCGGGCAGCGGCCTGCTCGCCGCCCTGGTGCCCGCGCGCCAGGCGGGCCGGATGGACGTCGTCGCCGCCCTCGCCGGACGCCGCGAACCGCCCGGCCGGGCGCGGCGCGGCCTGCCGATCGCCGGCGGCGTCCTCGTCCTGGCGGGCCTGGCGGCGTCCCTGGAGGGCGTCCGGGCGCTGCGCGAGTTCGGCGCCGCGTTCGGCGCCGCCGCGATCATCATCGGTCTCGTGCTCGCCTCCCCGTGGATCGTCGGGACGACCGGGCGGCTCGCGCCCCGGCTTCCGCTGCCGCTGCGCCTCGCCGTCCGGGACGGCGCCCGCAACCGGGCCCGCACCGCGCCCGCGGTCGCCGCGATCATGGCGGCCGTGGCGGGTGTCACCGCGCTGGCCATCGGGGGCGTCAGCGACTTCCGGCAGCGGCAGGTGGAGTACCAGGCGCAGCTGCCCCACGGCTCGGCGCTGATCCGGCTGCCGCAGGGCAGGGACGAGGACGCCGCCGCGGCCGTCGTCCGGCGCGACCTGCCGGGCGTGCCGGTCATCCCCCTGCGCACCCTTCCCGGGCCGGACGGGGTCTGCCTGTCCGAGGACACATCGAAATGCCCCGCGCTGACCTTCTCGGCCGAGCATGACGGGGCGGCCCTGAACGAGATCCTGCCGATCGTGGTCGGCGGCGCGCGGGAGGCCCGGATGCTGCTCGGCCGCAACGACGCCGGGGTCGCGTCGGCGCTGGACGCGGGCAAGATCGTCCTGTTCCGGGTGCGTCCGCTCGACCACGGGACGGTCACCACCAAGGTGACCTACTGGGACGACGACCGGCAGCACACGATCGCGACGATCAAGGACCTGCCGGCCGTGGCCGCCCACGGCGACCCGCACGTGCCGGCCATCGTCCCGCCGGAGGCCGCGGAGAAGCTCGCCGAGAAGGCCGGCGTGCCCATCCGGACGGAGGCGTACGGGGTGGACCGCGCCGACCACCGGGTCACCAAGGCCGAGGAGGCCCGGCTGACCAGGAGCATGGAGACCTTCGGCCACGACTCCGGCGCCGTCCACGTCGAGCGGGGTTTCACCGAGTCGTTCGGGAGGATCACGCTGATGCTCGGCGCGGCCGCTGCCGTCCTGGCGCTCGGCGCCACCCTGATCGCCACCGGGCTCGCCGCCGCCGACGGCCGTCCCGACCTGGCCACCCTGCGCGCCGTCGGTGCCCGGCCCCGCACCGGACGGCTGCTGACGATGGGCCGGGGCGCCTTCATCGCCGCGCTCGGCTGCTGGCTCGGCATCGCCGGCGGGCTCGTCCCCGGCCTCGCGGTGACGCGGCCGCTCACCGACGGCGTGGAGGAGAACGGGGCCGCCCCGCACGGGACGATCGTCGACGTCCCGTGGCTGCTCCTGCTGGCGCTCGCGATCGGCGTCCCGCTCGTCGCGGCGTGCGCGGCCGGGGCGGTGACCGGCGGCCGTCCCCCGGCCCGCCGGACCCCGGGGTAGCGACGCCCGCCGGGCCGCTCGGCCACGCGCCGCCGCTGGTGATAGCGTCCGGCGCGTGGTCGAGGCGATTGCGGTGCAGGGACCGGCCGGCGGCTCCTCCGCACGCCGCGGGGGCGCCGCCCGGCGCCGGAGCGCCGCCCTGGCGGCACTGGTCGCGGCGAGCGCGCTGCTGTACGCGGCGTACTCGCTGATGCGGCTGCGCGCCTTCCGGACGGGCAGCTACGACCTGGTGATCTTCGACCAGGCGATCCGGTCCTACAGCCGGTTCGGCCCGCCGGTCGCCATCGTCAAGGGCGTCCACAACGACTTCGGCCCGGACTTCTCGATCCTCGGCGACCACTTCTCGCCGATCCTCGCGCTGCTCGCGCCGCTCTACTGGATCCACGACGGCCCGGCGACCCTGCTGGTCGCGCAGGCCGTCCTGCTCGCGCTCGCGATCCCGCCGATCTGGCGGTACACCGAGCGCCGGCTCGGCGCTCGCGCCGCCTACTGCGCCGCGGGCGCCTACGCGCTGTCCTGGCCGATCGCCGAGGCGCTCGCCTTCGACTTCCACGAGGTCGCCTTCGTCCCGCTGCTGTCGGCGCTGATGGTCGAGCGGCACGACGCCGGACGGCGGCTCCAGGCGGCCGCCGCCGCGTTCGCCCTGCTGCTGGTGAAGGAGGACATGGGGCTGCTGCTCGCGGGCTTCGGCCTCTACCTGCTCACCCGTCCCACCGGCGGCGGGCTGCGGACCCTGCGGGGACTCCTGCCGCCAGGCGACCGGCGGGCGGGTCTCGCCTACGTCGCGGTGGGGCTGGCCGCTACCTGGGTCTGCTCCCGCGTGGCCGTCGCGGCGTTCGGCGGGGACAACGACTACTACTGGGCGTACGGGGCGCTCGGCCCGGACCTTCCCCACGCGGCGGTGCACGCCCTCACCCATCCATGGGACGTCGTGCGCGTCCTCGGCGACCCGCCGCGGAAGCTGCTCACGATGGCTCTGGTGCTGCTCCCGCTGCTTCTTCTGCCGCTGGCGTCCCCGCTGACCCTCACCGCCGTCCCGCTGCTCGCCGAGCGGATGCTCGCCAGCCGGTTCGGCAACTGGTGGGAACCGCACTACCACTACAACGCCTTCATCGTCGCCGTGCTCGTCCTGGCGGCGGCGGACGGCGCGGCGCGGCTGCGCGGACGGCCCCGGATCGCGCGAGGCGCACTGGGACGGCTGCCCTCCGCCGCGCCGATGGCGGGGATCCTCGCGGTCACCGTCGCGTGCGTGCCCTTCTTCGCCTACCGCCACCTGGCCGATCCCGCGCTGTGGCGGCCGAACGAGCGGGCGCGGGCGGCGTCCGCGGCCGTCGCGCGCATCCCGGACGGCGCGCTCGTCGAGGCCGCCAACGGCCTCGGCCCTGCGCTGACGTCCCGTGCCCGCGTGCTCCTGTGGGACGACCGCTCCCACGGCGCGCCCTGGGTGATCGCCCAGGTGGAGCGGCTGGAGTTCCCCTTCGGCTCGCCCGCCGAGCAGCGGCGGCGGGTCGAGGGGCTGAAGGCGGAGGGGTACCGGGAGGTCTTCCGGAGGGACGGCTACGTCGTGCTGCACCGGGACGTCCCCGACCCCCGGGTCCCTGGTAGCGGGAACCCCTGATAAGGCGAAACGCGGCTTTTGGACGGATTGTCCGATGACCGATCATCGTCGCACGGGTAAGAATCCCAGTGAAGGTGCCGATCGGCCAATTATCCCTACCCTTTCTGGGTACTTTGCCAGATACTTGAAGAGAGTCGTTACGGCCGCGGCCGGCGCGGGAGGAACCCGTGCGAACACCCCGTGACCTCGGCCGGAGCGGGCCTTGGGGCGTGGCATGAGCGGTGTGAGGCTGAACGGCGGCGAGGCGGAGGCACCGGTGGGCGGTGGCCCGGAATTCCTCGCCCGGCGGGCAATGCGACGGGCGGGCGAATCCCCGATGACGCGCGCGGTGGACCGGGGAACCGGTCACGGCGAGGAGCCGTGACATGCCGGGGCGGGAGGGCATGCCGGGGCGGGAGGACAGGGACGTCCTGCGCTTCGAGACGTGCGGGCGGGCGTGGGTCGGCGTCCTGCGGCACGTGTGGGCGGCCGGGGAGGCGGGGCTGGAGGACGGCGGGCCCATCATCGAGGGGCCGCCGCTGCTGTTCGAGATCTGCTCCCTGAGCTGGGAGGACCCGATCCTGCGCGAGTACGGCGACCGGGCGCGGCTCGTCCGCAGGGCGCAGGAGCGCACCCGCCGGGTCGTCCGCGGGCGGTTCTGGCCGCGGCTGCACGACCTGCAGGGCCACGACCAGATCCGGTGGGTGGTGGACCTGCTGCGCGCGAGACCGTGGACCACCAGCGCGTGGATCTCGCTGACGATCCCCGGCGAGCCGGCCGACGGGCTGCCGGCGCTGACCGCGCTGTCGTTCCGCATCCGCGGCTACCGGCTGATCATGACGGCGATGTTCCGGTCGCAGAACATCCACCGCGCCTACCTGGCCTACATCCCGCTCCGCGAGGTGCAGGTGCAGGTCGCCGACGAGCTGGGGCTGCCGCCCGGGCCGCTGCGGGTGTTCGTGGACGTCCCGCACGTGCACGTCGGCGACGCCGAGCGGGTCGCGTCGGTGCTCGCCTCGGTGCCGGAGCCGAACGCCGCCTGACGAGACCGTCACAACGCGGGACGAACCGGAGTTACTGGTGGGTCTTTCCCCGCCGCGAACCGCCGCCGCCGCCGGGTTATACACTCACCGGAGGGGGCGAGGGCACGACGAGGTGACTCGCGACTTCACCTGCACAGCACACGAACACCTACTTTTTTCGAAGGACTGTTTCCACTTGAGCAAGCTCGTCGTCCTCGTCGCAGAAGAACTCTCCCCGGCCGGCATCGCCGTCCTGGAGGCCGACTACGAGGTCCGGCACGTCGACGGCAGCGACAAGGACCGGCTGCTGCCCGCCGTCGCCGACGTGGACGCCCTGATCGTCCGCAGCGCCACCAAGGTCACCGCCGAGGTGTTCCAGCACGCCAAGAAGCTCCGGGTCGTCGCCCGGGCCGGCGTCGGCCTCGACAACGTCGACGTGGAGGCCGCCACCAAGGCCGGCGTCATGGTCGTCAACGCGCCCACGTCCAACATCGTCACCGCCGCCGAGCACGCGATCGCTCTGCTCCTGGCCACCGCCCGGAACGTGCCGCAGGGCCACTCCGCGCTCAAGCAGGGCGAGTGGAAGCGCTCCAAGTACACGGGCGTCGAACTCCAGGGCAAGACCGTCGGCGTGCTCGGCCTCGGCCGCATCGGCGTCCTCGTCGCCCAGCGCCTCGCCGCCTTCGACATGAACGTGGTCGCGTTCGACCCCTACGTCCAGGCCGCCCGCGCCGCGCAGCTCGGCGTGAAGCTCGTCACCCTCGACGAGCTGCTCCGCGAGAGCGACTTCATCACCGTCCACCTGCCGAAGACGCCCGAGACCCTCGGCCTCATCGGCGACCGCGAGCTGCAGCAGGTCAAGCCGTCCGTCCGCATCGTCAACGCCGCCCGCGGCGGCATCGTCGACGAGGCGGCCCTCGACCTCGCGCTCAAGGACGGCCGCGTCGCCGGCGCCGGCATCGACGTGTTCAGCACCGAGCCGTGCACCGAGAGCCCGCTGTTCCACCACGACAGCGTCGTCGTCACCCCGCACCTCGGTGCCAGCACCCACGAGGCGCAGGAGAAGGCGGGCACCCAGGTCGCCCGCTCCGTGAAGCTCGCGCTGTCCGGCGAGTTCGTCCCGGACGCCGTGAACGTGCAGGGCGGCGCCGTGGCCGAGGACGTCAAGCCCGGCCTGCCGCTCGCCGAGAAGCTCGGCCGCATCTTCACCGCCCTCGCCGGCGGCGTCCCCGTCCGGCTGGACGTGGTGGTCCGCGGCGAGATCGCCGAGCACGACGTCAAGGTGCTGGAGCTGGCCGCGCTCAAGGGCGTCTTCGTGGACGTCATCGAGGAGGCCGTGACCTTCGTCAACGCGCCGCTGCTGGCCCGCGACCGCGGCGTCGAGGTCACCCTCACCACCAGCGAGGACAGCCCCGACTGGCGCAACGTCGTGCAGGTGCGCGGCACGATGTCCGACGGCTCCGTCGTGTCGGTGTCGGGCACCCTCACCGGCCCCAAGCACGCCGAGCGGATCATCGAGATCAACGGCTACAACATGGAGCTCGTCCCGACCGAGCACATGGCGTTCTTCTCCTACGTCGACCGCCCCGGCATCGTCGGCGCGGTCGGCAAGCTGCTCGGCGACGAGCAGGTCAACATCGCGGGCATGCAGGTCGGCCGCGACGCCAAGGGCGGCAAGGCGCTCATCGCGCTCACCGTCGACTCGGCCGTCGCGCCCCAGCTCGTCGACGCCATCACCCGCGAGGTGGGCGCTGACATGGGCCGCCGCGTCGACCTCGAAGGTTAGTCTCGACGGATGAGCTTCGGGCGGGCGTCCGGCCATGTGTCCAGCGCGGCGGCCGGACCCTGGACGTAGCGGACGGCGACGGCGGACGATCGGCGTGTCCGTCC
>NZ_JBFAGB010000055.1:0-55147 GCF_040639875.1 Actinomadura sp. NPDC023710
CCGCCGACCACCCGACAGCAAGACGGGCGGCCCGGCGCACAAGCCACCAAGCACGCCGCCGGACCGCCCTGCCCCAACCGCTCACGTGCCCCAACAAGGCTCCGCGAGATGGAGGTCTCCACATCATGACGCACAATCCGCCCGACTTCCCACCCATCCAGCAATGGCCCGTGCTGGCCGCGCCCGACTGCCCCACCTGCCACCGCCCCACCGACGTGGCATGGATCGGCCCCGCCACGTTCGCCAAGGGCGCCGAGGTCAACGTCTGGCGCTGTCGCGCCTGCCCGGCCGACTGGGCGATCCCCGTCACCCGCTGGCCCGTCAACGACGGCCCCGACTGCCCTAACTGCCTCACCGAGGTCACGTGCTGGGCCGCGCTTGCCCCCGACACCCCCGGCGACCTGTGGACCTGCCAGCACGGCCACGAGTTCGTACTCACCCCCGAAGGGATCATCATCACCCCCGGCAATGAGGACCTGTCGGACTGGGCGCCGCTCTGGCCGCGCGACAGGCGCGACCCGCGGGACGGCGAGGCTCTATGACCGCGCCGACCGCACTGTCCCTCGGTTCGCTGTGCAGCGGCTACGGCGGGCTGGACCTGGCCGTCGCCGAGGTGCTCGACGTGACCCCGGTGTGGGTCGCCGACCCCGCCCCCGGGGCCGCCGTCGTGCTGGCCCACCGGTTCCCCGGCGTCCCCAACCTCGGCGACATCACCGCCGTGCGGTGGGAGGACGCCGTGACCGTCGACATCCTCGCCGCCGGCTACCCGTGCCAGCCGTTCAGCGCCGCCGGCCTCAAGAAGGGAACTGCCGATGAGCGGCACCTCTGGCCCAACGTCGCCGCCGCCATTCGCGTCCTACGACCCCGCCTCGTCGTGCTGGAGAACGTCGAACGCCATCTTCGAGTTGGATTCGCCGACGTCCTCGCCGACCTTGCCGCCCTCGGGTTCGATGCGGAGTGGTGCATTGCGAGCGCGTCAGACGTCGGCGCTCCCCACCACCGTCGCCGCCTCATCGTCCTCGCCTGGGACGCTGCTGCCGACGCCCCGGACCTCCGACACCAACGGCGCCGGCCGCCACGGGAGCGGGGGCCTGGACCTACGGACGGCCGTGACGCTGCTGCCGACCCCGACCGCCGTGCACTGGTCCCGCTGCGCCACGGCCAACCGCCGAGACCCGAAGCCGACGACCACCACCACGAGCCGGACACTGCTGGACGTGTTCTGGAGTGGGGACCCTACGCCGCTGCCGTCCATCGATGGGAGCAACTCCTCGGACGGCCCGCACCAGCTCCGACTGAGCCTGGACTGAACGGCCAGCCTCGCCTGACGCCGACCTTCGTCGAGTGGCTCATGGGCCTTCCGGACGGATGGGTCACCGCCGTCCCCGGCCTGTCCCGTAACCAGCAACTCACCCTGCTGGGCAACGGCGTCGCCCCGCGGCAGGGCGCCGCCGCCCTGGCCGCCCTGTTCGGCCGCCTGGCCATCGACCGCACATCCAACGAGGGGAGGGCGGCATGACGACCAAAGCCGTCCCAGGCGAAGCCGAGGGCATGGCCGCCGCGGCGCTGGCGTGCGCGTCGCGCGGCTGGCACGTGTTCCCGCTGCGCCGCCGCGACAAGCAACCCGCGCTGCACAGCGAAGCGCGATGCCCCCGGGCCGGGCTGTGCGTCGGCGGCCACCGCAAGTGGGAGGACCGCGCCACCCTCGACGCCGACCGGATCCGCCGGTGCTGGAAGGCCGGACCGTTCAACGTCGGCATCGCGTGCGGCCCGTCCGGGCTGTTGGTGGTGGACCTCGACATGCCCAAGCCCGGCGAGACCCCGCCGCCCCAGTGGGCAATGCCGGGCGTCAACGAGGGCGCCGACGTACTCGCCGTCCTAGCTGACCGGCACGGCGCACCGTTTCCGCTCGACACCTTCACCGTGACCACCCGCCGCGGCGGGACACATCTGTACTTCACCGCCCCGCCTGGCACCGAGTTGCGCAACACCTCCGGGCGGCACACCACGGGCCTTGGATGGCTCATCGACACCCGCGCGTGCGGCGGCTACGTCGTGGCCCCGGGCAGCTACGTCGACCTGCCCGACGGAACCGGCCCCTACCAAGTCACCAACGACGCGCCGCCCGCCGAGCTACCGCAATGGCTGGCCCGGCTCCTGACGTCCGCCCCGCTCCCCGCTCCCCTCTTGAGTGCCTCGTCTGTGGCCGGGACGGTGGCGGACTTGCCCGCCTACGTCCAAGCGGCACTCAAGGGGGAAGCGGCCCGGGTCGCCGACGCCGTGACCGGCGGACGCAACCACGCCCTGAACAAAGCCGCCTACAACCTCGGACGCCTCACCGGCGCCGGCGCCCTCGACCCCGAGACCGCCGCGACCGTGCTGTTCGAGGCCGCCGCCGTCCACTTCGGCCCCACCCGCGCCGACGTCACTCCGACCGAAGCACGCGCCACCATCCGCTCCGCGCTCGCCGCTGGCGCCCGCAACCCGCGCACCATCACCAGGGGGAACCCCGCATGACCAACCTGCCCGACGACCGATCGACGGCGATCGACGGCGCCGCACTGCTGGACGCCCTACGCGCCGCGCTCACCCGCTATGTGATCCTGCCGACCCCGCAGGCCGCCGACGCCGTTACGCTCTGGATCGCCGCCACCCACGCCCAACCCGCCTGGCCCCACGCCCCCCGCCTCGTCATCCGCGCGCCCGAGAAGCGATGCGGAAAGTCCCGCCTGCTCGACGTGGTCGAGGCGACGTGCCACGGCCCGTTCATCACCGTCAACTCCTCCCCGGCCGCGGTCTACCGGTCCATCACCGACGACCCGCCCACCCTGCTCGTCGACGAGGCCGACACCATCTTTGGCCCCAAGGCCGAGGGCAACGAGGATCTGCGCGGGCTGCTGAACGCCGGACACCAGCGCAACCGCCCCGCCAAGCGCTACGACGCCAACACCGGCCGCGTGGAGTCCATCCCGACATTCGCTATGGCCGCGCTCGCCGGAATCGGCGCCATGCCCGACACCATCGAAGACCGCGCCGTCGTCATCCGGATGCGGCGCCGCGGCCCCGGCGAAACCGTCGCCCCGTTCCGGCACCGCCGCGACCGGCCCGCGCTCCGCCAGCTCGCCGCCGACCTCGCCGCATGGCTGCGCGCCGACCTGACCACCCTGGAATCGGCCGAACCGCCCATGCCCGTGGAAGACCGCGCCGCCGACACCTGGGAGCCCCTGGTGGCCGTCGCCGACCACGCTGGCGCCCACTGGCCCGACCGCGCCCGCGCCGCCGTCCTGGCCCTCACCACCGACGCCGAAGACAACGGCCAGATGTCCACCCGCCTCCGCCTGCTCACCGACTGCCGGACCGCATTCGGCACTGATCCCGCGCTGCCCACCGCCGTTCTCCTCGACCGGCTCAAGGCCGACCCCGAATCGCCGTGGCCCGACTACGGGCCCAACGGGCTGACCGCGATGAAGCTCGGCACCATCCTGCGCGAATACGAGATCCGGTCCGACACCATCCGATTCCAGACCGGACAGGCCAAGGGCTACCGCCGCACCGACTTCATCGACGCGTGGGGCCGCTACTGCGCCGCCGACCACACTCCGTCCAGCGACTCGCGAACGGTCACCGTCCTGCCCTTGCCGGGGGCAGGCCGTACCAGCCGTACCAGCCTCAACACCGCAGGTCAGACCCAATGAGGCTTGCCCGACTGGTACGGCTCAAGCCGTACCAACGCCCGCCCCCTGGTACGGCTCAAGCCGTACCACCCGCCAAGCCGTACCACATCTGACCAGCAAAAACGAGGCTGGTACGGCTGGTACGGCTACCTCTCGCCCTGCCGCGCACCGGCCCGGCGCACAAGCCACCAAGCCCGCCGCCGGCCACCGCACGACCAACCGTTCGCACCCGCCCTGAAAGGCGCTCATGGTGACCAGCACTGAGCAGATTCTCGACAAGCCGTTGTACAGGATCCCGGAAGTGGCGCGCCTCCTCTCGCAGAGCCGCGCCAAGGTTTACGAACTCATCCGGTCGGGGCGTCTCCGCACCGTCAAGGAGGGCGGCGTCCGACTCGTGACCGCTCGCGCAATCGCCGAGTACATCGCGCTTTTGGAGCGCGAGGCGAAGGCGGCCTAAGCAATGAGCGAAGAAACGATCGACTCGCCAGAGGACCACAAGGCCCAGATGAAGCGGCCATCGCAGGGAAAGCGGCGAGGTCGCGGTGACGGTGGCCTCTATTGGAGCGAAGACCGGCAACGGTGGATCGCAGAGGTCACCATCGGCTACACCCCAGCCGGTAAGCGCATCGTCCGTAAGGCCAGCGACAGGACCAAGACCGGCGCGCTAGCGAAGCTCAAGCGGAAGATGCGCGAGCACGAAGACGGCCTGCCGGCGGAAGACGGGAGCTACACCGTCGCTCAGGCCGTCGAAGACTGGCTCAAGTACGGGCTCAGCAACCGTGACGCGAACACAGTCAAGAATCGGCGCAGCCTCGCCGAGAATCACGTCATCTCCGACCTCGGCGCGCGAAAGCTCACCGAGTTGTCCGCCGATGACGTTGATCGGTGGCTCGCCGAGAAGTCGAAGAAACTCAGCACGAAGACACTTCGAGAAATTCGCTCCGTTCTCAAGCGTGCGGTTGCACGCGCACAAGCGCGGGACAAGGTCAAGCGGAACGTTGTGCTGCTCTGTGAAGTCCCCACAGGGCAACCGGGACGCCCATCCAAGGCGTTGACGTTCGAGCAAGCCGACGCGCTTCTGAACGCTGCTGAGGACGGCTCAGCGATGGGGGCGTACATCGTGCTGTCGCTTCTCACCGGCGCCCGCACGGAGGAGTTGCGGGAACTCACGTGGTCGCACGTCGTCACGTACGTTCCAGACCGCAAGGGATGGGTGTCGGTGGAAGAAGCGGGATGGCAGGGCGAAGAGTTCGCCGTCTACGTATGGCGCTCCGTCCGCAAGGGCGGCGACACGAAGACCTTGAAGTCCCGGCGCACGCTGAAACTTCCTCGGCGCTGCGTGGTGGCCCTCGCCGCCCTCTGGGACAACCAGGCCGCGGCCCGCGCGACGGGCAAGGGTGCCGGCTTGGTGTTCCCTGACGAGAACGGAGACAAGCGCGGCCCCATGAACGTCCTACGGGCGTTCCGTAGGGTGGCCGACCGGGCCGACCTCAAGGGCGCCCAGTGGACGCCGAGGGAGCTGCGTCACAGCTTCGTCTCCCTGCTGTCCGACAGCGGGATGCCGCTGGAGCAGATCGCCCGGCTGGTGGGCCACAGCGGGACCAACGTCACGGAGACGATCTACCGGCACCAGATTCGGCCGGTGATCGAGGACGGCGCGACCGCCATGGATCAACTCTTCCCGGGGAGCCACGGGGAGCCATAGTCACGCAGTTGGTCACTCAGAGAGGGTTAGAGCCTCTGTCCGTCCACGGACAGAGGCTCTGATCTGGGGTATCGCTGAGGCAAGGAAGCTCCCGCGATTGGACTCGAACCAATAACCTGCCGGTTAACAGCCGGCTGCTCTGCCGATTGAGCTACGCGGGATCGTGCGTCCACCGGGGTTCGTTGGCCCCTGGCGGCGCGTCTAGGTTAGCGCATGTCCGGGGCTGTTCGCGCATGCGCGGGGATTGAGGCGGCGAGGGCGGGTATAGGGGGTGTCACGATTCCGCCGTCAGTAGGAGTTGGACATGAAGGCTCGCACGATGTTCATGGCAGGCGCCGCGGTCGGCTACGTCTTCGGGACGAAGGCCGGGCGTGAGCGGTACGAGCAGATCAAGCAGCTCTCCAAGCAGGTGTCGGAGAACCCGAACGTGCAGGAGGCCGCCGGGAAGATCCGGTCGAAGGGTGAGACGTTCGCCGGGGCCGCGCGGGACAAGGCGGGGCACCTGAAGGACCGGGTGCCCGAGCAGGTGACGGGGGGCCGCAAGGAGGAGGAGCAGCCGCCCGTCTACCCCGGCTAGAGGCCGGTCTGACGGCGCAGGTCTTCGAGGACCTGTTCGGCCTGGGCCCGCAGGCCCGGGTCGGACGGGTCGAGCCCGGCGTCGAAGACGAACGTCCAGCGCACATCGCCGCCGGCTGCGGGGCGCCGGCCGGCGATGCGCACCTTCCCGCCTCCGGGGAGGGTGGCGTGGTGGGTGACGGCGATGGTGGCGGTGACGCGTTCCCGGACGGTCTCGGGCACCGAGCCGGGGTCGGTGAGCCGGACGTGGTGCTCGGCGCCGCCGGAGGTCTCCTTGACGTGTAGCCAGCCGTCCTTCCAGGTGGCGTGGTCGACGCGTTCCCAGGGGATGCGGGTGAAGCCGCCCGAGGGGGTCGGCACGTGCAGGGCGAGGAGCGTGGCGGTGACGTGGGAACCGCCGCGGGTGGGGGCCGCCGCGAGGACGCGTTCGCCGCGTTCCAGCGCGAGTTCGGCGCGGACCGCTGCGGGCAGGGGACCCCGGTTCAGGCGCATGCCCCCACGGTAGGCGATCAGGCCGCCTGGGAGGCGCGGCGGGCCCCGAGAAGATCGAGGACGAGGGCCGCCGACCAGGCGTAGTCGTGGCTGCCGCGGCCGGTGCCGTCGAACGGGTCGAAGAACTCGCGGAAGCCGGACTGGCGGACGAGCCGCATGGTGGAGCCGTAGAGCAGGTCGGCGACGACGGGCAGGTCGTGGGTGAGGGCGCCGTACCAGACGAGCCAGTTGGTGCTGATCCAGGTGGGGCCGCGCCAGTAGCCGGCGCGGTCGAAGGCGGGCGCCTGGATGTCGCAGGTCGGGACGGGGTAGCCGGCGGCGCCGGCGAAGCGGGCCGACAGCAGCAGGTCGACGAGGTTGCGGACGATCGGGGCCGGCAGTTCGGGGTCGAGGAGCGGACCGAAAGAGCCGGCGGTGATGACGGGCAGCAGGCGGTCGTCGCGCAGGTCGCGGGCACGGAAGCAGCCGGTCTCGGCGTCCCAGAGGCGGGCGAGCACGGCCTCGTGGACGCGCTGGGCGCGTTCGCGGTGCGGGACGGGGTCGGCGCCGATGATCTCGGCGATGGCGGCGAGGGCGTGCGTGGAGGCGAGGTAGACGGCGTTGACGAGGGGGTCCTCGACCGCGAACGGGTGCGCGTCGCGTAGGTAGCCGGGCCTGTAGGCGGCCTCCCGCATGAGCGCGACGAGTCGCACGTAGCGGTCGTAGTCCTCGCCGGTCGGCAGGCTGTGGGGACGCAGGCCGGGTGCGTAGGAGGACGGGGGAAGCGGGAGGGCGCCGAGCGGGCGGTCCCAGGCGGGGCTGTTGTCGAGGCCCGACTCCCACGGGTGGCAGATGGCGATGAGGCCGCTGGAGTCCAGGTCGCGGCAGTCGGCCAGGTAGTGGTGCTGGGCGGTCAGCATCGGGTACAGGCGGGCGAGGAACGCCCGGCTGCTCTCCCCGTCGACGGCGCACTCGTGCAGGCGCAGGGCGCTGAGGGCGTGCAGCGGCGGCTGGGTGAGGGCGGAGGTGTGCACGCCGCGCGGGGCGTCCGGCTGCCGGTCGCTGCGCCAGAGTTCGGGGCCGGGGAAGAAGGCGTGCCGGTCGAGGCGCGTGTTGAACACGATGTGGGGCAGCATCCCGTCCGCCCACTGGCCGCGGAACAGGGAGATCAGCTCGGCCTCGGCGCGGTCGCGGCGGTGGCGGGCCAGGCCCATGCTGATGAAGGCCGAGTCCCAGCTCCACTGGTGCGGGTAGAGGCCGGGCGAGGCGGCGGTGGCGTTGCCCGTCCAGTTCGCGTCGAGGGCCCGGGCCGCGGCCTTCCACAGCGCGGTCTCGTCGCCGGTGAGACGGGAGCTCATGTGGTCCAGGTGACCTCCTCCTGAGCGAGAGAAGGATGCATCCTTGATTGTCGCCTCAGATCGCCGTCACGGCGACCCCTCGGGCGGCGACGGTTGTCTACCGACCGGGAGATCGGTCTGTGAATATTTGCGGTGCCGCGGCCCGGGCCAGGAGCCAGTGCGCGATCTCCTCGCCGGCCGCGACGCCCCGCGCGGCGGTGACGGCGGTGGCCGGTGCCGTCCAGCCGGTGTCGTGCAGTTCCCCGTGGGCGGGGCGGATGGACAGGTCGGCGGCCTCCAGCAGTTCGGCGTCCAGGAGCGCGTCCCCGGCGGCGATCATGGTGGACGCGCCGGCGCGGCGGGCGACCTCCCGGGCGGCGGCGGCCTTGGTCAGGCCGGCGGGCAGGCAGTAGACCTTGCGGCCCTGGAGGGACGTCCGCCAGCCGCGTTCCGCGCACCACCCGGTGAGGTCCTCGACCCAGCCGGACGGCAGCGCGGCCCGGTCCACCACCGTGTAGGCGAACAGGTCGGAGGCGGTGCGCCGCTTGAGGACGAAGTCGCCGCCGTTGCGGGTGAGGTGCTGCTGGACGTCGGCGAGCGGGGCGCATCCGTCGGCGATCCGGCCACGGACGGCCGCCGCCCAGTCCGGGTCCTCGTCGCCGTCGACGAGGATGTGGCCGCCGTTCGCGCAGACGGCGTACGGGGGCGGCTTCTCCAGGAGGTGGACGCGCCGGTACTGCTCGGGAGTGCGCGTCGTCGCAGGGACGAACGTGGAAGCCGTCGCGAGTGCCTCCAGTGTCCGCGCGGACGCTTCGGTCATGTACGAGAGCGGCGCCCCCTGGTAGAACTCCACGCACAGGAGGCGCGGCATGGTCTCGTCCGGGCCTTCCAGGGCGAAGGCCGCGGTCGAGTAGATGAGCGTGCGGTCGAGGTCGGAGCACACCAGGACGGTCACTGCGCGGCCCCCTCGCCGAACCGGGGATGGATGAACCCCATGCACGCGTAGGGGAAGCGGCCGGGCTCGACCTCGTGGACGGGCACGCCGCGTTCGCGGGCGAGAAGCCTGATGTGGGTCACTTCCGGACCGGCGTCGGCCCGCACGAGCACCTTCCACGGGACGCGCCGCAGCAGCACACGCGTCGTTTCTCCGATCCCCGGTTTGACGAGGTTCAGGTCGTCGACGCCCTCCGCCCCGGCCATGCGCCGGACGGCCTCCCATCCCGACCAGTCGGGCGCGCGGTCGGCGGCGCGGAGCTCCGGCAGGTCCTTCGCGACGCGTTCGGCCACGTGTGCGAAACGCGCGCAGACCGCGTCGAGGAAGACGTCCGAGACGTCGTCCGGGGCCAGGTCGGCGTAGAACTTCGCGCCGTGGAAGTCGCCTGGCCCGATGAGTGAGTCGTTCAGGACCGTCCGGCTCACCAGGCCCGACACGGTCGAGTTGAGGCAGGCGGACGGGATCAGGAAGTCGTCCCGGGTGCCGTACAGGGACGTGCACCGCCCCGGGTCCGCCAGCACGGCGAGATCGGACGGGAACGGGTGTTCCGCCAGGGCGGCGGTCAGTTCCCTGGTGATGGCGCCCTTGCCCGTCCAGCCGTCCACGAACATCACCGACGCCGGGTCATGGTGCTCGGCGAGATACCGCAGCGCGGCCGTGTCGATGCCCCGGCCGCGGACGATGCTGACCGCGTAGTGGGGGACGTCGAGGCCATGCGCGTACCGTGCCCAGCGGCGCATCAGGATGCCGACGGGCGTTCCGGCCCGCGCCAGCGACACCAGGACGGCGTCCGGGCCGCGCTCGGCGAGGATCATCTCGGTGACCAGCCCGGTCGCGTAGGCGAGCCGCTCGGCGGACGCCTCCAGCGCGTCGTGGAACAGCCGCCGGTACTCCGGACCCGGCTGGTACTCGACCGGGAGCGACTCGGCGTAGTGCGCCCGTCCCGACTGGATCGCCGCCTCGCGTTCCTCCGTGGGCGCTTCGAGCCGCGCATGCGAGAGGTCCTTGAGCAGCCAGGCGACGTCCTCCGCCGGGTAGCTGCCGAAGGCAGGCCCGTACAGCGGCTTCACGATGCCCTCCTGGGGGACGGGACGGCGGCGACCGTCACGGGGGCGAGCGCGCGGAGCCGTTCCAGCAGGCCGTTGGCGAGCGCCGCGGTGTCGCCGACGTCGTCCACCACGAACACGATCCTGTCGAAGCGGCGTTGACCTGCCCCGGGGGCGACGTTGTAGGCGTACCGCTCCCCCGGCCCGTCGGCGGGGTCGTCATGGGACGGGAACACCAGGCGGGTTCTGATGGCGTAACCGGGGTCGTCCACGGCCAGCACGGGGGACCGCGTCGTCGTGGAGTAGCGGACGTCCACGTCCGGCCGGGCGTCGGCGAGGGCCTCGGCGAGGCGCAACGGCGCGTACATCAGCTCCTCGAACCCGAGCACGAGGACGCGGGAGGCGTCCTCTCCGAGACTCGCCGCGAGGACGTCGCCCATCCGGGCCAGTTCCTTCTCCAGCCGCGTCCGGTGCTCAGGCAGGAATCCGTGGCGCCCGCCGTCCGGTACGGCAGCCGGCCAGTCCAGCTCGACCCGGGACACCGCGAACGCCGGTTCCCCCTGGGGAGTGAAGTGCGGGGACGAGATCCCGGCCACGAGCGCCCTGCCCGCCTCAAGGATGCCTTCTGGAAGCTCGACCCGTCCCCCGGCCAGAGCCACCGCGTCTATGCGGGTCCCCAGCCGGACGGCGAGATCGTCCATTCGGGCCCGGTCGGCAGGGGCACGCAAGTCGACCAGGGCCGCCAGCACGTAGTGGCTCCTGGGACGAACGGCATGCAGGGCTTCGATGGTGTTCAGCACCGTCCGGCCGGTGGAGAGCTCGTCGTCCACCAGGACCACCGGTACGTCGCGGTCGAGCGGCGCGGTGTCGGCGGGCAGCAGCAGATGGCTCGTGGCGTGGCTGTGCTCCTCCTCGAATCCGCCGTAGGTGGCGAACCCCTCAACCGGACGCCGCGTGGAGTGCAGGTAGTACGCACCGCCGAGAGCATCCGCCACCGAATGCCCCAAGGCCGTCGCGGTCTCGGCGTAACCCAGCACGATCGCGTCCACGGGGTTCTGGGGAACGCGCATGAAGTCACGCAGTGCGGGGGCGGCGTCCGGCTCGCCCCGCAGCCCGTCCAAGAGAAGCGAACCGGGACGGGACGGCTCGTCACCCCGCAGGCGCGCGCGCACCAGCCCGCCCAGCAGCAGACCCGACCCGTAGACCAGGCGCGGGTCGGTCGGCACGTGCTTGCCCAGCACCGCGGACACCAGCAGATGCGCGCGCTTCGGATTGCGGCGCACGGCGAGCCCCACGAGCGACGAGAGCCCTGCGCCGGCAGGCCTCGCGCCGTCAACGAGGCGAACGCCCAGCCGCGCCCCCACCCAGGAACCGGTCACCGGCTGTCCGCCGCTTCCAGGAGCTCGACGAACGTGACGCCCTCCGCCGCCACCCCGAACACCCGGGCGCGCAGCATCAGCCGCTGCGCCCACGCGCGGTGCGGCTTGGCCTCGTTCATCTTGTTGGCGTACGAGCTGGCCATCGCACCGCCCCCGGCGACGCCCAGGATGTCGGCCGCGTCGCTGTACTCCTCGTGCGTCACCACCGACAGGGCGTGGACGGCCGCCACATGGCTGGGATGGATGACGGTCTTGCCGGTGAGCCCGTTCGCCTTGTCCAGGTGCACTTCGCGGATCAGCCCGTCCAGGTCGGCGGTGATGAGCCGCTGCCGCAGCGGCGCGGCGCTCTGCCGCTCGAACGGCGACTGCCGCAGCTGCGGCTTGAACATCCGCTCCCCCTGCGAGAAGTACTCCCACACGGGCCCGGTCACCACGTGGCCGGTGCCGTCGGCGCGGCCGAGGATGTTGACCACGTCGCAGATCACGCCCGCGACGGGCCGGATGTCGTAGATCGTCAGGTCGGGCGGGCGCCGCAGCCCGTACGCGGCGGACATGTCGGTCGCCCCCAGCCGGACGGCGAGGATCCGCGACCGGTGCTTGGCGAGGAGCCGCGCCACGTCGTGCAGCATCTCCGCGCGCGTCTCGGCGTACACGGCTTCCGGGCTCTCGATCACCGGCATCGCCAGCAGCCGGAGCCCGGAGCGGTCGGCCGCGTCCTCCAGCGCGTCCAGGAACGCTCCACCGCCGGACGCCGTGAACTTCGGCAGCACGAACCCGGTGAGGAGCTCCGCCGCGTCGCCGAGCCGGCCGGCCAGGTCACCGATCTGCCCGGGGTCGCGGACGCGGACGAACAGCAGCGGGACCTCCGCGCCGCGCACCCCGGAGCGGGCGTGCAGCGTCCGCAGATGCGCCACGAGGTTGGCCTCCCCGGCCTCGACCTCGTCGTCGGCGATCGCGTCCTCCAGGCACACCACCATGCTCATCACGCCCCGCCTCGCCGCGCGCTCGATGTCGGCGGCGAGGGCCGGGCGCGTGGCCGGGCAGTACAGCGTCGCGCCGAGCGCGACCGCCAGCACGTCCCGATCGTCGTGCCGGCCGAACGGGCGCGGATGCCGGTAGAACAGGTGCTTGCGACGCGCGGCGTCGATATGGTCGAAATGCCGCATTTACCCCTCGTCAGACGGTGCTCTCGACGGGGAGCGCGGGGGGTCGCCCCCGGGCGGACGGGCCGCGCCGGATCACAGGTGCGTCGCCACGGCCGGGAGCAGGTGCTGGAACGTGCGGCCGGTCGCGGTCGCCCCGATCGCCGTCATCGACCAGCCCTGCCCGTCCCGCGACACCTTGGCCATGATCTGCGCGTTGTGCTGCCCGGCGCCGGTCAGCTCGTAGCGCGCGATCTCCTGGCCGGTGCTCTCGTCCACCAGCCGGCAGAACGCGTTGGCGATCTGGGAGAAGTCCTGGCCGGTGAAGGAGTTGACCGTGAACACCAGCTGGGCGACGCCCGAGGGGACGCTCTGCAGGTCGACGTTGATGACCTCGTCGTCGCCCTCGCCCTCGCCGGTCAGGTTGTCGCCGGTGTGCTGGACGGAGCCGTCCTTGCTGCGCAGCTGCCGGAACCACACCTGGTCGGCGAGGTTGCCGGACGCGTCGAACAGCAGGCACGAGGCGTCCAGGTCGATGGACTGGGGCTTGCCCTTGCCGAACAGCCCCTTCTTGGCGACGGCGTCCCAGCCGAGGCCCATCTTGACCCTGGTCAGGGTGCCACCGCCCGGCTTGGCCAGCGAGACCTTCTGCCCCTTCTGCAACGAAATGGACATCGTCGGCTCCTCCAGTGATCGATGTGTGTCGCGGGGTCGCGGTTACGCCGGTCAGACCTGGCTGGAGTGCAGCGGCCGCCCGCCGCCCGCCGCCGAGTCGGGAGAGTCCCCGTCCTGGTTGCGGTTGCGGACGACGGAGCTGACGAACGCGGCGATGATCAGCCCGGCGCCGAGCCCGCCGGTGATCCACTCGGGAACGTGGTGGCCGATGCTCACCAGCATGCAGACCGCCAGGGCGCCGATCGCCCAGTGTGCGCCGTGCTCCAGGTAGACGTACTCGTGCAGGGTGCCCTTGCGGACCAGGAACACCGTCAGCGACCGGATGTACATGGCGCCGATGCCGAGGCCCAGCGCGATGACGATCGGGTCGGTGCTGATCGCGAAGGCGCCGATGACGCCGTCGAAGCTGAACGAGGCGTCCAGCACCTCCAGGTACAGGAAGAGGAAGAATCCCGCCTTGCCCGTGGCGAGGGCCAGGGAGCTCGGCCCGGACCGCCCGCCGCCCTTCCCGGCCTCCGCGCCTTCCTCTTCGCCCTCTTCGCCTTCCTCGTCGTCCTCGCTCGCCTCGGAGAACAGCTCGCCGAGCCCGTTGACCAGGATGTAGGTCACCATCCCGAGCACGCCCGCGATCATGACGCTGCCCGGGTCGGAGGCCGACAGCCACGCCACGAGCGCCAGCGAGCCGCCCGCCACCACGACCGACAGCTGGTCCAGCTTGCCGATGCGGGCGAGCGGCCGCTCCAGCCACGGCAGCCACTTGTCGGCGCGCTCCTCGAACACGAAGTCCAGGAACAGCATCATCAGGAACATGCCGCCGAACGCCGCGATCATCGGGTAGGCGTCGTTCATCAGCTCGTGGTAGCGGTGCGAGTCGTTGAGGGCGAGGTCGAACGCCTCGACCGGGCTCAGCTTGGCCGTGATCCCCACGATCAGCAGGGGGAAGACCAGCCGCATGCCGAACACCGCGATCGCGATGCCGACGGTGAGGAAGATCTTCTGCCAGAAGGCGCTCATCCTGTCGAGCACCTTGGCGTTCACCACGGCGTTGTCGAACGACAGCGAGACCTCGAGGACGGCCAGCACGGCGACCAGGGCGAGCCCGGTCGCCCCGTCGTAGAGCAGGGCGATGAGCAGGCCGACGACCGTGACGCCGAAGGACCACCCGAAGGTGCGAAGAATCATGCGCGTATTTCTGCTAGAGGGCGGCCGGGCGGAGCGGCCGGGATGCGGGGGCGCCGGCGGTCAGCCGACGTTGACGCCGAAGTCCATCGCGATGCCCGCCAGACCGGAGGCGTACCCCTGTCCGACGGCCCTGAACTTCCATTCGCCGCTGTGCCGGTAGAGCTCGCCGAAGACCATGGCGGTCTCGGTGGAGGCGTCCTCGGTGAGGTCGAAGCGCGCGAGCTCGTTGCCGTCGTTCCGGTTGACGATCCGGATGAAGGCGTTGCGGACCTGCCCGAAGCTCTGCTGCCGGTTGTCGGCGTCGTAGATCGACACCGGGAACACGACGCGCTCGCACTCGGCCGGCACCGCCGTGAGGTCGACGTTGATCGACTCGTCGTCGCCCTCGCCCTCACCGGTCAGGTTGTCGCCGGTGTGCTCCACCGAGCCGTCCGGGCTGCGCAGGTTGTTGAAGAAGACGAAGTGCTGGTCCGACATGACCTTGCCGGTGCTCGCCAGCATCAGCGCCGAGGCGTCCAGGTCGAAGTCGGCGCCGGTGGTGGCGCGCACGTCCCAGCCGAGGCCGACGGTGACCGCGGTGAGGTTCGGCGCGGCCTTCGTCAGCGAGACGTTGCCGCCCTTGGCGAGTGAAACCCCCATGTGCGGGCTACTCCCTTCCTGTCCGGACTGTTCAGACTGTTCAGATGTTGACGCCGAAGTCGGCAGCGATGCCGGCCAGGCCCGACGCGTACCCCTGGCCCACCGCCCTGAACTTCCATTCCGTCCCGTTGCGGTACAGCTCACCGAACACCATGGCGGTCTCCATGGACGCGTCCTCGGTCAGGTCGTAGCGCGCCATCTCCGCGCCGTCAGCCTGGTTCAGCACCCGGATGTAGGCGTTGCGGACCTGCCCGAAGTTCTGCCCGCGGCTGTCGGCGTCGTAGATCGACACGGCGAACGCGACCCGTTCGGCCGTGGCGGGCATCGCGCCGAAGTTGACCTTGAGCTGCTCGTCGTCGCCCTCGCCCGCGCCGGTGGTGTTGTCGCCGGTGTGCTCGACCGCGCCGTCCGGCGTGCGCAGATTGTTGAAGAAGACGAAGTGCTGGTCGGTAATGATCTTTCCGGAGGTGTCCAGGACCATGGCGGAGGCGTCGAGGTCGAAATCGGTCCCGGTCGTCGTGCGGAGGTCCCAGCCGAGACCAACGGTCACCGCGGACAGGCCGGGGGCCTGCTTGGTGAGCGAGACGTTACCGCCTTTGCTCAGGCTGACGGGCACGATGGGCCTCCAAGATCGCATGACGGATCGGACGCCGATGGGGCGCCCAGCCTTATCGACGTTGCAGCGATGCTATCCGTTCCATCCTTTATGAAGGGATGACGACAATCTTTGTGATTCGGTCGCCACCCGGCCGCCGTCCCGCACCCGGCAGCCCCCGCGCATGGACGAAACCCGGGCCGGTTGCGCCAGACTGGGGGGCGGACGAAGGGAGGCTGCGTTGCGGGGACCGGGCGACCAGCGCCGCCGGGGCGGCCGCGGGGCACAGGCGGCGGCCGGCGCCGTCGAGGCGAGGGAGGCGGCAGCGGCCGCCTTCTACGACATGGACCAGGCACAGAAGTACATCAACGGGCGCGTCACCGTGTTCGAGGACCTGGACGCCAGGGCCGCCGAGCCCGCCCGCCGCGAGTTCACCCGGCTCGCCGAGGCCGCCGACGCCGCCTCGGTGGCCTACATCTCCGTCCTGGACGCCCACGACCTCGATGACCGGGATCGGTCACCGGCCGAGTACGACTCCGCGCGCCGCGCGTTCGTCGCCTCCACCGAGCGGCTCCAGAAGATCACGGGGGACCTGAACGGCTTCGCCGAGCGCCTCGCCCCGCAGATGGCCCGGCTGGAGTCCGCGCTCGACCAGCTCCCGCCGCGCCTCACCGCCGCCCGCGACGCCGTCGCCGCCGCCGACGCCGCCCTGACCGCGGCCAAGGCGGCCGGGATGGACGCCACCGACCCGGAGGAGGAGCTGGACCGCGCCAAGCAGGTCCTCGCGCAGCTCGGCTCCCAGGGGCTCGGCGGGCTCGGCCTCGACGGCGCCATCCGCAAGGCCGACGAGGTCCGCGACCTCGCCGAGCGGGCGCGGGAGGCCGCCGCGGAACTGCCCCGGCAGGCGCAGAAGGTCCGCGACTCGCTCTCCTCCGTCCGGACGCGGGCCGACGCCGTCGCGAACCGCACGGGGCCCGTCCAGGAGGCGATGCGGATCCTCGTGCGCGGCTACTCGCAGGCGTGCTGGCAGGACCTCAAGGGCGCCCCCGAGTCGATCGAGGCGGCCGTCACCCGGGCCCGCGAGCGGCTGAACGAGGCGTCCGCGCACGCGGGCCGCGCCGAGTGGAGGCAGGCGCAGCAGGCCCTCACCGCCGCGCGCACCGAGCTGAACGCGGCCGACCGCCGCGCCGGGCAGGTCACCGGGCGGGCGGAGGAGCTGAAGGCGGTCGCCGAGGACCCGGCCAAGCCCGTCGAGGGCGTCCGGTTCGCGGTGCGCGACGCCCAGCGGCTCGCCATGGCGCAGCCGGGCGGGCCCCCGGCCCAGCACGCCCGCGTGCTCGACTCCCTCGTCGAGCGGCTGGAGCGGGCGCCGCGGCGGCTCACCGGCGCCCACCCCGACTACTGGGCCTACCTGCAGGAGCTGGAGTCCATCAGGATGGCCGCCGGCGACGTGGTGGCGCGGATTCGCTCGGAGCGCGCCCAGCAGGGGTAGCCCGAAAGCCCGTCAGGCGAAGAGGGTCTCGCCCCAGTAGCCGTCCCCGCGGACGCCCGGAGGGCACGCGAAGACGCCGGACCCGACGTGCTGGATGTACTCGTTCAGCGCGTCGGTGGCCAGCGAGTTCTGGACGCGGATGAAGCCCGTCCGCGGGTCGCGCTGGAAGGCGATGAAGAACAGGCCCGCCTCCAGCCGGCCGAGGCCGTCCGACCCGTCGGTGAACGAGTAGCCGCGCCGGAGTATGCGCGTCCCCTGGTTGGAGTCGGGGTGGGCGAGCCGCACGTGCGCATCGGGCTTCATCCGGGGCAGGACGGGCTTGTCGCGCTCCTTCTTCAGCCCCACCGGCGCCCCCTCGCCCTTGCTCCGCCCGAAGATGTCCTCCTGCTCGCGCAGCGACGTCCGGTCCCAGGTCTCGATGTGCATCCGGATGCGGCGGGCGACGAGATAGGAGCCGCCCGCCATCCAGTCGGCCCCGTCGCCCCCTGCCGCCCACACGTGGCGGTCGAGCAGGTCCCCCTCGGTTCCGGCGATGTTCTCGGTGCCGTCCTTGAACCCGAACAGGTTGCGCGGGGTCTGCGCGTCCGGCGTCGTCGAGGACGTCTTGCCGAAGCCGAGCTGGGACCAGCGGACCGCGACCACGCCGAACCCGATGCGCGCCAGGTTCCGGATGGCGTGCACCGCGACCTGCGGGTCGTCCGCGCAGGCCTGGACGGCGATGTCGCCGCCGCTGCGGGCCGGGTCGAGGTTGTCGCCGGGGAAGTGCGGCAGGTCGACCAGGGCGGCGGGACGGCGCGCCCTGACGCCGAACCGGTCCTTGCCGTCCTTCTCGAACAGCGAGGGGCCGAAGCCGATCGTCAGCGTGAGCCGGGACGGCGGCAGCCCGAGCGCCTCGCCGGTGTCGTCGGGCGGCGCGACCGAGGGGCCGCCGACCGCGCCGTCGCCGACGGGCCGGCCCGCCGTCATGGCGGCGGCCGCGGCCGTCCACTCCTTCAGCATCCGCACGAGCCGGTCGCGGTCGCCCGTCGTCACGTCGAACGCCGCGAAGTGCAGCCGGTCCTGCACCGGGGTGGCGATGCCCGCCTGGTGCGCGCCGTGGAAGGCGATCGCGTCGCCCGCGCCGTCGTCCTCCTCGGCGGAGGCGACCCGGTCGAGGCCGGCCCCGGCGGCGGCCCCGACGAGCAGGCTCGCGCCGGAGAACCCCAGCATCCGCCGCCGGGACATGCCCGACCGCTCCTGCGTCCCTTCGCCCGTCATGACGCTGCGGTTCCTCTCGCTCGGGATCACTTCGCGACGGCGGCGGCGAGCCTGGACAGGGGCTCGCCCAGAGCGTTCACGGCGTCGGCAAGCTCCTTGCGCTCGTCCTCGCCGACCTTGTCGTAGGAGACGTAGCCGTCGCCCTTCTCGTGCTTCTTCAGCAGCGTCTCGACGCCCGCGAAGTTGTCGTCGAGGTCCTTCGCGAGCTGCGCGTCCCGCTCCTGGACGACCGGCTTGAGCAGATCGTAGATCTTCCTCGCGCCGTCCACGTTGGCCTTGAAGTCGACGAGGTCGGTGTGGCTGAACGCCTCCTCCTCGCCGGTCACCTTGCCGGTGGCGACCTCGTCCAGCAGCTCCTTGGCGCCGCCCGCCATGTCGTTGACGGGGTCCAGGGTGAGGCCGGGCAGCCGCGACTTCAGGGTGCCGAGGTCCGCCAGCAGCTGGTCGCCGTACTTCTCCTTGCCCTTGACGGAGCCGTCCTTCCAGAGGGCCTTCTCCAGCAGGTGCCAGCCGGACCAGTCCTTCTTCTCCTCCGGCTTGAGGTCGGCCTCGCGCGCGTCGACCTTGGGGTCGAGGTCGCCGAACTTCTCGGCGACGGGCTCGATCGTCTCCCAGCCGACGCGGGACGGCGCGTACAGCTCCTTGGCCTTCTCGACGTCGCCGGCCTTCACCGCGTCCACGAACTTCTTCGTCTTGGCGATCGTGTCGTCGGTCTGGACGATGACGAAGGCCTTGTAGTCGGCCGCGGCCTTGCTCAGGCGCGGGTCCGCGCCACCGGCGGCGCCGCCGGTGACCGTGACGTCCTGGGACGGGCCCTTGCCGGTCTGCCCGGCGCTGCACAGCAGCTTGTACCGGCCGGCGGGCAGGTTCACGACGAAGTCGACGCTGGTGCCGGGGCCGATGTTCTCCCGCTCGGCGAGGATCTTGCCGTCCGGCTTGAGCACCTCGAACTCGTTGACCTTGGAGCCCTCGTTGGCGACCTTGAAGGTGGTCTTGCCCGCGGGGAGCTCGGTCTTGGCGACCTCGCAGGCGTCGTCGGTGGCCGTCACGGCGATGGCGTCCGCCGCGCCCGCCTCGTCCCCGTCACCGCCGCACGCCGTCAGAAGGGACATCGACACCGCGGCGGCGCCGGCGAGCGCGAGGACGGACACAGGACGCATCAGGGTCTCCAGGAACGTACAAATGGTTAGGCTTACCTAAATTAGCGAAAGCTAACCTCAGCACGTCAAGTGGGGCGGGAGACAGTGAGTCATCCCACGCCGGGAGACCGCGGCGCGGGCCACCTCAGCGCGGGCGGTCGTGCAGGCCCATCGTGAGGTTGCGGGCGGCCATCGGCGGGCCGCCGGCCTGCGGGTCGCCGTACGGGGGCAGATGCCCCGGGTGCTGCGGCCGCTGCTGGTGCTGGGGCGCCTGCTCGCGCTGCTGGGCCGCGGGCTCCGCCCAGACGGCCGTCCCGTACGCGCACACCTCGATGCCGCCGCCGGTCACGGCGGTGTCGAACCTCATGCCCACCACCGTGTTCGCGCCCTTGCGGCGGGCCTCCTCGCCGAGCCTGTCCACCGCCTCGCGGCGCGCCGCGGCCAGGCCGACGCCCGGCTGCTCCCCCGTCACCCGGAACGTCGCGCTGCTCCCGCCCTGCCCGGGCGGCCGGGCCGCGCCCTGATCGGCTTGGACGGCCATCCCGAGGACCTCCCCGAGCACGCTCCTGATCTCGTACCCCGCCACGCCATCAGTCGTCACGATCAGCATGGTCCCCACGGTAGGACACGATCCGGACGAAATGCGACGTAACAGCGGTAACGCGTATCTCTCCGCGCCGCCGGTGCCACGCCCGGCGCCACCGGTGGCCACCTGCGGCCGCCCTCCCGGCGGACGGCCGGGAGGGCGGGAGGGCGGCCCCGTCGTCCGGGCCTACACCTCAGTCCAGGTACTCGCGGAGCATCTGGGCCCGGGACGGGTGGCGCAGCTTCGCCAGCGTCTTGGACTCGATCTGGCGGATCCGCTCCCTCGTCACGCCGAACTCGCGCCCCACCTCCTCCAGGGTGCGCGGGTGGCCGTCGGCCAGGCCGAAGCGCAGCTGGATGATGCGCTGCTCCCGTTCCGACAGGGTGGCGAGGATGTCCTCCAGCTGGTCCTGCAGCAGGATGAACGCCGCGGCCTCCATCGGCACGACGGCGTCGGCGTCCTCGATGAAGTCGCCGAGGTCGGAGTCCTCCTCGCCGATCGGCGACTGCAGCGAGACCGGCTCCTGCGCGATGCGCTGGATCTCCACGACCCGGACGGGCGACAGGCCCATCTCCAGGCCGATCTCCTCGGGGCTCGGCTCCCGGCCGAGGTCCTGGTGCATCTGGCGCTGCACGCGGACCAGCTTGTTGATCGTCTCCACCATGTGCACCGGGATGCGGATCGTCCGGGCCTGGTCGGCGATCGCCCGGGTGATCGCCTGCCGGATCCACCAGGTGGCGTAGGTCGAGAACTTGAACCCCTTGGTGTAGTCGAATTTCTCGACCGCGCGGATCAGTCCGAGATTTCCCTCCTGGATCAGGTCGAGGAACAGCATTCCCCTGCCGACGTAGCGTTTGGCGATCGAGACCACCAGCCGGAGATTGGCCTCGATCAGCCGTTGCTTCGCCCGCGCCCCCTCGCGGGAGAGCAGTTCGAGGTCGAGCAGCTCGCCGCGGGCGAGGACGGCGGTGCGCGCCATCTTCTCCTCGGCGAAAAGTCCCGCCTCGATCGATTTCGCGAGTTCTACCTCATCTTCTGCCGTGAGCAGCGGTACGCGACCGATCTCTCTCAGGTAGATCCGAACCAGGTCGCTCGTCGGCGCCCGCTTGCCGAGGTCTCCCTCATCCGCTCGCGGGACGTCCTCGGTCTCCTGCTGAGACTCGAGGACCTCCACCCCCTGCTCTGCGAGCATCCGGACGACCCTCTCCAGGGAGTCGTCCGGCAAGTCCGAGCGATCGAGCGCGGCAGCGACGTCCTCGACGGTCACACCGCCGCGCTCTCTACCGCGTGCGACGAGGTCCGCCACCTGATCGACTGATGGCGCCTCGCTTGGCAGCACCGAAGGGCCCACGCAGACAGTCTGCGTCAAATGGGGCCTAGATCACAGGACCCATTTTCGGGGGGCGGACGCCTATTGCGACCCAAGCCCTCGCTCCCGCAACACCCGTCTCTGCTGCTCAAGCGCGACAAGATCACCGAAGAGCCGGTTGTACTCCTCGGCCGCCTCGACCGGATTCAGCCGCCCGAGTTTAGATTTCACGTTCGCGATCATCCGCGTGAGCTGGCGCTCCTGAATTCTGGCCAACAAATCCGCGGCATAACGGTCGTCCGATTCCTGGGCGGATCGGAGCGGCTCCACCCCGAGCTTGGTGAGAAGATCCCTGACCTGGTCGTTCGGCGCCCGCTCCAGGAGAAGGGCGACCCACTCCGCGGCGTTCCCCGCCGCCGTGACGCCGCCCGCTTCGGCGATCACCGCCCGCACCGCCGTGTGCGGGGGCGCGATGAACGCCTCGACCGGAACCTCGTCGAACGCCGTGCCGAGCAGCGCCGGGCGCTGGACCGCCAGTTTCAGCAGCTCGCGCTCGCGCTGGATCTCGGGATCGGTGGGGTCGAACGCGGGGCGCCGCGGCGCCCGGGACTCCGCGCCGCCGTCGCGCCCGTTCTCCGCGATCGGGCCGTTCGCCCGGCCGTTGCCGTTCTGCGCGCGCCCGTGCCCGTTCTGGCCGCGGCCGTTCCCCGCCTGCGCGCGGCCGTGCGCCCGGTTGGCCAGCTCGCGGACGCGGCGCAGCACGAACTGCTCGTCCATGATGCCGAGCCAGCGGTCCAGGTTGACCGCGTACATGTGGCGGCGGGAGCGGTCCTTGATGGCGGCGACCACCGGCGCGGCCGCGTCCAGCGCGCCGAGCCGTCCCTCGACGGTGTCGAGGTCGTGCTGCTCGATCGCGCTGCGCACCGCGAACTCGAACAGGGGCAGCCGGGACGCCACGAGGTCGCGCACCGCCGCGTCGCCGTGCCGGATGCGCAGGTCGCACGGGTCGAGACCGTCCGGCTGGACGGCCACGAACGTCTGGGAGACGAACTTCTGCTCGTCGTCGAAGGCGCGCAGCGCCGCCTTGCGCCCGGCCGCGTCGCCGTCGAAGGTGAAGATCACTTCGCCGCGGAACTCGTCCTGGTCCATCAGCAGGCGGCGCAGCAGCTTGATGTGCTCGTCGCCGAACGCCGTGCCGCAGGTGGCGATGGCCGTCGGGACGCCCGCCAGGTGGCAGGCCATCACGTCGGTGTAGCCCTCGACCACCACGGCCTGCCGCCGCCGCGCGATCTCCTTCTTGGCGAGGTCGGCGCCGTACAGCACCGAGCTCTTGTGGAAGAGCGGCGACTCGGGGGTGTTCAGGTACTTGGGGCCGTCGTCGTCCTCGAAGAGGCGCCGCGCGCCGAACCCGATGACGTCGCCGGACAGGTCGCGGATCGGCCACATCAGCCGGCCGCGGAACCGGTCCATCGGGCCGCGCCGCCCCTCCTTGGCCAGGCCGCCGGCGACGATGTCGCGGTCGGCGAAGCCGCGCCCGCGCAGGTGCCGGACGAGGCCCTCCCACTCGCGGGGCGCGAACCCGACGCCGAAGTGCTCGGCGTCGGCGGCCTCGAAGCCGCGCTCGGACAGGAACGTGCGGCCGGGCGCGCCCGCGGCGGAGTTCAGCTGCTCGGCGTAGTACTCGGCGGCCGCCCGGTGCGCCTCGACCAGCCGGGCGCGCTGCCCGCCGTCCTGGCGGGGGCCGCGCCCGCCGCCCTCCTCGTAGCGCAGCTGGATCCCGGCCTGGGCGGCGAGCCGCTCCACCGACTCGCCGAAGGTCAGGTGCTCGATCTCCTGGACGAACTTGATGACGTCGCCGCCCGCCTCGCAGCCGAAGCAGAAGTACAGCCCGCGCGAGGGCGTCACGTTGAACGAGGGGGACTTCTCGTCATGGAACGGGCACAGCCCCTTGAGATTGCCGCCGCCCGCGCTGCGCAGCTGCAGGTACTCGCCGATCACGTCGGCGATGGACGAGCGCTCCCGCACGAGCGCGATGTCCTCATTGCGAATCCGGCCTGCCACGACCATGGAGTCTACGGCGGGCCCGTGACATCGAGGGCATCGCACCGCGACGGGCATGGGTGCGCCCCCGTCTCCCGCGGGTCCGCGGGAGGCGGGGGCGTCTCAGGTCAGCCCGTCCGGAAGCGGCCGAAGAGCCGGTACATGAACTCCGTGCCCTGCTTGAGGGCCTCGACGGTGATGCGCTCGTCGTTGCCGTGCATCGCGATCAGCTGGTCGTTGTCGACGACGTAGGGGTAGACGCCGTAGCCGGGGACGCCCTTCGACGTCCAGGGCGACAGGCTCGTCCCGGCCTCGAAGAGGGCGGGCGCGAAGACCGCGTCCGGATAGGTCTCGGCGGCGGCGTCGCCGATGGCCTCGAACAGCGGCGAGTCCAGGCTGGAGGGCGGCTTGGCCCAGGTCTCGTCCAGCCGCTTGAGGGCGTCCTCCTCCGACTCCCCCGGGTTGCCCGCGAGCGTGACGGTCACGTCGCGGTCGGCGAGGCGCTTCCTGATCGCGGCCAGGAAGTCGCGGGGACGCTGGCCGCCGGGGACCCCCCGGCAGTTGACGCGCAGCGTGGCCTTGGACGGGATGACGTTCTCCTTGTACCCCGCGTCCTCGATCACGAAGGCGTGCGTCGTGCGGAGGAGGGCCTGGTGCAGCCACGGGTAGGAGCTGCGCTTGACGACGAGCGCGGCGGCCCGCTCGCGGGCCTGCTGGGAGCGCGCGGACAGCAGCAGCCGCAGCGCCCGTTCGAGCGGGCGGTCGTCGGTGGCCTTGGCCAGAGCGCCGAAGTACTCCCGGGTGACGGGGGTGAGCGCGACCGGCGCGAGCCAGGTGTCGATCTCGGTGACGGCGCGGGAGAGCTTGGCGATGGCCGAGTCGGGGTTGGGCTTGGAGGAGTGGGTGGCGGTGCCGCCGGCGGCGAGGTCGAGGTTGAAGTAGACCTTGTCCTGGCGCGTCACCGTGATGAGCATCGGCGTCCGCCGGTCCTTCTGGGCGAGGAACCAGCCGCCCTCCGTGAGCACCATGCCCGCGTTGATCTTGTCCCAGTGGTTTTCGGCGAGCCAGTGGGAACCGTACTGCCCGGCCTCCTCGTCGCAGTCGGTGAGGACGATGATGTCGCGGTCGAACCGCGCGCCCTCCTTGACGTGCCGGAGCAGGGCGCCGATGTTCGCGGAGTTGGCCCCCTTCATGTCCAGGGCGCCGCGGCCGTAGATCTCACCGTTGCGGACGATCCCGGCGAACGGGTCGACGGACCATTTGTCACGTTCCACCGGAACGACATCGGAATGTCCGAGCAGGAGCAGCGGCGGCGCCGCGGTGGTGCCCTCGATCCGGGCGATGAGGTGGACGTTGTCCTTCTTCGGCGTGGGGATGATCTGTGCGGGGACCCCCGCGGAGTCCCAGACGGCCTTGAGCATCTCGGCGTAGGGCCGGGTGACGCCGCCCTCCCCGAAGTTCTGGGTGTCGAACGACAGCATCTTCTTCAGCAGGGCCAGCGGGTCGAGGTCGGCGGGGGCGGGGCCGCGGGCGGGGCCGGCGAGGGCGGACCTGCCGGCGGGCGCGGCGGCGGCGGTGCCGCCGGCGAGCACGCCGCCCGCGAGCAGGACGGCGCCCGCGCCGGTGCGGTGCAGGAAGGCACGGCGGCTGACGGCGGGTGGGGAGTCGGACATGGGAGCTCCTCCTTCGAAACCCCGGGGACGGGCTTCGTGATCAAAGGTGACACGGCGGCCCGCCGATCTCCAGAGCTCCGGTTCGCCGGTCCCCCGGCACCGCAGCCGATCAGGTCGAAGTCAGGAACATCCTGCGGTGTCGAAATATACGATCCGATGGCCGAACTCGGCCGGGTTAACGGCGAGTAACCCCGGTTTTACTCTGGACAACGTGGACCGCACCGCGATGAGATGGCGCACCGTAGATTTGCCCACCCCCAGGCGGACTCGATGACGGATGTTGTGCTGGACGGCGTCGACAAGGTGTATCCCGGCGGCCAGGTGGCCGTCCGCGACGTCCGCCTGCGCATCAACGCCGGGGAGCTGTTCGTCCTGCTCGGACCGTCCGGCTGCGGCAAGTCGACCATCCTGCGCATGATCGCCGGGCTGGAGGAGATCACCGGCGGGGACCTGTGGCTGAACGGCACCGTGGCCAACGACCTGCCGCCGCGCGACCGGAACGTGGCGATGGTGTTCCAGGAGGGCGCGCTCTACCCGCACCGCACGGTCAAGGGCAACATGATGTTCCCGCTGGAGGTGTCCGGGGACGACCGCGCCGAGGCGTCCGCGAAGGTCGTCGAGCTGGCGCGCGCACTCGGCATCAACACGATGATCGACCGGCTGCCGCGCACGCTGTCGGGGGGCCAGCGGCAGCGGGCCGCGATCGGGCGCGCGCTGATCCGCGAGCCGTCGCTGTTCCTGATGGACGAGCCGCTTTCGAGCCTGGACGCGGGGCTGCGCACGGAGCTGCGCGTCGAGATCGCGGCGCTGGTGCGCTCCAGCGGCACCACCACCGTCTACGTCACGCACGACCAGGTCGAGGCCATGACCATGGCCGACCGGATGGCCGTGCTGCGCGACGGCGTCCTGGAGGACGTCGGCACCCCCGAGCAGATCTACGAGGACCCGGCGACCGTGTTCGTGGCCGCCTTCCTCAGCTCCCCTCCGATGAACCTGCTGCAGGCCACCCTGTGGGCCGTCGAGGGCCAGGGGCTGATGCTCGATCTCGGACCGCAGCGGCTCACCCTGCCCTGGAACGACCCGCGGGCGGCCGCGCTGATCAGCCATCAGGGCCGGCCCGTGATCGTCGGGATCCGCCCCGACACGATGATGCCGATCGCCCCGGGCTCCCCCGCCCCGTCGGGGACCGTCCTGTCGGGCCAGGTGCGCGCGCTGGAGTTCCACGGGCACGAATGGCTCGCCTACGCCGAGGCGGGCATCCCCACAGTGGACGCGAACGAGCTCGGGCGTCCCGAGCGGCCGCAGGCCCTCGCGGCGGAGCGGCCCGGGCTGCGCGACCGGGTGCGGGCGCTGTTCGGCAGGCCGGCCGGGGAGGAGGCCCCGATCGAGGAGCACGCGGGCCACCACCGGCGGTCCGACCTCGTCTTCCGCATCGCGCCGGGCGGGCGGCCCGACCGGGGCGACCGTGTCGCGCTGGCGGTCGACCTGGACCGGGTCCTGTTCTTCGGCGCGGACGGCCGGCGCATCACGCCCGTGCACCGCTAGTCACGCACGGCCGCTCCCGCCGCGCAGGACTCCGGCGAGCCGGCGCATCCCCTCGTCGATCTCCGGCGGCGTCACCGCGCCGTACCCGAAGACCAGGCCCGCGGCGGGCGGCCCGGTCACGGCGAACTCCGACAGCGCGAACAGCCCGACGCCCGCGCCGAGCGCCTTCGCGGCGACGGCGGCGTCGTCGGCGCCGTCCCGGAACACCGCGCTCAGGTGCAGCCCCGCCTCGGACGGGACGGGGTCGAGCCGGTCCCCCGGCAGCCCGGCGACCCGTTCGGCGACGCGCTCGTGCCGCGCCCGGTACTCGCGGCGCGACCTGCGGATGTGCCGGGCGAGCAGGCCCTCGTCGATGAACCGGGCGAGCGCCGCCTGCGCGGGCAGTTCGGCGTGCCAGGACGAGACATAGCGCGCCATCCGGAAGGCGTGGTGCAGCGACGGCGGCGCCACCAGGAACCCCAGCCGCAGCACCGGCCGCATGATCTTGGAGAAGGTGCCCGTGTACAGGACGCGGCCGTCCTCGTCGAGGCTCTGCAGCGGCTCGACGGGCCGCCCGCCGTAGCGGTACTCGGTGTCGTAGTCGTCCTCGACGATCACCACGTCCCGCCGCCGCGCCCAGTCGAGCAGCGCCCTGCGGCGCGGCAGCGACATCGGCATCCCCAGCGGGAACTGGTGCGAGGGGGTGACGTAGACGGCCCGCGCCTCGCCGGGCAGCGCGTCCACCCGGAGCCCCTCGGCGTCGACCGGCACGCCGCGCACCCGCATCCCGGCCGCGGCGAGGAGCATCCGCACGGGCGGGTACCCGGGGTCCTCCACGGCCACCACGTCGCCCGGTTCGAGGAGGACCCGGACGATCAGGTCGAGGGCCTGCTGGACACCGGAGGTGACGACGACGTCGGCCCCGCTCGCCCGCACCGACCGCGAGACGCCCACATGCCGGGCGACGGCCTCGCGCAGCGCGGGCAGCCCGGCGGGGTCGGCCGCCGAGGCGGGATCGGCCAGCCCCGACGGCCGCAGCAGTCCCCCCATGATCCGCCGCCAGGCCTCGTAGGGGAACAGCCGCACGTCGGGCAGCCCGGCGCGGAAGTCCCACCGGACTCCGGGCATCGGCGCCGGCCAGACGGACACTCCCTCCCACACGCCGCGCGGCCGCAGCGGCGAGGCCGCGGGCGCGCCGCGCGCCGCGGAGCCGGTCTCCCGGACGAACGTCCCCGCGCCGACCCGGCTCGTCAGGAACCCCTCGGCCGCGAGCCGGTCGTAGGCGACGCCGACCGTGTTGCGGGAGATCGCCAGGCGCCGCGCCAGCTCGCGCGTCGGCGGCAGCGCCTCCCCCGCGCGCAGCCGGCCGTCCAGGATCGCGGCGCGCAGCTGGCCGTAGATCTGCCCGGCAAGGTCGCGGCGCCCGACCAGGCTCACATGGAGGTCCACGGCGCCGACCCTAAATCGGCTCAGTCAGTCTGTGCAATTTTGGACCTGTACCTGGGCCTCTGCGAGTCCCTACCGTGGCCGCATGGACCTGCTGAACGAACTGCTCACAACCGATTTCCGACCGCTCGACCGGAAGGCGGCCGATCTCTACCTGTCCGTCGTCGCGCAGGTGAAGCCGGACGCGCTGCACCTGCCGACGCCGTGCCCCGACTGGACGCTGCACGGCCTGCTGCGCCACCAGGTGAGCCAGGACGAGGGCTTCGCGGCCGCCGCCCGGGGCGAGGGCGCGCGGCTGTCCGCCTGGCGCGGCGGCGATCTCGGCGACGACCCCCTCGCCGCGGCGCGGGCCTCCGCCGACCTCGTGACGACGGCCTTCGCCGAGGTGGCCCTGGACGCCGAGCTCGCCCTTCCCGAGATCCGCGACGGCGGCGCCTTCCCCGCCGCGCTGGCGATCAGCTTCCACTTCGTCGACCTCGTCGTGCACGCCTGGGACGTCGCCGCCTCGATCGGCGCGGGCTGGGAGCCCGCCGGCGAGCTCGTGGAGGCGTCCCTCAAGGTCGCCGCCATCGTCCCCGAGGAGGGCCGGGGCCCCGGCGGCTCGTTCGCCCCGTCCGTCCCCTCCGCGGACGGCGCGGAGTCGCGGGAGCGCCTGCTCACCCTCCTCGGCCGGGATCCCTCATGGCGCTCCTGAGGACCCGGTGGCGTGCGGGACCCGTCCGGGCGACGGGCCCGGTCCTCGTCAGCGTCACCGACTTCACCTGCGCGCATCCCCTCGACCTGCCGAGGGCCTTCCACGCGGGCATGGGGCTGCGCCGGTCGTGGCCGGAGCTGGAGGGCGCCGTCGGCCTGTGGCTGTGGACGGACCTCCGCCGGCGCAGGTGCGGCTCCGTCTCGGTCTGGACCGGCGACGCCGCGCTGCGCGGATTCGTCGCCTGGCCGCCGCACGTCGCCATCATGCGGAGGTTCCGGCGGCGCGGGACGATCCGCGCCGACACCTGGTGGGCGGACGCCTTCGAGCCGGCCGAGACGTGGGCGCGCGCGGAGCGCGTCCTCGCTCAGGCGGGAGCGGGAGCGGGCTCGCAGGTCATCGACGCCTCACGGTAGAAGCCGATCTTCACCTTGATCTGCCTCTGCTGCGCGCGCAGCGTCGCGATCTGCTCCTCAACCCGGCGGTCGTGCTCCTGCAGCAGGTCGAGCCGCTCCTGGACGGTCCGACCGCCGCCGCGGGCCAGCTCGGAGTAGCGCAGCATCTCGGCTATCGGCATCCCGGTGCCGCGCAGGCAGCGCAGCATCCCGAGCCATTGCAGGTCGTCGTCGGAGAACACGCGCCGTCCCGACGCGTTCCGCGCGATCCCGGACAGCAGCCCGATCTTCTCGTAGTAGCGCAGCGTGTCGATGCTGAAACCGCTCTTCTCGGCGGTCTCGGCGGGAGAGTAGGAGCTCACGCTCCCCAGGATCGCACCTGGAGTGCACTCCAGGTCAACGTCCCGGCCGGTGCGCCTGCTTGACCTGGAGCGCACTCCAGGTCCCAGAGTGGAAGGAGACGCACGAGACGAAGCACGCGAAGGGAATGCCATGCGCATCGGACTCCAGGTTCCGAGCTTCACCTTTCCCGGGGGGCCGGAGCAGATCGGCCCCACCTTCGGACGCGTCGCCCGCGACGCCGACCAGGGCGGGCTGCACTCCCTGTGGGTGATGGACCACTTCTTCCAGATCGAAGCCGTGGGCCCGCCGGAGGACCCCATGCTGGAGGGCTACTCGGCGCTCGCGTACGCGGCGGCGCTGACCGAGCGGATCACGCTCGGGACGATGGTCACCGGGGTCACCTACCGGCACCCCGGCGTCCTGGTCAAGACGGTGACCACGCTGGACGTCCTGTCGGGCGGGCGCGCGTGGCTCGGCATCGGCGCGGCCTGGAACGAGGAGGAGTCGCGCGGCCTCGGCATCCGGTTCCCGCCGACCGCGGAGCGGTTCGAGCGGCTGGAGGAGACGCTGCGGATCGCCCACCGGATGTGGGAGGGCGACGAGTCGCCGTTCGAGGGCGAGCACTACACGCTGGAGCGCCCGCTCAACTCGCCGCCCGCGCTGCGGCGCCCCCGCCCGCCGATCCTCGTCGGCGGGGGCGGCGAGAAGAAGACGCTGCGGTTCGTGGCGAAGTACGCCGACGCCTGCAACCTCTTCGACGGCGACGAGCTGCCCCGCAAGCTGGAGGTCCTGCGGGAGCACTGCGAGCGCGAGGGCCGCGACCACACCGAGATCGAGAAGACGTCGCTGACCTTCTTCACCGGTACGCCCTCGGTCGGCGCCGCCGTCGACACCGTCGGGCGGCTCGCCGAGCGGGGCATCGACCATGTGATCTTCTCGCAGGGCACCGGCCAGGACCTCGCCGGCATCCTCGCCGAGGCCCTGGTGCAGACCGAGAAGATCGTCCCGGCGGGCCGGTGAGACCCGGTCCCGCGTGAGGGGAGAACCCCCGCGGCGCCCGATTCATGCCGTCGCGGGGGTGAACACCCACTTCTTGTACGACCAGTAGCGGAACGCCGACCCGAGGCCGACGCCCGCGAGGAGCCCCAGGTTGTAGGCGATCCCGCCGTGCAGCCCGAGGGTGTAGTAGGTGAAGCCGGTGCACAGCACCTGGATCAGCAGCCCGACGCCGTTCAGCGCGAAGAAGATCGCGACCTCCCGGCCGGAGCCGTCGCTGTCGCGGTGCCGGAACGTCCAGAACCGGTTGAGCAGGTAGGAGCTCAGCGTGGACACCACGGTCGGCACGACGACGCTCGTGACCGGGCTGCCGCCGAGCCACGCGCGCATCAGGTTCGCGCCGAAGATCATGATGAGCGTGCCGACGCACCCCACGAAACCGAAACTGAGCAGTTCGCTAAGGAATGTCCGCAGCGCCCGGGCGGACGTGACCGTTTCGGCCGGTCTCGACCGCTGCATGGTGCTCACTCGCCCAGACCTTACCTGAGTAGGACATATACAAAAGTCGTAACCCCACCAAAAGATCAATGGGGACGACCGGCACCGCTCGCCCTCACCGCTCGGCCGTCACCGCCGCCGGGGCGAGCAGGACGATCAGCCCGACCAGCGCGACCGGGACGGCCAGCGCCCACGTCAGGCCCACGCCCTGCGCGATGAACCCGATGACGGGCGGGCCGCCGAGCAGGCCGAGGTAGCCGACGCCGGTGACCCGGGAGATCCCGGCCGCGGGCGGGACGCCGGGCACGTTGCCCGCCGCGCTGAAGGTGACGGGCGCCACCACCGCGACGCCGAGGCCGAACAGCGTGAACCCGGCCACCGCCGCCGTGGGGTCGCCCGCCGCGAGCCCGAGGCCGAGCCCGAGGGCGGCGACCAGCGAGCCGCCCCGCAGCACCGGAACGGGCCCGAAGCGCGCGACGACCTGGTCGCCGGTGAGCCGCCCCACGGTCATCGCCACCGCGCACCCGGCGTACCCGAGCCCGGCCACGCCGGGCCCGGTGCCGAGGTTCTCCCGCAGGTAGATCGCGCTCCAGTCGGCCATGGCGCCCTCCCCGACGAACGAGCACAGCCCGATGACACCGAGCATGATCAGCGGCCGGCGGGGGGAGCGCGCGGGGACGGGGGCGTCCTCGTCCGGCTCGGGGAATTCGTCGGCGGAGCGGTCCAGCAGGCCCCGGCAGCCGAGGGCCAGCAGCGTGATCAGCACCGCCGCGGCGACCGCCAGGTGCAGCGGGACGGGGACGCCCGCGTGCGCGGCCGCCGAACCGGCCAGTGCCGCGAGCAGCGTGCCGATGCTGTACGAGCCGTGCAGCCCGGACATGAGCGGACGGCCGTAGCCGCGCTCCACGGCGACGCCCTGCGCGTTCATCCCCACGTCCATCAGGCCGAGCGAGGCGCCCATCAGCAGCAGCGAGAGGATCAGCCCGCCGAGGTTCCAGGCGAGTCCGAGCGGGACCAGCGCCAGCGCCCCGGCGGCCCCGGCGGCGATCGTCGTCGCGCGGCTTCCCCACCGACCGACGATCCGGCCCGCGAACCGGACGGCCGCGACGACGCCCACGGGCGCGCCCAGCAGCGCCACGCCCATCGCGCCCTCGCTCAGCCCGAGATGCTCCTTGATCTGCGGGATGCGGGCGACCCAGGCGGCGCCGAGGAGGCCGTGCGCGGCGAACGCCAGCGTCACCGCGACGCGCGCCCGGGCCAGCGTCGTGATCTTCTCGGTAACCACTCAGCCGACTGTACGTCGCTGACGCGACAGGGCCCGTCCCGGCCGCCTCACACCAGGTCCGCGAGCGGCGCCCCCGGGTCGGCGAGGCGGGCGGCGTCCACCGGGCGCCCGGAGCGGATCAGCGCCTGGACGTCCCCGGTGACGTCCCACACGTTGACGTTCATGCCGGCGACGACCCGGCCGCCGGACAGCCAGAACGCGACGAACTCCCGTCCCGGGACGTCCCCGCGGTACACGACCTCGTCGTACTCCCCCGGCGCCGCGACGCCCGACATCTCCATGCCGAGGTCGTACTGGTCGCTGAAGAAGTAGGGGATCTGGTCGTAGACGACGTCCTGGCCGAGCATCGCGCGGGCCGCGGCGGGCCCCGCGTTCAGGGCGTTCGCCCAGTGCTCGACGCGGATCCGGCGGCCGAGCAGCGGGTGGTAGGCGTTGGCGACGTCCCCGGCCGCGTAGATGTCGGGGTCGGACGTGCGCAGCGACTGGTCGACGAGGATCCCGTCGGACACCTCCAGCCCGGCCTCCTCGGCGAGCCCGCTGTTGGGCCGCACCCCGATGCCGACGATCACGACGTCCGCGGGCACCTCGGCGCCGCCGGAGGTCACGACCGCCGACACCTGCCCGGCGCCCCAGAACCCGGCCACGCCCTCGTCCATCCGCAGGACGGCGCCGTGCTCGCGGTGCAGGTCGGCGAACATCCCGCCGAGCTCGGGCCCCATCGCGGCGTGCAGCGGCACCGGTTCCGGTTCGATGACCGTCACCTCGTTGCCGTGCTCCCGGGCGGCGGCCGCCGCCTCCAGCCCGATCCAGCCCGCCCCGGCCACCACGACCCGGCGTCCGCCGGGCGCCAGCGCCTGCTTCAGCGCGGCCGAGTCGGCCATCGTCCGCAGGTAGTGGATGCCCTGGAGCTTGGAGCCCGGCACGTCCAGCCGGCGCGGGGAGGCGCCCGTCGCCAGCAGCAGCCTGTCGTAGGAGACCGGCTCCTTGGTGGACAGCCGGACCTGGTGCGCGCCCCGGTCGATGGACGCGACGGACGTGCCGACCCGCAACTCCACGTCGTGCTTGTCGTACCAGTCCGCCTCGTGGACGTGGGCCTTCTCCCGGGGTTCCTTGTCCAGCAGGAACCCCTTGGACAGCGGAGGCCGCTCGTACGGCCGCTCGATCTCCTCCCCCACCAGCAGCACCCTGCCCGCGAAGCCCTCCTCGCGGAGCGTCTCGGCCGCCTTGGCCCCGGCCAGGCTCGCGCCGGCGATGACGAACGTCTCCTCGGGCATGGTGACCTCCTGTAGTGGACCTGTAGCTATCCCTACAGCGGCCTATGCCACGAGACAAGGGTCCATCGACTGGCGCGTCGAGGCGTGTCCCTCCGCGCCGGCCCGTACCCGCGGGTCAGTACCCGCGTCCGCCCAGCATGCGGTGGCGGGCCATCGCCGACAGGTCGGTCAGGGAGGCGATCTGGTCGATCACGGCGCGCAGCCGGGCGGCGTCGTCGGAGGCGTCCGTGAACGCGTCCCGGAAGCCCGGGTCGAGCGTGTCCGGCGCCCCCGCGAGCATCATCTCCGCGAGTTCGGTGATCAGCGTCCGCTGGCGGGCCCTGACCTCCTCGTGGCTGATCCACACGTAGTGCGCCGTGACGCCCTTGAGCAGGGCGTTCTCCAGCCACTGCGGCCGCGGGACGATCAGCTCCGCCGCGTAGCGGGTGAGCGGGCGGTCGCCGTAGGCCTCCCGCGTGGCGGTCTCGGCGGCCAGGCAGAACCGACCGATCAGCGTGCTGGTCAGGTTCTTGAGGGCGGCGAGGCTGCGCGGGGTGCCGTCGTAGCGGTCGGGCCAGTAGGGCTCGGCGAGCAGCACGGCGAAGCGCTCCTCCAGCTCCGCCTGGCCGGCGTCGGGGCAGTACAGCTTGGCCGCCGTGGCGGCGACGAGGCGGCGCTCGGCGGGGTCGGCGAGGCGGCCGAAGTCGACGTGCCCGGCGACCAGCGCGTCCTCCAGGTCGTGGACGGAGTAGGCGACGTCGTCGCTCCAGTCCATGACCTGGGCCTCGAAGCAGGTGCGGCCCGGCTCGGCGCCGTCGCGCACCCAGCGCGCCACGTCCGCGTCGTCGTCGTAGACGCCGAACTTGCCGTTCACGGCCTCGGCCTGCGACCACGGGTACTTCATCGCGGCGTCCAACGCGGCGCGGGTCAGGTTGAGGCCGACGCTGCGGCCGTGCAGGGGCGGGCCCTCCACACCGAAGGACTTGGGCTCCAGCCTGGTCAGGACGCGCAGGCTCTGCGCGTTGCCCTCGAACCCGCCGCAGTCGCGCGCGACGATGTCGAGCGCGTACTCGCCGTTGTGCCCGAAGGGCGGATGCCCGATGTCGTGCGACAGGCAGGCCGTCTCCACCAGGTCGGGGTCGCAGCCGAGCGACTTGCCCAGCTCGCGGCCCACCTGCGCGCACTCCAGCGAGTGGGTGAGGCGGGTGCGCAGGCTCTGGACGGTGTCGGCCACGGCGTCGGCGCTGGGCGAGGCCACCTGCGTCTTGGCGGCCAGCCTGCGGAGCGCGGCGCTGTGCAGGACCCGGGCCCGGTCGCGCTCGAACGCCGTGCGGTCGCGCCGCTTGGGGGGCTCGGGCGCCCAGCGTTCCTTGTCACGGCCGTCGTAGCCCGTGGTCACGTTGATCGTCATGTCCCTATCCAGGGTAGAGGGCCGCGGGGGTCCTCAGCCGCCCGGCGACGGCGAGGACCGGGGCGGAGACGACGAGGAGGACGGGGGCTGAGACGTCGACGGCGTCTCGGACGGGTCGATGTGGATGCGCTTGATGGTCTCGTCCGGCACCTGGACGCTCTTGCCCAGCAGCACGTACGACAGGTACCCGCCGGTCTCGCGGACGATGTAGTGGAACTGGGTGTCGCGGGTCTGCACGCTCGGGCCGCTGCGGGTCGGCGACGCGGCGGCCTCGATGCCGCTGTCCTCGGCCATCTTCTTGGAGCGCAGCCCGTGCCACGGGTCGGTGACGATCACGCCCGACGACCAGTGGTGCCGGTCGAACTCCTTGCCGACGGCCTTCATGCTCTCCAGCGTGTCGCGCCCGACGGGCACCTCGAAGACCCGGGAGGCCGGCACGCCGCCCTTGGTGATCAGCCAGCCGCGGCCGGCCCCGGCCTCGGTGTAGTTGTCGCCGGGCGCCTTGCCGCCCACCGTCACGATGGCCGGCGCGACCCCGCCGCGGTACAGCTCCAGGGCGTGCTGGAGCCTCCATTTCAGCGTCGGGGACGGCACCCCGTTGTACTGCGCGGCCCCCAGCACGATGATCGCGTCGGAGCGCGGCCGCTCGTCCTGGCGGGCCTGGTGCCAGATCCGCAGCCCGACGGTGAGCGGCGTCAGCACCGCGATCGCCAGGAGCCCCGTGAGGACCCCGGCGGGGATCGTGAACCAGGGCGACCGGCGCCACCGCCCGCGCCCACGGCGCCGCCGCGGCCCGTCCGCCCGGTCCTCGGGCCGGTCCGTCTCATCGTCTTCCGGCGTGAACTCCGGCAACTCCGCTTCCAACGTCATCGCATCGGACACGTTAGTGAGATGTTCCGGCATGCGCGCCAGGTTCGCCAGGTCGGCGTGTCATCCGTCCCACATCGGTCCCGGCGGCCGATTCCGGGCGTGCGGGGGGCCGGCCGCCGGGCGGGACGTCAGCGGCTGTCGCTGCCCCCCGGGGCGTCCGCGGCCTCGATGGCCGCGCGGCCCGCCTCCAGCCGCGCCACGGGAATCCGGAACGGCGAGCAGGACACGTAGTCGAGGCCCACCTCGTGGCAGAAGTGCACCGAGTCGGGGTCGCCGCCGTGCTCGCCGCAGATGCCGAGCTTGAGGCCGGGGCGCGCCCGGCGGCCCTCCTCGGCGGCGATGCGCACGAGCCTGCCGACGCCCTCGCGGTCGAGGGTCTCGAACGGCGAAACCCCGAAGATCCCGAGTTCCAGGTAGCGGGAGAAGAACGCCGCCTCGACGTCGTCGCGGGAGAAACCCCAGGTCGTCTGGGTGAGGTCGTTGGTGCCGAAGGAGAAGAACTCGGCGGCCTCGGCGATCTGCCCGGCGGTCAGCGCCGCCCGGGGCAGCTCGATCATCGTGCCGATCAGCGCCGGCACGTCGATCCCGCTCGACTCCCTGACCGCGGCGAGGATGCCGCGCGCCTCGTCCCGGACGGCCTCCAGCTCCTGGACCGCGCCGACCAGCGGGATCATGATCTCCGGGCGCGGGTCGCCGCCCGCCCTCCTGCGCGCCGCCGCGGCCTCGGCGATCGCGCGCACCTGCATGCCGAACAGACCGGGAATCACCAAACCGAGCCGCACGCCGCGCAGGCCCAGCATAGGGTTCTGCTCGTGCAGTCGGTTGACTGCTTCGAGCAGTCTCCGGTCCTTGGCGTCCGCTTCGTCGCCCGCGAGCGCGACCCTGACCGACAGCTCGGTGATGTCGGGGAGGAACTCGTGCAGCGGCGGGTCGATGAGCCGGATGGTGACGGGCAGTCCGTCCATCGCCTCGAAGATGCCCTCGAAGTCGCTCTTCTGGAGCGGCTCCAGGGCGTCCAGCGCGGCCTGCCGCCCGTCGTCGTCCTCGGCGAGGATGAGCTTCTCGACGAGCTGCCGCCGGTCCCCGAGGAACATGTGCTCGGTGCGGCACAGCCCGATGCCGGCGGCGCCGAACCGGCGGGCCCGGGCGGAGTCCTCGGGGTTGTCGGCGTTCGCGCGGACCTTCAGCGCGGCCCGCGCGTCGGCGTGCTCCATGACGCGGTGCACGGCCTTGACCAGGTCGCCGCCGTCCTCGGTCGAGAGCTGCCCCTCGAAGTAGCGGACGACGGGCGAGTCCTCGACGGGCACCTCGCCGAGGTAGACCTCGCCGGACGACCCGTCGATCGAGATGACGTCGCCCTCCCTGACCGTGATGCCGCCGGGCGCGGTGAAGCTGCCGCCCTTGACGTCGACGTCGAGCTCCTCGGCGCCGCAGACGCACGTCTTGCCCATGCCGCGGGCGACGACCGCGGCGTGCGAGGTCTTGCCGCCGCGGGAGGTCAGGACGCCCTTGGCCGCGACCATGCCGGAGAGGTCGTCGGGGTTGGTCTCGCGGCGGACGAGGATCACCTCCTCGCCCCGCCCGGCCAGCTCCACGGCGCGCTCGGAGGTGAACACGGCCTTGCCGACGGCCGCGCCCGGCGAGGCGTTCATGCCCTTGGTGATCTTCTGGACGCCGTCCACCCGGTCGGTGAAGCGGGGGAACATGAGCTGGGCGAGCTGGTCGCCGGTGACGCGGCGGGCGGCCTCGTCCAGGTCGATGAGCCCCTGGTCGAGCAGCTGGCAGGCGATCCGGAACGCCGCGCCGGCGGTCCGCTTGCCGACCCGGGTCTGCAGCATCCACAGCTTCCCGCGCTCGATCGTGAACTCGATGTCGCACATGTCGCGGTAGTGGTTCTCCAGCGTCTCCATGATCTCGACGAGCCGGTCGTAGGACGCCTTGTCGATGCGCTCCAGCTCCGTCAGCGCGACGGTGTTGCGGATGCCGGCGACGACGTCCTCGCCCTGGGCGTTCTGCAGGTAGTCGCCGTAGATGCCCTGCTGCCCGGTCGCGGGGTCGCGGGTGAAGGCCACGCCCGTCCCCGAGTCCAGGCCCATGTTGCCGAAGACCATCGAGCAGATGTTGACGGCCGTGCCGAGGTCGACGGGGATGCGCTCCTGCCGCCGGTAGAGGATGGCGCGCGGCGCGTTCCAGGAGTCGAACACCGCCTCGACGGCCAGGTCCATCTGCTCGCGCGGGTCGGTCGGGAACTCGCGGCCCGCCTTCTCCCGTACGATGACCTTGAACCGGTCGACGAGCTCTCTGAGGTCCCCGGCGGTCAGGTCCCCGTCGTCGTCGCTGCCCCGGGCCCGCTTGACGTCCTCGACGGCGTCCTCGAACAGGTCGCCGTCGATGTCCATGACGGTCTTGCCGAACATCTGGATCAGCCGGCGGTAGGAGTCCCACGCGAACCGCTCGTCGCCCGCCTGGGCGGCGAGGCCGTGCACGGACTCGTCGTTCAACCCGACGTTGAGGACGGTCTCCATCATTCCCGGCATGCTGAACTTGGCGCCGGACCGTACGCTGACCAGGAGGGGGTCGTCGCTCTGGCCGAGCTTCTTGCCCATCGCGGACTCCAGGTCGGCCAGGTGCCGGTTCACCTCGTCCGCCAGGCCGTCGGGCAGGCTCCCGTGCTCGAGGTAGTGCCGGCATGCCTCCGCGGTGATCGTGAACCCCGGCGGCACGGGCAGCCCGAGATTGGTCATCTCGGCCAGGTTGGCGCCCTTGCCCCCCAGGAGATCCTTGAGGTCCTTGTTTCCCTCAGTGAAGTCGTACACGAACTTCCGCACGGGGAGCTCCTTCTCGCTCCGGTTCCACCCAGTGGCAGTTCCGGGCCCGCCTCCGCGGGGCGCGCGGCATCGCATCACCCCAGGCGGCGGCGGGTCCGCTGCCCTGTTTGCCGGGACTGTACCCGCGAACACGAGCCTTGCTCGGCGCCCGGTGCGCCGAGGGGAGTTATCCCAGCTCAGACTGCAGATAGTGGTCTATTCCACTAGGGAGACCAGCGACACACCGCAATAAACCGCACTACCCGGGCGCCCCGTCCCGGGGAGGCGGCCCGTACCCAAGACATGCCCATCGCGCGTGAGAGGGAATGATGAATCAAGGAGGTGACGTTGTGAGGCCGAAGGTCGCCGGCGGCCGGGCGGGAGATCCGTTCGCCCCCATCGCCGATTTCGGGTTCCTGTCCGACTGCGAGACGACCGCCCTGGTCGCACCGAGCGGCAACATCGAGTGGATGTGCCTGCCCAGGATGGACTCGCCCAGCGTGTTCGGCTCCATCCTGGACCGCGACGCCGGATACTTCCGGGTCGGCCCGGCGGGCGTGGAGGTGCCCGCCGCGCAGCGCTACATCCCGGGGACCATGGTGATGGAGACCACCTGGTGGGTGCACGGCGGCTGGCTCGTCGTGACGGACGCGCTGCTCATGGGCCCCTGGCACCACGAGACGGAACGGTCCCACACGCACCGCAGGGCGCCCACCGACTACGACGCCGACCACGTCCTGCTGCGGATGGTCCGGTGCGTGAACGGGCAGGTGCAGGTCCGGCTCGACTGCATGCCGGTGTTCGACTACGGGCAGACGCCCGCGCGCTGGGAGCACACCGGCTCCGGGTACCACGAGGCCGTCGCGCGCGGCAACGGCGTCGGCCTGCGGCTCACCACCGACATGAACGTCGGGTTCGAGGGGTCGCTCGCCACGTCCCGGACGCTGCTGAAGCAGGGCGAGTCCCGGTTCGTGGCACTGTCCTGGAGCGAGCACGCGGCGCCCTCGTCGTGGGAGGAGGCGCAGGACCGGCTCGTCTGGACCGTCCACCACTGGCAGCACTGGCTGGACCGGGGCCGGTTCCCCGACCACCCGTGGCGCAGCCACCTGCAGCGCAGCGCGCTGACCCTGAAGGGCCTGACGTTCGCCCCGTCCGGCGCGGTCGCGGCCGCGGCGACGACGTCGCTGCCGGAGACGCCGGGCGGCGACCGGAACTGGGACTACCGCTACACCTGGATCCGCGACTCCACGATGGCCCTCTGGGCGTTCTACACGCTCGGCTACGACTGGGAGGCCAACGACTTCTTCTACTTCATCACCGACGTCGCCGAGGCCGCCGAGGGCAAGCTGCAGATCATGTACGGGCTGGACGGGCGCGAGGAACTGCCCGAGTCCACGCTCGACCACCTCACCGGCTACGACAACGCCCGCCCGGTGCGCATCGGCAACGAGGCGTACATGCAGGCGCAGCACGACGTGTGGGGCGCGATCATCGGCTCCATCTACCTGTTCGTGCGCAAGCGGGACCGGCTCGACGACCGGCTGTGGAAGATCGTCGTCAAGCAGGTCGAGGACGCCCTCGCCAACTGGCGGACGCCCGACTGCGGCATGTGGGAGGTGCGCGGCGAGCCGCAGCACTTCACCTCCTCCAAGGTGTTCTGCTGGGTCGCGGCCGACCGCGGGGCGCGGCTCGCCCGCATCCGCGGCGACCAGGAGCGGGCGCGCCGCTGGCAGGCGGCGGCCGACGAGATCCACGCCGACGTGCTCGCCAACGCGCTCGACGAGCGCGGCGTCTTCACCGCCCACTACGGCGCGACGGCCCTCGACGCCTCGGCGCTGCTGATCCCCCTGCTCGGCTTCCTGCCCGCCGACGACAAGCGCGTCCGGGAGACCGTCCTCGCCATCGCCGACGAGCTGTCGGAGGACGACCTCGTCCTGCGCTACCGCGCGGCGGAGACCGACGACGGGTTCGAGTCGGACGAGGGCACCTTCACGATCTGCTCCTTCTGGCTGGTCAGCACCCTGGTGATGGTCGGCGAGCTGGAGCGGGCGCGCGCCCTGTGCGAGAAGCTGCTGTCCTACGCGAGCCCGCTGCAGCTGTACGCCGAGGAGATCGACCCGCACACCGGCCGGCACCTCGGCAACTTCCCCCAGGCGTTCACCCACCTCGCGCTGATCAACGCCGTCATGCAGGTGATCAGGGCGGAGAACCCCACGGACCAGCCGCCCCTCGCCTGACCCCCCGGACCCGTGGCCGGGCCGTCCCCGGCCACGGGATTCCTTGATCACGACTAGGCGACGACCACCCCGAAACCCCGCCCCTGACCCGGAGTCGGGCCTACGGTCTCGCCGTGACCACGCCACCGCCCCCTGACGACGCCCCGGGAACCCCCGCTTCGCCCGTCTGGGCTCCACCTGACACGCTCACCCCCGAGCCGAAGGCGCCCTCCGGCATGCCGGGCGGGGCGTCTTCCACCGCCGCCGTCCCGCCGTCTCCCGTTGCCGGCGTGGCCTCCGTCCGGGCGCGGTCGAACCGGTTCGCCATCATCGCCCTGGTCACCGGCGCCCTGGGCCTGGCCCTGTTCGCGATCGCCTTCGCCGTGATCGCCCTGGTGCAGATCCGCCGCCGGGGAGGCAGGGGCAGGGGCCTAGCCCTCGGCGGGCTCGGTGCCTCTGCAGCGTGGCTCGCCGCGGCGGCCATCACCGTTGCGCTGTTCGGTGATTCGCTGTTCTCCGCCGGAGACGGAGGATCCGCCCCGCGTCGCCCGGACGGCTACGTTCTGCCGTCGACGCTGAAGGTGGGTGACTGCTTCACGGCGCAGACCCACGACTCGGCCGACCCGTACGTGTATCCCAGCCCCTGCAACAACCCCCACAACGGTGAGGTGATCGCCGAGGCCGCACTGCCCGCAGGCCCGTTCCCCGGAGTGCAGCGGCTCACCGCCCAGGCGGCGGCGCTGTGCAAGGAACGCACGCCGGGCAACGTGAAGAAAATCATCGACGCCGACTTCGACCCGCGGGCCGAGGTTCCGGAACGCAAGGACTGGGAACGCGGGAAACGCGATGTCACGTGCATGCTCGTCTACGTCGGCGAAGACAACACGCTCACAGCCCCGATCGTCCGCGCCTTCATCGTCCCCAAGTACGTGACGGCGTACGAGCAGGGCGACTGCCTGGAGAAGTGGGACGAGTACATGAACTCTCCCGTCGTGGAATGCACCCTGCCCCATCAGTTCCAGGTGCTCTCGGCGTACAAGCTCCAGGGGAGGATGTACCCGGGGAGCAAGAGACTTGAGGAGATGGTCATCGCCGACTGCGCGAAGCGCGCGGTGGACATCTGGGGTAGCGACCCGCCGCTCGACCGCGTCGACCCCACGTTCTCAGCGCCGAACGAGAGAAGCTGGGAGTTCGGCGATCGGGACGTCTACTGCCTGATCACGGGGAGGCACGGGCCGTTGAAGCGGTCGTTCGTGCCGAAGAAGTGACGTCCCGGGCCGCCGCCGCCCGGTGGGCGGCGGCGGGTCGGGTGGGTCAGACGACTGCGCCTGAGTTGTCGGGGGTGCGGCGGACCGGTCCGGGCTTCTGCTTGCGCTGGGGCGGCGGGGTCTTGGTGTGGCGTTCCAGGACGACCGCCAGCGGCGTCGCGGTGAAGACGCTGGAGTAGGTGCCGACGACGATCCCGATCAGGAGCGCGATGGCGAAGTCCGTGAGGGAGTCGCCGCCGAGGACGGCCAGCGCCGCCAGGATGAACAGGGCGCCCACACCGGTGTTGATCGTTCGTGGGACCGTCTGCAGCGTGCCCCGGTTGGCGATGTCGGCGAAACGGCCCCTGGGGTTCGCGGTCCACAACTCCCGGACGCGGTCGAACACGACGACCGAGTCGTTCACCGAGTAGCCGATGATCGTGAGCAGCGCGGCGAGGAAGACGCCGTCGATCGGCTTGCCCAGCCAGGCGAAGATCCCGGTGACGATCGCGATGTCGTGGAACATGGCGATCACCGAGCCCGCCGCGAACGTCCAGCGGAACCGGATCGTCAGGTAGGCGAGCTGGGCCAGCAGGGCCACGCCGAGGGCGATGAGGGCCTTGGTCCGCAACTCGTCGCCGAGGCTGGGGCCGATCAGCTCGTCGCGCTGCTTGGCGGCGCCGCCGCCCTCCTTCGCGAGGGCGTCCTGGATGCGCTTCTCCTCCGCGTTGCTCACATCGGCCGTCCGGACCGAGATGTCGTCCTTCCCCGAGGTCTGGACGACGGCGCGCGGGAACCCCGCGTCGGCGACGGCGGCGCGGGCGGTGTCGATGTCGACGTGCCGGGACGTGGAGTACTCGACCAGGCGGCCGCCGGTGAACTCCACGCCGAAGTTCAGGCCGCGGGAGAAGATCCCCGTGACGGCGAGGACGACGGCGAGCGCGGAGACGCCGAGCCACAGGCGGCTGCGCCTCATCAGGTCGGGGCCGCTCTCCTCCAGCCACCGCCGGATGCGGCCGGCGCCGCCGATACCGCCCGCCCTGCCCTTGCTGAGCCGGGGCATGCGCGCGGCGGCGGCGTCGGTGAGGACCCGGCTCAGCAGCATCGCGGAGACGAGGGAGCCCAGCACGCCGATGATCAGCGTGACGCCGAAGCCCCTCACCGGCCCGGAGGCCAGGAAGAACAGCAGGCCGGCGGCCAGCACGGTGGTGGCGGCCGAGTCGGCGATCGCCGACCACGCCTTGGTGAACCCGACGGCCAGCGCCGTCCGCGCGCTGCGCCCCGGCGCCGCGGCGCGCTCCTCTCTCGCGCGTTCGAAGGCCAGCACGTTGGCGTCGATCGCCATGCCGATGGCCAGGACGAACCCGGCGAGCCCCGGCAGCGTCAGGGTGGCGCCGACCGCGACGAGGGCGCCGTAGGAGATCAGCGCGTACCCGGCGAGCGCGACCGTGGCGAGCAGGCCCGCCAGGCGGTAGACGGCCACGATGAACAGGCCGGTGAGGACGATGCCGATGACGGCGGCGCGGGCGCTGGCGTCGATCGCCTCGTCGCCGAGCGTCGGGCCGACCACCCGCTGTTCGATGATCTTCACGGGGACGGGCAGCGAGCCGCCCTGGATGAGCGCCGCAAGGTCCTTGGCCTCGGCAGGGCTGAAGTCCCCCGTGATCTGGGTGGAGCCGCCGGTGATGCCGACGCCGCAGGCGACGCTCTCGGTGACCTGGGGCGAGGAGATCACCTTGCCGTCCAGCACGATGGCGACGCGGCGCTCGTCGCCGGCCGCGCAGGCGGCCTTGGCGGTCAGCCGCTCCCAGGTGTCGCCCCCGCTGCCCTTGAACCGGACGTCGACGGCCCAGCCGCCGAGGTTCTGCGGGTCGTAGGAGGCGCCCGCCGAGCCGATCCCGGCGCCGGTGAGCGCCGCGGGGCCGATCAGGATCTGCTGCCCGCTCTCGTCGGGGATCAGCTGCTGCCCCTGCGCCGGCGTGCCGGCACCGGCCAGCACCGGGTGGGCCGTGAGCTGCGCCGTCTTGCCGATGGCCGCGGCGGCGCGGGTCGGGTCCTGGACGTCCGGCAGCTCGACGATCAGCCGCCGGTCCCCGGACCGGGTGATGGACGACTCGGCGACCCCGAGCGCGTCGACGCGCCGGTGCAGCACCTCGCGGGCGCGGTCGGTGGACTCCCGGTCGGCCTTCACGGCCGGGGAGTCCTGCGTCTCCAGGACGATCTGGGTGCCGCCGCGGAGGTCGAGGCCGAGGCGGGCGGGTTTGGACCAGGCGAAGTAGAACGATGTGGCGAGCACGGCGAACGCCAGTACCGCCCGCACCACGTTGGCGCGAGTCAAGGGGAACCTCCACGCGGGGACTTCGGTGCCGCACGTCGGCGTGCGGCACCGGGGACAGAGAGCTCAGATCCCTGTGGAGGCGGGCGGGGCGCGACCGCGCGGGGCACCCCGCGGCGCGATCTCGGGCGCGATGTGCGCGGAGGCGGCCCGGACGAGGCGCCCGGACGGCGGCCGGACCTCGGCGCCGGACGCGGGGGGCGTCGCGTGCTCGGGCTGGGAGTACGGCGCCGCCGCCCCCGCCGCGTGGAGCGCGGTGGCGGCGATGGCGGTCTGCGTGCGTCCGGCCGTGCGCGTCTTGGTGGTGATCCGGGTGCGGGCCGGCCCCTGGGGCACCGCCCCGATCCGGACGCCGGAGATCGTGCCGGTGGAGGACGCCCGGCCCGGCGTGCCCCCGGCCGGCATGCCCGCCCCGACCGGTCCGGCGACGAAGCCGAGAAGGCCGAGCACGACGACGAGCAGCCGCGCGACGGGCCGCCGGGAGGCGGGATGGTGCGCGTCGCCCATTCCGCCCTCCTCCCCGGATCGCCGGCGGTTCGCTCGCCCGACGGTTCCCGCCAACCTAGCCCACGTTCGCGGGGCCGGCGCCGCCGTCCGGGCTCAGCAGGCGTTTCCCGCGCGGGCGCGTCCGTCAAGGCGGGCGGGCGTGACAAAGACCTGGCCCGCCCCCGGCCGTATGGGCTTACCAGCAGACACTGGCGGGTGTCCCGATCTGGCCAAGCCGCAGCCGGCCGCCCGCCATTGCCCGCGCCATTTATGTGAATTACTTTCGCGTATGCCCACCCCGAACCGGACAGAGGAGTCTCCGGTGGCACGAATCAGACAGACCGCGATCGTCGGGACCGCCGCACTGGCCGTCCTCGCCGCGGGGGTCGCCCCCGCGTACGCCGCGGGCACGACCATCCGCAAGGGCTCGGCCACGGCCGCCGCCTACTCCGGCAGAGTGCAGGCCTCACTGCTCGGCACCGCGACGGTCAGCAGCTCGCTCGGCAGCGGCTCCTGCAGCCAGTCGACGATGACCGGCTCCATCAACTCCGACGGCAGCGCGCTGAACGTCAGCGCCGCCACCTTCACCGGCGACGGCGGCGGCGCCTGCAGCGGCAGCACCAGCGCGACGATCACCGCGCAGAACCTGCCGTGGACGGGCGGCAACGTCACCTTCGACGCCGGCCACACCGGCGGCCGGGACGCCACCGTCACGATCGCCAACTTCAAGGTGAAGGCCGTGATCAACATCCTCGGCGGCATCACCTGCGTGTTCGGCGGCAACCTCACCGCCAACGGCTACAACGGCGACAACGCCTCGCGGCCCGTCACCAGCAGCGGCGAGGCGCAGGTCGGCGTGCAGAACGCCACCGTCAACAAGCAGTCGGGCAGCAGCTTCCTCTGCCCGACCACCGCCGGCGTCACCGCCACGTACGCGCTGCGCGGCGAGACCGTCGCCGGATCCGGCACCTTCAACCAGTCCCTCTACGTCACCGGCTGACCGGAGGCTGGAACGGAGCTCCCGAGGAGACGGTAAGCCCTCCTATGACGCGCTCCCGGAACGGTACGGGCCGCCCCACGCGGGGCGGCCCGTCACATCGTCACCGGGGCGTCGCCCGGAGCCGGGTCAGCAGCCGACGAGCTGCGCGGCGAGGAACGACTCGACCTGGCTGAGCGCGATGCGCTCCTGGCTCATCGAGTCGCGCTCCCGGACGGTCACCGCGTCGTCCTCCAGGGTGTCGAAGTCCACGGTGACGCAGAACGGGGTGCCGATCTCGTCCTGGCGCCGGTAGCGGCGGCCGATGGCCCCGGCGTCGTCGAAGTCGACGTTCCAGTTGCGGCGCAGCTGCGCGGCGAGGTCGCGGGCCTTCGGGGACAGGTCGGTGTTGCGCGACAGCGGCAGCACCGCGACCTTGACGGGGGCGAGCCGCCGGTCGAGCCGCATGACGGCGCGCTTCTCCATCTTGCCCTTGGCGTTCGGCGCCTCGTCCTCGGCGTAGGCGTCCATCATGAAGGTGAGCGTGCAGCGGTCGACGCCCGCCGCGGGCTCGATCACGAACGGGGTGAACCGCTCGCCGGACTCCTGGTCGAAGAACGACAGGTCGGCGCCGGACGCCTTGGAGTGCGTCGTCAGGTCGTAGTCGGTGCGGTTGGCGATGCCCTCCAGCTCACCCCACTCGCTGCCGACGAAGTCGAAGCGGTACTCCACGTCGACGGTGCGCTTGGAGTAGTGCGACAGCTTCTCCTGCGGGTGCTCGAACAGCCGCAGGTTCTCCTTGCTGATGCCGAGGTCGACGTACCACTGCATGCGCTCGTCGATCCAGTACTGGTGCCAGTCCTCGTCGCTGCCGGGCTTGACGAAGAACTCCATCTCCATCTGCTCGAACTCGCGGGTCCGGAAGATGAAGTTGCCGGGCGTGATCTCGTTGCGGAACGACTTGCCGATCTGGCCGATGCCGAACGGCACCTTGCGGCGCGCGGACTGCTGGACGTTCAGGTAGTTGATGAAGATGCCCTGCGCGGTCTCGGGACGCAGGTAGGCCAGGCCCGACTCGTCCTCGACGGGGCCGAGGTAGGTCTTGAGCAGGCCGTTGAACATCTTCGGCTCGGTGAACGAGCCCTTCACGCCGCAGTTCGGGCACGAGATGTCGGCGAGGCCGTTCGCGGGCGGGCGGCCGTGCTTCTCCTCGTAGGCCTCCTCCAGGTGGTCGGCCCGGAAGCGCTTGTGGCAGGACTGGCACTCGGTGAGCGGGTCGACGAACGCCTGGACGTGGCCGCTGGCCTCCCAGACCTCGCGCGCAAGGATGACGCACGAGTCGAGGCCGACGACGTCGTCGCGGCCCTGCACCATCGACTTCCACCACTGGCGCTTGACGTTGTTCTTCAGCTCGACGCCGAGGGGGCCGTAGTCCCAGGAGGCGCGGAGACCGCCGTAGATCTCGCTCGACGGGTAGACCAGGCCCCGCCGTTTGGCGAGGTTGACGATCGTGTCCAGCACATCGGAACGGCGTGCCATGAAAGATTCTCCATCCGGCTGGCGGTCGGCGGGAACAGTGAGTGCCCCCGTCCCGCGGCGACGGCGGGCGGCGGCGAGTGTGATCCCCGGTGATGTGCTCCGGCGCGGTCACCGCCGCAGCCGGAGAATGCCCCCAGCTTAGGGCACGGGGGCCCCTGAGCAGGAACTAGTAAACGCGCCCGTCGGCGATGTCGCTGTCGACGTTCAGGGTCACCCCGCCGTGCGTCTCCCGGTGCCCGCCGCGGTACTGCTTGACGCGGCGGTGCGGCGTCCACCAGGCGTCCGGCACGAACGGGTCGCCATAGACCTTGGCCCGGCGGTCCCAGTTGGCGAACCAGACGCAGGAGGGCTTGCTGAGCGAGGACCGTCCCACGTCGCGGATGCCGGACTTGGCGCTGCTGTAGAGGCACGGCTGGTAGCCCTCGGTCTTCAGCCGGTCGACCCACTTGTCGACGAACCGGAGGACGGCGGCCCTGCAGGTGCCCTTCCTGTGGTTGTAGGCCTCCATGTCGTAGTAGAGCGGCTTGCCCGCCGGGATGCCGAGCGCTCTGGCCCTGCGGGCCGCGTCCGCGGCGGCCCGGGTGCCCTGCCGGGAGGCGCTTCCGGCGGTGAAGCGCTGCGCGTGCGCGCCGCACGGGGCCTGGAGGCCCACGTAGGTGGCGGTGAGGCGGTAGCCCATGGCCCGCACCCGCCTCACCCACGACGCGGTCAGGTTCGGCTGGGCGCATCCGCGCGCCACTCCGCCGATGTAGATGTTGGTGACCTTGAACGAGGGCCGCCAGGCCCTCATGGTCGCCAGGGACGGAGCCGTGCAGGTGTCGAACCCCCTGCCGCGCACCCACGGGCGCTCAAGCGCCGTCCCCTGGCCGGTCGACGGGCTCTCGGCGGGCACCGGGCCGTCGGGCGGCACCGGGCCTCCGCTGGGCGCCGTCCCCTCGGGCGGCGCCGAGGGAACGGCGGTCGCCATCCGGCGGACGTCCGGCTTGGACGGCCCGGCGGTCCACCGGCCGGAGAGCCGGGTGCCCCGCAGGATCCGCTGGAGCGTCCCCGGATCCCTGCCGTACACGCCGGTGATCGTGACCCCGGCCTCGGGGAGGGTGAGCCGCATCTCGTGGTCGGCGGTCCGCGGCACGGTCAGCGAGGCGAGCTTGTCGGCGTGCACGACGGTCCGCGCGGTCCGCCCGCGCCCCGCGGGCTGGATGTGGACGGCCTCGGTGCGCCCGACGGCGCGGGCCGGGCAGTCCGGTTGCGGGCCGGGACTGCCGAGGTAGACCGCGTGCCGGTCGTAGCGGACGCACTGGGACGGATGCCGGTCGAGCCGGTGCACCTCCCAGCCGGCCGGGACGGGGACGCGCAGCCCCCGGTACTCGACCACGCGGCCGTGCGGGCTCCCCCCGCTCCCCGCCGGCCCCCTCAGGGAGAGCGAGGAGGCCTGATGGGCCGCGGGCCGCGCGGGGGCCGTTCCGGCGACGGTGAGGGCGGCGGCGAAGGCCGCCGCCCCGGACGACACACTGAACAGGACGGCATGGCGCATCACAGCTCCCCCGCAGGCCACGGCATGATCATGTGCGGTAGGGATGACCTCGGCGGAGGCGCCGAAACCGGGATGGGTCGCTTCTTGACCGCCGATTGCCCGCATTCTGACCGGGCCCGCGGCGGACGGCCCGGGCGGCCGGTCAGGCGGAGGAGACCACCTCGTAGGCGCCGGGCTCGTCCACGGCGAGGGCGGCGAGCGGCATGAACCGGAGCCGCACCTCGTAGGCGCCGAGCGCGCGGCGGTAGTGCCCGGCGCCGTCCCACTCGGTGACGAGGGCCCACAGGCCGGGGTCGTCGACGGTCCGGGCGAGGCGGCCGGAGCGGAAGCCGGTGCTCGCGGCCAGCGCCGCCAGCACCGCGGTCATGCCCTCGGCGAATCCGCCGGCGTCCTCGTCCGGCACCCGGTACCGGGTTATCGCGATCATCCGTCCATCCTGGCAGTACGTTGGGCGTGTGGAGACGAGAGGTGAGCGCGCGACGGGGCTGCGGGCGGCCGTCGAGCGGCGCAGCGCGGTGCCCGTGGTGTTCCTGCACCGGCTGCCGCGGTGGGTCCTGCTCGCCGCCGTGTTCGCGCTGCTGGTGGTCGGCATGGCCGGGACCGGCTGGGTGGCCGCGGCCGGACTGCTGGTGCTCGCCGCCGCGCTCGGCTGGTTCGCCTACCTGAACTGGCCCTCGCTGGACGGCTCGGGACGGGTCCTGCGCCTCGCCGCGCTGGCCGTCCTGGTGGGATTCGCCCTGGGACGCGGCATCGGTCGGTTTTGACAACCATTTTCATCTTCGTCCATAATCATGATGTGCCCCCTCTCCGCACAGCCCTGCGAACCGCGCCGGCGGCGATCGCCCTGGCCGGGCTCGCGGCGGGCCTGACGGCCTGCGCCGACGCGGGCGCGGACGTCCCGCCCGGCAGGACCTCGGTGGTCGCGTCCTTCTACCCGATGGCCTGGCTCGCCGGGAAGGTCGGCGGCGACGACGTGTTCGTCCGGACGCTCACCCGGCCCGGAACCGAGCCGCACGACCTGGAGCTGACCGCGCGGCAGGTCGCGAACGTCCAGGACGCCGACTACACCGTCTACGTCAAGGGCGTCCAGCCCGCCGTGGACGACGCGGTCCGCAAGCACGCGAAGGGCGGGTCGCTCGACGCCGCGAGCCTCGTGCCGAAACTGCCCCCGCCCGGCGAGACCGACGACGAAGAGGCCCACGACGGCGTACGGCACCGCGAGGCGTCCTATGACCCGCACATCTGGCTCGACCCGAGCCGGATGGCGACCGTGGCCACCGCGCTGGGCGAGCGGCTGGCCGCCGCCGACCCCGGCCGCGCGGCCGGCTACCGGGAGCGCGCCCGGTCCACCGCGCGGGCGCTGACCGGCCTCGACCGCGAGTTCCAGGACGGCCTGCGCTCCTGCGCGCGCCGGGAGATCGTGACCGCGCACGCCGCGTTCGGCTACCTCGCGGACCGCTACCGGCTCCGGCAGATCCCGGTCGCCGGCGTGGACCCGTCCGGGGAGCCGTCCCCGAAACGGCTGGCGGGGCTGGCGCGGCTCGTCTCCTCCACCGGCGCGACGACGGTCTTCACCGAGACCCTGGCCAGTTCGAAGGTGGCCGGCAGCCTGGCGCGTGAGGCGGGCGTGCGGACGGCCGTCCTCGACCCGGCCGAGGGCGTGGCGGACGGGGCGTCCGGCGACTACATGACGATCATGCGAGAGAACCTGCGGACCCTGCGGCCCGCGCTGGAGTGCTCATGAACGAGACCACCGCCCCGCCGTTCGCGATCACCGGCGGCCTCGTCCGGCGGGACGGCCGCGCGGTGCTCGCCGACGTCGACCTGCGGGTGCAGGCGGGGGACGTGCTCGCCGTCCTCGGGCCGAACGGGGCGGGCAAGTCCACGCTCGTCAAGGCGCTGCTCGGGCTCGTCCCGCTGGCCGCCGGCCGGACGGAGATCTTCGGCGAGCCGCCCGCGCGGTTCCGCGACTGGCGGCGGATCGGGTACGTCCCGCAGCGGCTGCCGATGGGCGGCGGAGTGCCGGCGACGGTCCGCGAGGTCGTGGCGTCCGGCCGGGTGGCCCGGCGGTCGCGCTGGCGGCCGGCGCCGCTCGCCGACCGGGCGGCCGACCGCGCCGCCGTCGAACGCGCCCTGGAGACGGTCGGGCTCACCGGGCGGGCCCGCGACTCGGCGCACCTGCTGTCGGGCGGCCAGCAGCAGCGGGTGCTCATCGCCCGCGCCCTCGCGGGCGAGCCCGACGCGTTCGTGATGGACGAGCCGACCGCCGGCGTGGACGCGGGCAGCCAGGCGGCGCTCGCGTCGGCGCTGTACGAACTGGCCCGCGCCGGGCGCACGGTCGTCCTCGTCGCGCACGAGCTCGGGCCGATGGAACCGCTCGTCACCCGGGCGGTCGAACTCGGGCACGGCCGCGTCGTCCGCGAGACCGCCCGCAAGCCCCTCGAAAGGCCGGCGTGAGCGAGATGCTGCAATACGACTTCATGCGCGTCGCCCTGGTGATGGCGGTGCTCATCGGGCTGACCGCCCCCGCCGTGGGGACGTTCGTCGTCCAGCGCAGGCTGTCTCTGCTCGGGGACGGCATCGGCCACATCGCGCTGACCGGCATCGGACTGGGGCTGCTCACCAGCACCTCCCCCGTCCTCGGCGCGCTGGTGGTGTCGGTGCTCGGCGCCGTCGCGATCGAGGTCCTGCGGGCGCGCAGCCGCAGCGGCGCGGACGCCGTGCTCGCCCTGCTGTTCTACGGCGGGCTGGCGGGCGGGGTCATCCTGACGAGCGTCGACGGCGGCGGCTCGGCGGGCCTGCAGTCCTACCTGTTCGGCTCGATCAGCAGCGTGACCGTGAACGACCTGTACGTCGTCGCGGGGCTCGCCGCCGTCGTGCTGGCGATCGTCGCGCTGTTCGGCCGCGAGCTGTTCCTGCTCTGCCAGGACGAGGAGGTCGCGCGGGCGGCCGGGCTTCCCGTCCGGTTCCTCAGCGTGCTGATCGCCGCGACCGCCGCGGTCACGGTGGTGATCTCGATGCGCGCGATCGGGCTGCTGCTCGTCAGCGCGCTCATGGTCGTCCCGGTGGCGGCGGCGCAGCAGCTCACGCGGGGATTCTGGAGCACGATGCTGGCCGCGATGGGGATCGGTGTACTGTCGGCCGTGGCGGGCCTGGCGGGTTCCTTCCAGTACGATCTTCCCCCGGGCCCCTCGATCGTGTTGCTGGCGCTCGCGGTGTTCGTGACCGCGGTCGCCGGGGGCTCGGTGGTGCGCCGCAGGCGCTCCCGCGCCGCGGCCGGAGCCGTCGCCGCGGGGGACGCCGGGCCCGGCGCCCCGCCGCGCGTGGATGCCGAGGCGGAGGTGTTGAGGGGATGACGACGGCCCGCCGGGACGCGGTACGGCAGGTGCTGGCCGGCTGCGAGGGATTCCGCAGCGCCCAGGACATCTACGCCGACCTGCGCGCCGACGGTTCCAAGATCGGCCTCACCACCGTCTACCGGGCGCTGCAGGCGCTCAGCGACGCGGGCGAGGTCGACGTGCTGCGCACCGACGAGGGCGAGGCCGTGTACCGCGCCTGCCGCACCGAGCAGCACCACCACCACCTGGTCTGCCGCGACTGCGGCCGGACGGTCGAGGTCGAGGGCCCGGCCGTGGAGCGCTGGGCCGACACGATCGCCGCCGAGCACGGCTTCGTCGACATCACCCACACCGTCGAGGTCTTCGGGACATGCGCGAACTGCGCCGCGAAGCCGTCCTGAAGCCCGAAAACCCCGCGCCCGCGTGCCCACCGGTTCGAAGCCGCCCCTGAACTTGGACAGAGCCGGTATTTCACACGCACTGTAGGCGTTTCTTGTCAAATTGCTACATCTACTTCCCAGTAGCCCTATGTCATAAAGGTCCCGTCGCCACGGCGGGCCCGACGGAGGGTTCTCGGGGGAGCGTGGCGCCCGCACGAGAGGGCGTTCATGACAAGACGGGCGTTCACCAGCCGAAGGATCACGCTCCTGGCCTCGGCGACGTTGCTCGCGTCGGCCGCCACCGCGCTCCCCGCCTCCGCGCGGCAGCCGGCGTCCCCACCGGGTCCGCGCGCCGCCGCCGAGCACGCGCTCCGGTCGCTCACCGGCCGCGGCGCCGAGGTGCGCGGCGGCGACGGGCAGGCCTTCCAGGTGGTCAGGGTCGGCATCGACCGCGACGGCACCTCGCACACCCGCATGACCCGCACCTACAACGGCCTCCCCGTCCTCGGCGGCGACATCGTCGTCCACGAGACGGCGGCCGGGGCGTGGCGCGGCACCAGCCTCACCCTCGCCAAGGCGCCGTCGGACTCCAGCCCGGAGGTCTCCGCCAAGACCGCCCAGAAGCGCGCCGTCACCAAGAGCCGCAAGGCCGACGGCTCCCCCGCTCTCGTCGTGGAGTCCCGCACCGCCGACCACGCGCCGCGCCTCGCCTGGCGCGTCCAGACCGTCGGGAAGAAGGCCGACGGGACGCCCAGCCGCGTCTTCACCTCGGTGGACGCCGCGACCGGCAAGGTGCTGCTGAGCGAGGAGACCGTCAAGACCGAGGCGGGCGACGGCAAGTCCCTCTACACCGGGACGGTCCCGCTCCAGACGACGCTGTCCGGCAGCACCTACCAGCTGAAGGACCCGACGCGCGGCAACACCTACACCGGTGACGCCCAGAACGACACCGACCTCTGCTTCCTCAGCTGGTGCTTCCACCGGGCCCCCGCCACGCTGTTCACCGACGCCGACAACCACTGGGGCAGCGGCACGACGGCCGACCGCGCCACCGTCGCCGTGGACGCCCAGTTCGGCACCAACGAGACCTGGGACTTCTACAAGAACGTCTTCGGCCGCACCGGCATCGCGGGCGACGGCAAGGGGTCCTACAACCGCGTCCACTACGGCAGCGGCTACGCCAACGCCTTCTGGGACGACTCGTGCTTCTGCATGACCTACGGCGACGGTGACGGCAGCCAGCTCGGCCCGCTCACGTCCCTGGACGTGGCCGCGCACGAGATGAGCCACGGCGTCACCAGCTCCACCGCGAACCTCACCTACAGCGGCGAGTCCGGCGGGCTCAACGAGGCGACGTCCGACATCATGGCCGCCGCCGTCGAGTTCTACGCGAACAACTCGGGCGACGTCGGCGACTACCTGGTGGGCGAGGAGGTCGTCCTGCCCGGCTTCGGCAAGCCCGCGCTGCGCTTCATGGACAAGCCCAGCAAGGACGGCAGCTCCGCCGACTCCTGGTCGACCAGCACCAAGAACCTCGACGTGCACTACTCCTCGGGCGTCGCCAACCACTTCTACTACCTGCTGTCCGAGGGCAGCGGGGCGAAGACGATCAACGGCGTCTCCTACAACAGCCCCACCTCCAACGGTTCCACGATCACCGGCATCGGCCGGGACGCCGCCACGAAGATCTGGTACCGGGCGCTGACCACCTACATGACGTCCTCGACCAACTACGCGGGCGCGCGCACCGCGACGCTGAACGCGGCCAAGGACCTCTACGGCGCGGGCAGCACCCAGTACAACACCGTCGCCGCGGCCTGGTCCGCGGTGAACGTCGCCTAGCACCGATCCGCAGACGGAACGCCCCGCGCCGGCCACCGGCGCGGGGCGTTCCCGCGGTTCGGGTGATCCATCGGGCGCGCCATGGTGAAGAATCGGGGCATGGCTACGACACGCACCGCGAACGCGCATTGGGAAGGCTCTCTCCTGGAGGGCCAGGGGACGGTCTCGCTTGACTCCTCGAAGCTCGGCACCTACGACGTGACCTGGGCGTCGCGGTCGGAGGAGCCGGGCGGCCGGACGAGCCCCGAGGAGCTCATCGCCGCCGCGCACTCCACCTGCTACTCGATGGCGCTCTCGCACGGCCTCGCCGGCGCCGGCACCCCGCCGGAGAAGGTGGACACCAAGGCCGAGGTCACCTTCCAGCCGGGCGAGGGCATCACCGGCATCCACCTGACCGTCCGGGCCAGCGTCCCCGGCCTGTCCGCGTCCGACTTCGAGAAGGCCGCCCAGACCGCCAAGGAGGGCTGCCCCGTAAGCAAGGCCCTCACCGGAACCAAGATCACCCTAGACGCGGCTCTCATCTGACCACCCGAGCCGGGACAGGCGGTACGCCGGGATCAGCACCAAGAGCAACCCGGCGAACGCACCAGGCTCAGCTGGGGAAGAACGGGCCCACCAAGCCCAACCCCTTCCCCAGCCACGCGACGACCTGAACAGTCGCGATCGCGTCCGAAGGCAGATTCGAGCGAAGCAAGAATCTGATCGCGCAGCGAGCCGCAAGGCGAGCCGGAGCGATGCCAGCGATCGCACGCGGTTTTTACGGGTCAGGCGCCCCGATGCCGCCTTGCTATGCCCCATCCGGTTGGCATTGGGGGCACCAGACCG
>NZ_JBFAGB010000056.1:0-45860 GCF_040639875.1 Actinomadura sp. NPDC023710
GGGGGATGGCGGAGGCACAGGGGGCTCCGGGGGATCGTCCCCCGGGCGAAATGCGAAGGGCCCTCCCGGGGAAGCCGCAAAGCGGCGACCAGGAGGGCCCTAGGACCAGTAGCGGGGGCAGGATTTGAACCTGCGACCTCTGGGTTATGAGCCCAGCGAGCTACCGAACTGCTCCACCCCGCGGTGATGTCTTAAGTCTATGGCATGCGAGGGAGTGGTCGGTACGCGTGGCGTCAGCGGGTGCAGGCGGGGACGGCGCCCTTGCCGCTCGTGAGGGCGTTGAGGGCCTGGACGGCGTCGTGGAGGGTGTCGGCGCGGACGAGGCGGAGGCCGTCGGGGCGGGAGCCGGCGGCGTCGGCGCAGTTGTCCTTGGGGGTGAGGAAGACGGTGGCGCCGGCCCTGCGGGCGGCGATCATCTTCTGCTGGATGCCGCCGATGGGGCCGACCTTGCCGTCGGGGGTGATGGTGCCGGTGCCGGCGATGAACCTGCCCTGGGTGAGGGGGCCGGGGGTGAGCTTGTCGACGATGGCGAGGGAGAACATGAGGCCGGCGGAGGGGCCGCCGATGTCGCCGATGCTGATGTCGATCTTGAAGGGGAACTTGTACTGGTCGGAGAGGACGATGCCGACGACGGCGCGCTTGCCGCCGGGGTCGGCGACGGTCTTGAGGGTGGCCTTGCCCTGCTTGCCGTCGCGCGTGTAGGCGAGGGTGACGGGGGAGCCGATCGCGCGCTTGGCCATGCCGCCGGTGACCTGGGAGACGCTGGTGACGGCGGCGCCGTCGAGTGCGGTGATCTCGTCGCCGGGCTTGAGGGCGCCGTCGGCGGGGCGCCCCTTCTGGACGCCGTCGACGACGACGCGGGTGGTGACGGGGACGCGGAGTTCGTGGAGGGCGGCGGCTTCGGCGCTCTGCTGGGAGTCCTGCATCGCGCGGGTGTTCTCCTGGTCGACCTGCTTGGGCGACTCGTCCTTGGGGAAGATCGTCTCTTCGGGGACGATGGCGGTGTCGCCGGCGAACCAGCCGCGCAGGGCGGTGAACAGGTCGATGCGTCCGCCGGGGCCGCCGCGGTAGGTGACGGTGGTGAAGTTGAGGTGGCCCTGGTCGGGGTAGGTCTGGCGGCCCTCGATCCTGATGAGGGGCTGGCCCTTGTCGTTCGTGCCGAGGGTGTTGCTCGTGGGGCCGGGCATCAGGGCGACGTACGGGACGCGCATGACGGAGCCGACGAGGGCGAGCACGAGGACGAGCACGCTCGCGAGGGTGAGCGTGGCGGCACGACGAGACATGCCGGAAACTCTATGCGGTTCGGGCCCTCAGCAGGCCCCGACCCACTCGTCGCCCCCGTCGGCGAACGTCTGGTGCTTCCAGATGGGGACGTGGGCCTTGAGGTCGTCGATGAGGCGGCGGCAGGCGGCGAAGGCCTCCTCGCGGTGGGGGCTGGACGCCGCGACGACGACGGCGATGTCGCCGATGCGCAGGTCGCCGACGCGGTGGAGGGCGGCGAGGCCGAGGACGGGGAAGTCGGCGGCGACCTTCTCCATGACGGCGCGGAGTTCGCGCTCGGCGCTGGGGTGGGCGCTGTAGGAGAGGGCGGTGACGGCGCGGGCGTGGTCGGTGTCGCGGACGGTCCCGGCGAAGACGGCGGTGCCGCCGGCGCCGGAGGCGCCGACGGCGGCGTACACCTCGTCGACGGACAGGGGCGTGTCGCGCACGCCGATCAGCCGGATGACGTCCCCGCCGGTAACGCTTTGGCTCACGTCCCGCAGGCTACCTCTCCGGGGCGGTCGCCTTTACTCGGGTGCGCCGGGCTCGTCGGGTTCGAGGGTGGCGGCCAGCGCCTCGGCGAGGGCGGGGACGAGGTCGGGCCCGGTGAGGACCTCGTCGTCGGTGTCGTGGCGGCGCAGCCGGAGGGCGGAGTGCCGGGCGCCGTCGCGCAGCACGCCGACGATCATGCGCACGTCCTCCCGCCTCGGGTGGGACGTGGCGAACTCGGCGGCGCGGGCCTCGTCCTCGGGGATCTCCTCCTCGACCTCGGGCGGCAGGACGATCCGCTCCAGGACGAGGGCGCAGCCCTCGACGGTGTCGGGCCAGGCGATGGTGGCGAGGGCGTCCTCGACGCCGGCCTGGTCGGGCAGGGCGGGCTGTTCGAGGGCGGCGAGGGTGTCGGCGCCGTCCTGCAGGCCGAGTTGCTCGGCGAGCTCGGGCTCGGCGCGGCGCAGTTCGGAGCTGCGGACGAGGGCGTAGATGCGCGGCGCGCTGTCCCAGCCCTCCTGGGCCGAGTGACGTTCGAGGTCCAGCACGACTTCTTCCAGAAGACTCACGGGCCCATCTTTCCCCCATTCAGCCCGGGGAAGTGCGGGAACCCCCGTCCCAGTCGGTAAGTTGCATCTACAGCACCGGCGGGCGGCCGGTGGGAGAGATCTCGATCGGAGGGGCCACTTGACCTTCCGGACTCCCGGTATCGGGCGCCGGCTCGGTACCGGACGGACGCGGCTGCTGCTGCCGGTGATGGTGGCGCTGGCCGCGCTGCTGGTCGCCTTCCTGGTCTTCACGGCCGTGTACACGGACCTGCTGTGGTACCGCTCGATCGGTTTCTCGTCGGTCTACACGACGCAGCTGCGGGCGAAGGTGGTCCTGTTCTTCGGGGCCGGGCTGCTGATGGCGCTGGTGGTGGGCGCGAACGTGGCGGTGGCGTACCGGCTGCGCCCGGCGTACCGCCCGCTGTCGGTGGAGCAGCAGGGCCTGGAGCGCTACCGGGCGGTGATCGACCCGCGGCGGCGGCTGATCGCGTGGGGCCTGCTCGGGGTCCTGGGGATGCTGACGGGGTCGTCGGTGGCGGGCCAGTGGCCCGTGTGGCTGGCGTTCCTGAACCGGACGCCGTTCGGCGTGAAAGACCCGCAGTTCCACAAGGACGTCTCGTTCTACGTCTTCACGTACCCGTTCCTGCGCCTCGTCATCGGGGTCGTCTTCGCGACGGTGATCCTGTCGATCCTGGCCGCGGTGATGGTGCACTACCTGTACGGGGGCCTGCGGCTGCAGGGGCCGGGCGACAAGGCGAGCCCGCCCGCGCGGGCGCACCTGTCGGTGCTGTTCGGGTTGTTCATCCTGCTGAAGGCGGTCGCGTACTGGTTCGACCGGTACGGGCTGGTGCATTCGGAGCGCGGGGTGGCGACGGGCGCGTCCTACACGGACGTGAACGCGCTGCTGCCGGCGAAGACGATCCTGGCCGTGATCGCCCTGCTGTGCGCCGCCATGTTCTTCAGCAACCTGCTGCGGCGCGGCATGATGCTGCCGGGCGTCGGGTTCACGCTGCTGGTGCTGTCGGCGATCCTGCTCGGCGGGGTGTACCCGCTGCTGATCCAGCAGTTCCAGGTGAAGCCGGACGAGCTGGCCAGGGAGCGCCAGTTCATCCAGCGCAACATCGAGTTCACGCGCAGGGCCTACGGGGTGGACGGGGCGCGGGTCGTTCCGTACGGGTCGCAGCCGGTGACCGACAAGAAGTCCCTCCAGGACGAGGCCGGGAAGCTCGGGCAGAGCGGGGTGCGCGTCCTCGACCCGAACGTGGTGGGCGAGACGTTCCAGCAGTTGCAGCGGATCCGGCCGTTCTACCGGTTCCCCGACACGCTGGACGTCGACCGCTACCAGGTGAACGGCAAGCTCGTCGACACCGTGGTCGCGCTGCGCGAGCTGTCCGGAGCGCCGGTGGGGCAGCGCAGCTGGGTGAAGGACCACATGGTCTACACGCACGGCTACGGGTTCGTGTCCGCCTACGGCGACCGTTTCGACTCGACGGAGCCGGCCTTCATCACCCCGGACATGCCGGCGTCCCCGAACCAGCCGATCAAGGTGGCGCAGCCGGAGATCTACTTCGGGGAGCGCTCGCCGCGGTACTCGGTGGTCGGCGGCCGCGGTCAGCAGGAGCTGAACTACCCGGACAACAGCCCCTCGGGGCAGCAGAGCAGCACCTACGACGGGCAGGGCGGCGTGCCCGTCGACTCGTTCGCGCACCGGCTGCTGTACTCGGCGAAGTTCCAGGACAAGAACCTGCTGCTGTCGGGCGCGATCGACAAGAACGCGAAGATCCTCTACGACCGGTCGCCGCGGCAGATGGTGCAGAAGGCGGCGCCGTGGCTGACGCTGGACGGCGACCCGTACCCGACGGTGGTGAACGGCCGCATCCTGTGGGTGGTGGACGGCTACACGACGTCCGGCAGCTATCCGTACTCGGAGGAGATGAGCCTCGGGGAGGCCACCCGCGACACGATCACCGACACGCGGTCGGCGGTGGCGCGGCAGGCCAACGACCACATCAACTACCTGCGCAACTCGGTGAAGGCGACGGTGGACGCCTACGACGGCACGGTCCACCTGTACCAGTGGGACGAGAACGACCCGATCACCAAGACGTGGATGAAGGTGTTCGACGGCACGGTGCAGCCGCGGTCGTCGATCCCGCCGGAGCTGGAGTCGCATTTCCGCTACCCGCAGGACCAGTTCAAGGTCCAGCGGAAGGTCCTCACGAAGTACCACGTGACGGACCCGTCGGCGTTCTACAACGGGGAGGGCTTCTGGGAGGTGCCCGAGGACCCGTCCGCCAAGGGCAAGCAGCAGCCCCCCTACTACCAGAGCCTGCGGATGCCGGGCCAGGACGCCCAGTCCTTCTCGCTGACCACGGTGTTCAACCCGCGCGGCAACCCGCAGCTCGCCGCGTTCATGTCGGTGGGGTCGAACCCGGGGCGCGACTACGGGCAGATCCAGATCCTGCAGATGCCGCGCAACGCTCAGCCGGCGGGGCCGGGCCAGGTGCAGAACTCCTTCGAGACCGATCCGAAGGTGAAGTCCGATCTGTTCGCCTTGCGGCAGGGCGGGACGAAGACCGTCCCGGGCAACCTGCTGACGATCCCGTTCGGGGGCGGCCTGCTGTACGTGGAGCCGATGTACACGAAGGCGGCGGGCGGCTCCGAGCAGCAGCCCTACCCGATCCGCGGCAAGATCCTCGTGCGGTACGGGGAGGGCATCGCCGCGGCCGACACCCTCGACGAGGCGTTGAAGCAGGTGCTCGGCGGCACCGGCGCCCCGGCGCAGCCTGGATCGCAGGTGCCGCCGGACCAGCAGCTGAGCGCGTCGGCGCAGAAGGCGATCGAGGATCTGAAGGCCGCCGTGGCCGACTACGAGAGCGCCCAGAAGAAGGGCGACTACCCGGGCATGGGCGAGGCCTGGAAGCGGATCAAGGACGCGCAGGCCGCGCTGTCGGCCGCGGGCCACAAGGCGCCGAAGACCTCCCCCAGCCCGTCGCCGAGCCCGTCGGGGTCGCCGTCGCCGTCCGCCTCGCCGAGCGCCACGGCGCCGGCGAGCTGACGGCGCCGCCGGCCCGCCGGAAGGGCGGGCCGGCGGGGTTCAGCGGCGGCGCTTGCGGGCGCGGCGGATGGCGGCGGCCGCGCCGATCGCGGCGACGGTGGCGCCCGCGGCGGTCGCCATGGTGGCCTCCTTGCCCCCGACCCGACGGCCGACGACGGCGTGCCGTCCGGCGGTCTCCTCCATCACGGCGCGCAGGGCGGCCGCGTTGTCGTGGAGGGGTTTCCAGCCGGCGGCGCGCAGCCGCGCGCAGTCCACGACCCACGGGTAGGCGACGTAGTGCAGGTCGGTGGCGGGCGCGGGGGTCATGCCGAGCCGGTGCAGGCGCTGCGCCATCCCGAAGGTGAGGGCGGCGGGCAGCTCGATGGGGCGCTTGCCGGTGATCTCGGCGACCTCCTCGGGGCCGAGCCAGCCCTCGGAGCCGACGGCGAGGGGGCCGGCCAGGTTCTCGATGACGACGACGTCCAGGGCGGACGCGAGGTCGTCGATGTGGCAGAACTGCCAGCCGGGGGTGCTGCCCTTGACCGACAGGAGCCGGGGCGCCTCGAAGTGCCGGGTGACGACGGTGTCCACACCGGGCCCGGCGAGCGCGGCTGGGCGGACGACGGTGACCTCCACCCCGGGGTGGGTGAGGTGCGCGGTGGCGGCCAGCTCCTCGATCTCCAGATAGTCGCCGGCGATGGAGGTGCTCGCCTCGGCGAGCAGCGGCGCGTCCTCGCTCAGCGGCACCTCGTTGCCGGGCCCCGCCCCGTACACCATCGCGGACGTGACGAGGACCACGCGCCGGACGCGGGCCGCCGCCGCGGCGGTGACCACGGTCTGGGCGCCGCGGACGTTGTGGGTGCGGCGCTCGCGCGGGTCCACGTCCGGGGACCGTTCGAGGTCCAGGTTGACGATCACGTCGACGTCGGAGAGCCGGCCGGGCAGCAGCGGATCCCTGATGTCGACGACACGCCAGGTGACTCCGGCCACGTCGCCGCGGTGCCCGTCGATGGCGACGACCTTGCGGATCTCTTCCCGTTCGGCGAGCCGGGCGGCCAGCAGCCGACCCGCGCCGGTGGCCGCGCCGGTGACGGCGACGACCGGGCCCTTGCTACGCCGAGGGCGAACCTTGCCCGTTGCCACGGGGGTGCCCCCTTCCTTGAGTACGCGACCTTGCCGGGACCGGCTAACGTTGCGGATATGAGCCCATCATGCATCCCAGGGGCAAACCGATGAGTGACACTCCGTTCGGCTTCAACCGTCCCGGGGACGGCGACGACGACGACCGGCCCCAGGATCCGTTCAAGGGCATGGGCGGCGACATGGCCCAGTTCGCCGACATGCTGCACCGGTTCGCGGACATGATCGGCGCGCAGGGTGCGGGCGGCGAGGGCGGCGGCCCCCTCAACTGGGACCTGGCCAAGAACATCGCCCGGCACACCGTGGTGGAGCAGGGCGACCCGTCGATCGTGGACACCGAGCGGCGCCAGGTCGAGGAGGCGCTGCGCCTGGCGGAGCTGTGGCTGGACGAGCGGACGACGCTGCCCGCCGGGATCCGCACGCCGCAGGCGTGGAGCCGGTCGGAGTGGATCGAGCAGACGCTCCCGGTGTGGGCGAAGGTGTGCGACCCGATCGCGTCCCGCATGGTCGACTCGATGGGCGGGGCGCTCGGCGGCGGCGAGATCCCCGCCGAGATGCAGGCGATGGCGGGCCCGCTGATCGGGATGGTCAAGCAGATGGCCGGGGCGATGGTCGGCGGGCAGGCCGGGCAGGCGCTCGGCGGGCTGGCCCGCGAGGTGACCGGCTCCGCCGACGTGGGGCTGCCGCTGGCGCCCGACGGCGTCGGGGCGCTGCTGCCCGCGGGCGTCGAGGCGTTCGGGGAGGGCCTGGAGGTCTCCTCCGACGAGGTCCGGCTCTACCTGGCGCTGCGGGAGGCCGCGCACCAGCGGCTGTTCACGCACGTGCCGTGGCTGCGCTCGCACCTGCTGGGCGCGGTCGAGGAGTACGCGCGCGGCATCACCGTCGACCTGTCGGGCATCGAGCAGGCCGTCCAGGGGCTCGACATGAGCAACCCGGAGGCCATCCAGGAGGCGCTCGGCGGGGAGATCCAGCTCCAGCCCGAGGAGACGCCGCGGCAGAAGGCGGCGCTGGCCCGGCTGGAGACCGCGCTGGCGCTGGTCGAGGGCTGGGTCGACACGGTCGTGAACGAGGCCGCGCAGGGCCGGCTGCCCGGCTCGGTGAAGCTGGCGGAGGCGGTGCGGCGGCGCCGCGCGACGGGCGGCCCGGCGGAGCGGACGTTCGCGACGCTCGTCGGCCTGGAGCTGCGCCCGCGACGGCTGCGGGAGGCGGCGACGCTGTGGCGGTCGCTGACCGAGGCGCGCGGCACCGAGGGCCGGGACGCCGTCTGGGAGCACCCCGACCTGCTGCCGACGTCCGACGACCTGGACGACCCGGAGGGCTTCGTCCACGGCCGCGCCGAGATCGAGGGCCTGTCCGACATCGATCTGTCCAGGCTCACCAAGGGGCTGGACGAGGACGAGAAGCCCGACGAGAAGCCCGACGAGAAGGACTCCGGGGAGGAGCCGGACGGCGGCGATCCCGGTGGCGAACGGGGGCCCGGCGACGAGGGGCCGCGCGCATGAGCCGGTCGCGCCCGTCGCGGGTGAACGGCTGCCGGTACGAGCCCGGCTCGTCCACGAACGCGATCCGCAGGCGGATCGCGCGGGCGAGCCTGTGCTGGCAGCGGCCGCTCGACCAGGAGCGGCGCCGCCGCCATCCCGCCAACTCCCGCTACCCGCGCGTCGGGAGGGCCTGACGACGCCGCCGGCGCGACGATGCGGAAATGGCGCTGCATTCCGTGTAATCACGCATTGAGCGGCTAAGCGGATCACCGTACGCTGATGCCGAAATCTTCGGCCGCGCACGCTCTATCCGTCACAGGCAGGCTTCGGTTGGACAGGTTCCGTTCCTTCGTCAGGTTCGCCTTCGGTGTGGCTCTCGTCGGCATATTGATCAATCTGGTTTCCAGCGTTATCGACGACCGCTATCCGGCCTTCCGGAACCTGCTGATCGGCGTCGCGGTGGCGGGCGTGGTCGGCTGGCTGCTCGTGCTGCTCACCCAGTACGTCTTCTCCTATGTGGCGGGTGGCCGGTACGCCGTTGAGGCGCTCATATTGAACTCGCGGAACGAACTGCTCATGTACCGGCACCCGCACCACAAGGTGATGCTGCCGCCCGGCGGTCGCGTGAAGCGTTCGGAGTTCCCCAATTTCGCACTGCAGTTGCGGCTGGAGGAGCGGCTGGGTCTCAATCCGCGGCAGTACAGGTTCGATGACCACTTCCACCACGGCATCGACGAGAACACCGGGCACCTCGGCGAGATCCAGCGCTTCGCCGCGCCGTTCCTGGTGCAGCGCGAGATCCACCGCCAGCGCACCTTCGTGCGGTTCCACTACGACCTGATCTACGTCCTGCGGCTGCTGGACGACCACACGGCGTTCGACTCCCCGAAGTACGACCCCGTGCACTTCGTGGATCTCGCGGCGCTGCGGGAGATGGTGGCGCAGCGCCGGTCCTTTCCGGACGTCCTGGACGCCTACCGCAGGGTCCTCGACACCATCCACGGGGCGCAGGCTTGATCAGGATCAGGTTTCCCCGCGGCGTCGCCGCACCGGCGTGGCTGCGCGACCTCGGCGACCATGTCGAGGTCACCGAGGACCCCTCCGTCCTGGCGCTGGAGGAGGAGAAGAACACGGACCGGCAGCGGGCGGCCGTCGACCGCGTCCTGCGCCCGGAGTTCGCGCGGCTGTGGTCCGCCGAGGACCGGATCTTCAATCTGGTCTCGGTGGAGACGCGCGCGGGCTGCAACCACACCTGCACGTTCTGCCCGGTCTCGCGGGCGGTCGACCCGCGTCCCGCCGGCGAGCTGGACCTCGCCGCGATCGATCTGATCGCCCGGCAGCTGGGCGAACTGGGCTACACCGGGCGGATCGCGCCCTTCGGGAACAACGAGCCGTTGCTCGACCACCGGCTCCCCGACATCGTGGCGACCTTCCGCCGCTCCTGCCCGGCAGCCGACATCCGCGTCCTCACGAACGGCACCCTGGCCCGGCCGGCCCAGGTGGCGGAGCTGTTCGAGGCCGGCCTGTCGACGTTGTCCGTCAACAACTACTCCGACGGCAGACGCGTCATCGCTCCGATCCGCGGGTTGCTGGCCGAGGCCGACCGCCTGCGGCATCATGACATCCGGATCAGCGTGCGGCGGCGAACGGAGATCCTCACCACTCGGGCGGGCCTGGCACCGAACAAGCCTCACCCCACCGCGGAGCCCCGCGGCTTCTGCGCGCTTCCGTTCACCGACCTGCACATTTCCTACACCGGTGAGGTCAACCTGTGCTGCTTTGACGCCTACGGCCGCATCCGCGTGGGGAACGTCGCCGAGACTCCGTTGACGGAGATCTGGCGATCCCCGCTGCTCGCCCGCTACCGCGCGAGCCTGCTGCGGTCCGAGCGCGCGGACCTCGAACCGTGCCGGCACTGCGACTTCGACGGTTTCCGGGCCCCCACCCCCGATGCGTCCCGGCCCCTGGTCCGCAACGACATCCTGACTCCGGGAGCACCGACTCGTGAACAAGACTGAGGTCATCGAGCGCACCGCCGAATATGCCCGGGAGACGCTGCACTCGGACTCGTCCGGGCACGACTGGTGGCATGTGGCGAGGGTCCACCGGCTGGCCCGGGAGCTCGGCGCCGGAGAAGGGGCCGACCTGTACGTGGTCGAACTCGCCGCCCTGCTCCACGACATCTCCGACTACAAGCTCAACGGCGGCGATCTGGACGAGGGCTCGCGCCGGGCCTTCGCCTGGCTCGTCGGCCTCGGCGAGCCGGAGGATCTCGCGCGGGCCGTGGCGGACATCATCGCGACGATGTCCTTCAAGGGAGCGGGCACCGTGTCCGCGATGCCGACCATCGAGGGGAAGGTGGTCCAGGACGCCGACCGGCTCGACGCGCTCGGGGCCATCGGAGTGGCGCGCGCCTTCGCCTACGGCGGCTTCAAGGGCGAGCCCATGCACCTGCCCGACCTGCCGCCGCACCTGCATGCGTCCGTGGACGACTACCTCAACCGCCAGGGCACCACGATCAACCACTTCCACGAGAAGCTCCTCCTGCTGAAGGACAGGATGAACACGCCGGGCGCACGCCGCCTGGCCGAGCGACGGCATCGCGTCCTGGAGCAGTTCCTCGCCGACTTCCTCACCGAGTGGGACGCCGGGGACCTGACATGATCCCCGGCTCCGGCTCCCGGCCCGCCGGCGCCTCGGACCGTCACACCGATTCGGCTCCTCACGGTGAGGCGGTCTCGATGCTGCTCGGGTGGAGTGCGCCGAGCGGGGAGCAGGAGCGGCTCCGGACGGAGTTCCTGGAGCATCTGGCCGTTCATCCCGACGGCACCGATCGCGGCTGCGGGTCCGGTCACATCACGGTCGGCATCGTCGTCTTCGACCGGGCACGGGCGAACGTGCTGCTCACGCACCACCGCGGGCTTGGCAGATGGACTCAGCTCGGCGGCCACTGCGAGACCGGCGACGCCGACCTCGTCGCGGCGGCGCGGCGGGAGGCCGCCGAGGAGTCCGGCATCCCGGGCATCGAGGTGGAGCCCTCCCCCCTCCGGCTCGATCGCTATCGTGCTCGCTGCCGTGGCCGGGACCTGCTGCATTTCGACGTGCAGTTCGCGGCGACGGCCCCGCCCCGGGCGGTGCCGGAGCCTGCGGCCGGCGGGGACGAGGCGCGGTGGTTCCCGGTGCCGGCCCTGCCCTTCTCGGCGGACGAGTCCACGCGAAGCCTGGTCCGGCACGCCCTGGCCCGGCGTGGGCTCAACCCCTGAGCGGGTGGCCTTCCAGGAGGGCGCGGGTGCTCTCCCAGCCTTCCAGGCCGGGGTCCAGGAACCGCAGGTCGTCGGGGGTGCGGAGGCGGTGCCAGCCGGGGCCCTGCGGCACGAGCCCGGGGCGCGGCGCGGCGGCGCGGAGCCGGGCGAGGGCGTCGGGGGTGTCGAGGTCGACCTCGCGCAGGGCGCCGGCGAGCCAGCCGGGCAGCGGGAGGCGGGCGGCGAGGGCGACCAGGCCGTTGCCGCGGGCGTCGGCGCCTTCGGCCTGGCAGGCGGCGGCCGGGGCCGCGCCGAGGGCGCGGAAGAGCTTGCCGAGCAGCAGCGGCGGCAGGTCGGGGGCGTCGGGGGCGATCAGTGCGGCGGTCTCGGCGCCGAGGGCGTGCAGGGCGGCGAACGCGCCGGCGAGGGTGGCCTCGCGGACGATCGGCGTGCCCGGCCAGGTGACGGCCTCGGCGTCCGGCTGGTCCGGCGGGTCCAGGACGAGCGCGGGCGTCACCAGTTCGAGTCCGGCGACGACCTCGTAGGTGTCTTCGAGCAGCGCGAGCCGGAAATCCTCCGGGTCGAGGCCGGGCGGCACGGCGGAGCCGGAGGGCCACGCGAGCACGGCGGCGCAGCGCGCCGGGCCTTGCGGCCGCCCCGTGGTGACCTGCTCGGTCACCCGGCGGCCTCGTGCGGGTACTCCTCGCCGGGGTGCAGGCCGTCGCCGTGGTGGATGTCCGCGACGTCGTCGGGGGCGTCGGCTTCGAGCGGCAGGTGGGCGGCCGCGGCGACGCCCTCCAGGTAGCCGCGGGCGCGGTCGGCCTTCGGGTAGTTGCCGACCAGCTGCCAGAAGTCGGCGCCGTGCCCGGGGATGAGCAGGTGCGCCAGCTCGTGGACGAGGACGTAGTCCACGACCCAGCCGGGCATGCCGCGCAGCCGCGTGGACAGCCGGATCGTGCCGTCGTCGGGGGTGCACGATCCCCAGCGGGCGCGCTGGTTGGCGACCCAGCGGACGCTGACCGGGTCGGCGCGGCCGGCCAGGTAGCGGCGGGACAGCTCCTGGGCGCGGGACTGGAGGTCGGCGTCGGTGGGCCGCCGCCGGCGCTCCCTCTCCGCGAGGCGTTCCAGGATGGTCGCGATCCACTGTTCCTCTTCGGCTTTGCTCAGCCTGGACGGAACCATCACCACCACCTTGTCGCCCTCACGGTAGGCGGACACGGTGCGCCTGCGCCTCGGGCTGCGGCGGACCTCAACGTTAGGGGGCACGGTCAGAACCGTACTCGAATTTTTGCCAAATCCACAGGGGGTGTTGGGCGTTACCGCAGGTCAACCCCTACGTTTTGGACAGTTCTCCAACGCTTCCACCAATCTCGGCGGACGGTTCCGGCGACCGCCCGCGCACTTTACTCGCCTGAGAATTGCGGGCGGCGCTTCTCTCGCTGGGCCGCGAGCCCTTCGCGCATGTCCTTGGACGCCATCGTCACCGGCTGGGCGAGGGACTCCCAGCGCAGCGCCGACTCCATGTCGGGGTGGCCGCCGTTCGCCAGGGCGACCTTGGTGAGCCGGGTCGCGATCGGCGCCTGCGCCGCGATCCGCGCGGCGACGGCGAGGGACTCCTCCAGCACGTCCTCGCGCGGGAGGGCCCGGTTGACCAGGCCGTGCTCGGCGGCCTCGGCACCGGTGAGGACCCGTCCGGCCAGCAGCATCTCGCGGGCCAGCGGCAGCCCGGCGACCTCGGGGAACAGCCAGGTCGCGGCCATGCCGGGGTGCAGGCCGAGCGCGGTGAACGGGGCGAGCAGCTTGGCGTCCCGCGCCGCGTACCGCAGGTCGCAGGCCAGCGCGAGGCAGAGGCCGGCGCCGACGGCGTGCCCGTTGACGGCGGCGATCGTCGGCACCTCCAGGCCGCGGATCGCGAGCCACGTCCGGTAGAACTCCAGCATCCGGTCGCGCAGCGGCGGGACGGCGACGTCGCCGGTGCCGGCCAGCCAGGACAGTTCGCCGCCGGAGCTGAACGCGGTGCCGGCGCCGGTCACGACGACGCAGCGCAGGGCCGGGTCGGCGCGCAGGTCCTCGACGGCCCGCTTCCACGCGGCGGTGAGGTCGTCCGCCATGGCGTTGCGGCGGCCGGGGTCGTTCAGGGTGAGGACGGCGATCCCGTCGGGACGGCGGTCGATCACTAGCACATCGGCAGGCTCCGCGGACATGTCCGGCACCGTACCGCGCCCGCCGGGGCGCGCGGCGCGCGGCCCCTCCTCCGCGTGAGAAAGCGCACACTTACCACATTTGCCCAGGTCAGCCGGGTGGGCCGGTTCCGGCTTCGGGGAGAGTTCGAGAGGGTTGTGGCGTGCACGACAGTGGATCATCGACAATGGTCGACGTGAGCGATCTTCCCCGCCGCGCGGTGACGCGGTCAGCAAAGCTGGCGTCCCTCCCCATCGGCTTCGCGGGACGCACCGCCCTCGGCATGGGGAAGCGGACCTTCGGCCGGCCGGCGGAGACGGTCGCGATGGAGATCCAGACCCGGACCGCCGAGCAGCTGTTCAAGGTGCTCGGCGAGCTCAAGGGCGGCGCGATGAAGCTCGGCCAGATGCTGTCGATCTTCGAGGCGGCGCTTCCACCGGAGATCGCCGGCCCGTACCGGGCCACGCTGACCAGGCTGCAGGAGGCCGCTCCCCCGCTGCCGGTGTCGACCGTCCACAAGGTGCTGGAGGAGTTCCTCGGGGAGGACTGGCGCGACTACTTCGAGTCGTTCGACGACCGGCCGGCCGCCGCCGCGTCGATCGGCCAGGTGCACCGCGCCGTCTGGCACGACGGCCGGGCCGTCGCGGTGAAGGTGCAGTACCCGGGCGCGGGCAAGGCGCTGATCAGCGACTTCAACCAGCTCGCCCGGCTGGGCCGGCTGTTCGGGGTGCTGATGCCCGGCCTGGACGTCAAGTCGATGCTGGCCGAGCTCAAGGAGCGGGTGGTCGAGGAGCTCGACTACACGATCGAGGCCGAGTCGCAGGCGCGGTTCCGCGAGGCCTACCTGGACGACCCCGACTTCGCCATCCCCGAGGTCATCGCGCAGTCCGGCAACATCCTGATCACCGAGTGGATGGACGGCACCGCGCTCTCGAAGATCATCAGCGACGGGGACCAGGAGACCCGCGACCACGCGGCCCTGCTGTACTGCCGGTTCCTGCTGTCGGGACCGAAGCGGTCCGGGATGCTGCACGGCGACCCGCACCCCGGCAACTTCCGGCTGCTGGAGGACGGCCGGCTCGGCGTCCTGGACTTCGGCGCCGTCGACCGCATTCCCGGCGGGTTCCAGCGCCGGCTCGGGCTGCTGCTGCGGATCGGAACGATGGCCGACATCGACGAGGTCGAGGACGCCCTGCGCCGGGAGGACTTCATCCGCGAGGGCGTGGACATCGACGCCGAGTCGCTCCAGGCGTTCCTCGCACCGATCACCGAGCCGTTCGTCACCGAGACGTTCAAGTTCAACCGCGAGTGGCTGCGCGACATGGCCGCCCAGGTCACCGACCTGCGCCCCTCCAACGTCGTCCGGCAGCTGAACCTGCCGCCCGAGTACGTGATCATCCATCGGGTGCTGTCGGCGGGCACCGGCGTGCTGTGCCAGCTCGAGTGCGAGATCCCGGCCCGTGCCGAGTCGCTGAAGTGGGTGCCCGGCTTCGCCGACGACGCGGACGGCGAGCTGGTCAGCGGCTGACCGCTCCACCCGGGAGGCGCCGCACGCGGAGGCGCCGGCACCCGGAGAAGCCCGGGGGCCCCGCGCACTGATGAGGTGCGCGGGGCCCCGCTCTTCACGCGTCCGGTGAGTGGGCCACCGGACGCGCTCCACGCGCCCGCCGGGAGGCGTGCCGTCCGCCAAACCATCCAAGAAAGAACGGACGGCGGCCTGCGACCGGCGAGCTCTGTGTCTTTCAGTCCTGCTGCGTCTTTCAGTCCTGCTTCGTCTCTCGGTCCTGCTTCTCTCTGGGGCCCGGTCGGTCGGTCAGTCCCGGTGCCGCGGCCGCTGCGGGTGCGCGTACGCCTCGCCGGCCGCGGTGGGCGCGAGCAGGACGCGCCGCACCCGCGACGCCCTGGTCCGCGCCTCCCGGCGGGCGCGCCTGAGCGCGACCACGCGGGCGGCGAGCTCGTCGGGCACGGTCGCGGGTATTCGCTCCCGGGACAGATCCTGGCTGAGCAACGTCATCTCGCTGAGCACCGTCATCTCGTTCTCTCCGGCCGCCCGGAGGCGCGGTCCCCGCGCGGGGGCCGCGCCTCCGGAATCGGTCCGGCCGATCACCGGCGTGGTGGGCATGGTCGCCTCACACCGCCACTTCGTCGGGGCGCGGGTGCTTGCGCGGGCGGCCGCGCGGCCGCTTGCGCGGCACGATCACACCGCGGACGAACAGTTCGCCGCCCCAGACGCCCCAGGGCTCCTTGCGCTCCAGCGCCCCGGCGAGGCACTCCTTGCGGAGCGGGCACTCCAGGCACAGGGCCTTGGCGAGCTCGACGTCGGCGGGAGCCTCGGCGAAGAACAGCTCCGGGTCGGTCCGGCACGGAAGCGTGAGGTCCTCCTCGCTTACTGCGAGAGCCCCCTGCATCACAGTCACCCTTGTTCCTCTCGTTGGATCTCAACGGGCGTGTCGGTGGGTCTGGACAAAGAAGAAGGCCGCGGATCCGGTGTCTGGATCCGCGGCCTGGGGGCTTGCCGGTCTTGTTCTAGACCGGTCGTCGCCTCCAGGGGTACGGACCCGACACGCCACCCTTGAAGGTGACGCCCACGTGGGCCGTGGCCGGAGCCGGAGCGCTCATGTCCTCGAGAAGGTGTTCGAAGACACTGCGCCCCTGGTCGTCCTGGATTCGCTGCTCGAAGCGCAGATCGCACAGATTCGTGCCGCGCAGCCCGCGCTCGTCGCGCCGCCACATGCCGCGCTCACGCTGTCGCAGGGCGGACGCCTCGATGACGGACGCCTCGAAATACGCGACGGACTCGCCGGGCTTCGAGAGACGGGTCATCGGGGCGCGGGACACGGAGGTGCCGAGCATCGAGGTGCCGGGGCAGGCCGCGGTCCAGGACGACGCGGATTTGATCAACGTGTTGCTCACCGGACTGCACACCACCTCTCTGGCTCCTCGGGCCGGGCCGGCGGATTCAAGATCCACACCGGTCGGCCGGTTGATTGCTCGCGTCGAGCGTACGGGGACTCCGCCGGATCAAGCAAGATATTTTTGACCTGCGGTTTCGTGGGGGACTTCACCCTCGTTCCGCAGAACCCCGGGCGCCTCGCGAGCGTCGAAACTCCCGGGAGCCCCGTACGGAACGATCATCTCACGGACGGGTCACCGGGCGCCTTGCGTTCGGTGCCCGAGACGCGGATGAGGCCCTCCTGCATGACGGACACCACCAGCTCCCCCGAGCGGGTGAACACCTGGCCGCGGGCGAGCCCGCGGGCGCCGCCGGCGAACGGCGTGTCCTGGTAGTACAGCAGCCAGTCGTCGGCGCGGAACGGCCGGTGGAACCACATCGCGTGGTCGAGGCTGGCACCCATCGTCCGCTTGTCGCCCCAGGCCAGCCCGTGGTTGAGCAGGACGGTGTCGAGCAGCGTCATGTCCGAGGCGTAGGTCATGAGGCACACGTGCAGGAGCGGGTCGTGCGGCAGCTCCCCGTCCACCTTGAGCCACACCTTCGACTCGGGCGTGGCCAGGGCGGGGTCCTTGGCCGCCTCCCACGACAGCGCCGTCGCGTGCCGGATGTCGAACGGGCGGCGGGTGACGAACTCGCGTGCGCCGACCTCGCCGAACAGCGGCGTGAGGCGGGTCAGGCCGTCCGGCAGCGTCTCCGGGGCGGGGGCCTCCGGCATGGGGGCCTGGTGGGACGGGCCGTCCTCGTCGACCTGGAACGACGCCGACAGCGTGAAGATCGCCTTGCCGTGCTGGACGGCGGTGACGCGGCGGGTGGTGAAGGACCGCCCGTCCCGGACCCGGTCGACGGTGTAGACGAGGGGGACCAGCGGATCGCCGGGCCGGATGAAGTAGGCGTGCAGCGAGTGGACGGGCCGGTTCGCCGGGACGGTGCGCCCGGCGGCGACGAGCGCCTGCCCCGCCACCTGCCCCCCGAACACGCGCTGCCGCCGCTCCTCGGGGCTGCGGCCCCGGAAGATGTCGTTCTCGATCTGCTCCAGGTCGAGCAGGTCCAGCAGTGCCTTCAGCGATTCCTTCACGGCGGCAAGTCTTCCCTATCGGTGCGTGTGAGCCGGCTCTCACCCCGCGACGCCGGCCCCCTCGGCGCCCGGCCCCGCCCGGGCGGCGTCAGTGCCCGCAGAGGCCGAGGACGGCGTCGCCGTAGCGGTCGAGCTTGACCCTGCCGACGCCCGGGATGCGGGCCAGGTCCTCCCGGGACTCGGGGGCGTGCTCGGCGATCGCCTGGAGCGTCGCGTCCGTGAACACCACGTAGGCGGGCACCTTCTGCTCGCCCGCCGTCTCGGCGCGCCACTCCTTGAGCGCGTGGAGGAGCTCCTCGTTCAGCTCGGAGGGGCAGTCCTCGCAGCGGCCGAGCTTGCGCTCGACGGCGGCGGTCAGCGGGCGCCCGCAGACGCGGCACGGCTGCGGCCCCTTGGCGGGACGCCGCTTCGTCCGGTCGACGCGCGCGGGCGTGTGCGTGGTGGTCTTGCCGGTCAGGCCGTCCAGGAAGCGGGACGGGCGGCGCGCCTGCGTTCCGCCGGGCGAGCGCGCCAGCGCCCACGACAGGTTCAGGTGCACGCGGGCCCGCGTCACGCCGACGTACAGGAGGCGGCGCTCCTCCTCGATCTGCTCGGGCGTCTTGGCGTAGATGATGGGCAGCGTGCCCTCGGCCAGCCCGACGAGGAACACCGCGTCCCACTCCAGGCCCTTGGCGGCGTGCAGCGAGGCGAGCGTGACGCCCTCCAGCGGCGGCGCGTGCTGCGCGACGGTGCGCTCCTCCAGCTCGGCGACGAACTCGGTGAGCCCGGCCGCGGGGTCGTCGGCGGCCATGTCCTCGGCGAGCTGCGCCAGCGCCGCCAGGGACTCCCAGCGCGCGCGGGCCGCGCCCGCGCCCTCGGGCGGCCGGTCGGAGAACCCCGCGCCGCTCAGGACGTGCCGGACGGTCTGGATCAGCCCCATCCCGTCGGTCTCGGCGTCGGCGCCCGCACGCGCCGCGCCGCGCAGCCGGACCACGGCCTCGCGCACCTCGGGCCGCTCGAAGAAGCGCTCCGCGCCGCGCAGCACGTACGGGACGCCCACGGCCGCGAGCGCCGACTCGTACGTCTCGGACTGCGCGTTGATCCGGTAGAGGATCGCGATCTCCCTGGCGGGGACGCCCTCCTCGATCAGCTTGCGGGCCCGCCGGGCGGCGTCGTCGGCCTCGGCGACCTCGTCGTCGTACTCGTTGAACACGGGCTCGGGCCCGTTGTCGCGCTGCGCGACCAGCTCCAGCTTGTGCCGCGCCCCCCGCGCCTGCCCGATCACCCCGTTCGCCAGCCGGACGACCTGCGGCGTCGAGCGGTAGTCGCGGACGAGCCTGACGACCTTGGCGTCCGGGTGCTCGCGGGTGAAGTCGAGCAGGTGGGAGGGGGACGCGCCGGTGAAGGAGTAGATCGTCTGGTTGGGGTCGCCGACGACGCACAGGTCGTCGCGGTCGCCGAGCCAGGTGTCGAGCAGCATCTTCTGCAGGGGGTTGACGTCCTGGAACTCGTCCACGACGAAGTACCGGTACTGCTCGCGGACCTGGTTGGCGACCTCGCGGTGCTCGGTGAGGACGGCGGCGGTCAGCTCCAGCATGCCCTCGAAGTCGAGCAGGTTGCGCTCGCGCCTGAGCTGCTCGTACATCGCGTAGACGCGGGCCACGTCGACGACCTCGGCGGGCGGCCGGCGGCCCGCCTTCACGACCGCGGCCGGGTAGTCCTCGGGGCGGTTCTGGGTGACCTTCGCCCACTCGATCTCGCTCGCGACGTCGCGCAGCTCCGTGCGGCCGAGCGTGAGCCGGCACGCCCGCGCCGCGTCCGCGACCAGCCGGATCTTCGAGTCGACGATCTTCGGTGGCTCGCCGCCGACGACGCGCGGCCAGAAGTAGCCGAGCTGCCGCAGCGCGGCGGCGTGGAACGTGCGGGCCTGGACGCCGGGCGCGCCGAGCTGCCGCAGCCGGCTGCGCAGCTCTCCCGCCGCCCGTGTGGTGAACGTCACGGCGAGCACCCGCTGCGGGGTCACGACGCCGGTGAGGGTGGCGTAGGCGATCCGGTGGGTGATGGCCCTGGTCTTGCCCGTCCCGGCGCCCGCGAGGACGCAGACCGGGCCCTTCACCGCTTCGGCGACCGCCCGCTGCTCGGGGTCCAGTCCCTCCAGCACCGACTCAGCTGACATTCCCCCATACTCGCAGCCCGCCTCACCTGTATCAGCCATCCCGCCGCCTGTGGACAACGCGGAATGGGAAACGGCTGTCTACTGTTCTTGCGGAGGCACACCCCCGAGCGCAAGGAGACGCGGAAGCGATGGCGACGCCGACGACCGACCGGGCCAAGGGCGCGGCCGGCCAGCTCACCATGTACACGACGTCCTGGTGCGGGTTCTGCCGGCGGCTGAAGAGCCAGCTGGCCCGCGACGGCATCCAGATGGTGGAGGTCGACATCGAGCGCGACCCCGCGGCCGCCGATTTCGTGATGAGCGTCAACGGCGGGAACCAGACGGTCCCGACCCTGGTGTTCCCCGACGGCACGGCCGCGACCAACCCCAGCGCCAAGGAGGTCAAGCGCCGCCTCGCGCAGATCGCCGACGCGGGCTGAGACCCGAGGAGAAGGCCCGCCGACCCGGACGGTCGGCGGGCCTTTCCGCGTGCGCGGGCCCCTAGAACGGCGGCATCTTGGGGAGTTCGCCGCCGTACCAGCGCATGATGAGCTGGGCGGCGATGGACAGCGGGCCCGGTGCGACGATCTCGCCCGCGTCGATGGCGGCGCGCAGCTCCTCGCGCGTGTACCAGGCGGCGTCCAGGATCTCCTCGGGGTCGGGGCGCAGCGGGAGGTCCCCGTCCGTCCGCGCGGTGAACCCGAGCATGAGGCTCTGCGGCAGCGGCCACGGCTGGCTGCCGAGGTAGCGGACGTCCCGGACGGGCAGCCCGACCTCCTCCTCCACCTCCCGCGCGACGGCCTGTTCGAGCGACTCGCCCGGTTCGACGAACCCGGCGAGGATCGAGCGGCGGTCGGCGGGCCACTGGGGGCCGCGGGCCAGCAGCACGCGGTCGGCCTCGTCCGTCACCAGCATGATCACGGCGGGGTCGACGCGCGGGAAGTGCTGCGAGCCGTCCTCGGGGCAGACGCGCACGTGCCCGGCGGACGCCACGCGCGTCCGGGCGCCGCACCGCGGGCAGTACCGGTGGGTGCCGTGCCAGTGCTCCAGGGCGACGGCGTGGGTGAGCAGGCCGGAGTCCTGGTCGCCGAGGAGGGCGCCGACGCGGCGGAGCCCCGCCGGCCGCGCCCCCTCGATGACGGGCAGCGGGCCGTTCACCCCGAAGTGGGCGACGCCGTCGCCGTCGACGCCGAGGAGCCACCGGTCGCCGTCCGGCGCCTGGTCCGGCGGGACGAGGACCAGCGCGGGAGCGGGCTCGAAGGTGACCGGCGCCTGACCTTCCTGGATGACCAGCACGCGCGTCCTGGGGTCCGCCCATGCCGCGTCCACCCAGGCCTCGTCGCGGCGGTTCAGCGCGACGCGGTCCAGCGTGCCGCGCGCGAGCGCGAGCCATTCCAGCGGGGCGTGCAGACTCTCCAGCGGGGCGTCGGTCATCGTGCTCCTCTCCGGCGTGTTCAGCGCAGCGCGGCCGCGAGTTCTTCCCACAGGTACGCGGCGGTCTCGGCGCCCTTGAGCAGCAGGGGGATCTCGACCTTCTCGTTGGGGGCGTGGATGCGGTCGCCGTCCAGCCCGACCGCGACGAAGACCAGCGGCGCCTCCAGGATGTCGGCGAGGTCGGCCTCGGGGCCGCTGCCGCCCTCGCGGGTGAACAGCACCTCGGCGCCGAACGCCCGCTCCATGGCGCGCCGCGCGGCCTTCACGCCGGGCGAGTCGATCGGCGAGAAGCAGGGCCGGACCCCGCCGGCCGGGACGCGGACCTCGGCCTCGACCCCGGGCGGCGCCTGCTCGGCGACCCACGCCTCGAACTGCTTCTGGACCTTGCGGGGGTCCTGCCCGGCGGCGAGCCGGAACGAGATCTTGGCGTGCGCCTCGCGGGGGACGATCGTCTTGCCGCCCGGGCCGGTGTGCCCGCCCCACATGCCGTTGATCTCGGCGGTCGGCCGGGCCCAGACGCGTTCGAGGGTCGTGTAGCCCTTCTCGCCGTGGGCGGCGCGGCTGTTCCCGGCGGTGCGCAGCCACTCGGCCTCGTCGAACGGCAGCCGGGCGAACAGCTCCCGCTCCTCGTCGGTCAGCGGGACGACGTCGTCGTAGAAGCCGGGGACGGCGACGCGGCCGTCGGCGTCGTGCAGGGCGGCGAGCAGCGAGGCCATCGCGTGGAGCGGGTTGGGGACGGCGCCGCCGAACGAGCCGGAGTGCAGGTCGCCGTCCGGGCCGCGCAGCGTGACCTCGGCCTCGGCGAGACCGCGCATGCCGGTGCACATGGACGGCACGTCCGCCGCCCACATGGTGGTGTCGCTGATGACGACGGCGTCGCAGGCGAGCCGGTCGCGGTGGGTGCGCAGCAGCTCGGCGAAGTGCGCCGAGCCGGACTCCTCCTCGCCCTCGACCAGCAGCTTGACGGTGACGGGCGGGGACTGCCGCCCGGACGCGGCGAGCGCCGCGCGCAGGCCGAGGGTGTGGAAGAAGACCTGGCCCTTGTCGTCGGACGCGCCGCGCCCGATGAGCCGGTCGCCCTTCTCGACGGGCTTGAACGGGTCGGTCTCCCACTCCTCCAGCGGCTCGACCGGCTGGACGTCGTGGTGCCCGTAGACGACGACCGCCGGGGCCTGCGGGTCTTCGGCGGGCCATTCGGCGTACACCGCCGGCAGGCCGGAGGTCTCCCAGACCTCGACGGTGGGGAATCCCTGGCCGCGCAGGTACTCCGCGAGCCATCCGGCGGAGGTGCGCACATCCTCGGCGTGCGCCGGGTCCCCGGAGATGGACGGGATCGCCAGCCACTCCTTGAGGTCGGCGACGAACCGGTCGCGGTCCGCCTGGATGTAGGCGACAACATCGTTCACCTGCATGCCCCTTCGCATGTCGTAATGTCGGGCTGAGTGACCTCTGTCCGGGATCTCCGGACGTCCCGACCCCTCGGGTTCCCCGAGACTGGAGAATCACAGTAAGGGATCGCCTTGCCTCGATCGCGGGAGTGGCCTTGATCCTCATCGACCCGCCGCTGTGGCCCGCGCGGGGACGCGTGTGGTCGCACATGGTCAGTGACGTGTCCTACGACGAGCTGCACGTGTTCGCCGCGGAACTGGGGATGCCGCCGCGGGCGTTCGAGCGCGACCACTACGACGTCCCGTCGGAGCTCTATGAGGCGGCGCTGCTCCAGGGCGCCGAGGCGGTGGGCTGCCAGGAGCTGCTCTTGCGGTTGACCAGAGCGGGCCTGCGCCGCCGCAAGGCGTACCGGCCCCGGCCGGTTCCGGACGGCCGGCTGGGCGTCTAGGCGTTGAGGAGCAGGAGTTCCGTCCGCACGTTGTTTCGGGCGCGTTCCTCGAACCGTTCGCGTGCGGCGGGCGTGTGGAAGAGCCGGGGCAGGGCCAGGAGGCCGTTGAGGACTTCGGCCCGTCCGGCGCGGAAGAACTCGTCGGGGACGAACGCGTACTCCTCGCGGACGGCGGCCGCGTAGGCGGCGTACCGCTCGGGCTCCGCGCCGAGGACCGCGAGGTCGGCGTCGCAGAGGACCTGCCCGTCGCGGTCGCCCTCCTCCGGCGCGTGCGTGGCGGTCAGCTCGACGAGCCGCACCACGCGCGCGACGACCGCGTCCGGGACGTCGGTGTCGGCGAGCATGCGCGCGGCCAGGCGGGCGCTGCGCTCCTCGTTGTCGGCGCGCTCGGGGTCGTAGACGGCGTCGTGGAACCAGGCGGCGATCCGGACGGCGTCCGGGTCGTCGGCGTGCCCGGCCAGCTCGTCCACGAGATCGAGCACCGCGACGAGGTGCGCGCGGGTGTGGTAGCGGCGGTGCGACTCCCCGTAGCGCCGGTCGAGCTCGGTCCCGATGTGCCGGGTGTGGGGTCCCGCCAGCGCCACCCACCGGTCGACAAGATCCATGGCGTCCATCCTGGCGGATCGCGGGACGGGCCGGGACACGCGGTGCCATCGTTCTTGCGTGCGGAGGGCCCCCCGGCCACTATGGTTGATCACTGCGAGTTAGGCAAGGCTTACCTCACTCACTGGAAGGGCCGGTCGTGGCCGCCTCTCTCTACCTGGTCGCCGGCAAGGCGACCGACTCGGTGACGCACGGATTCCTGCCCGCCGCCGCGCGCCTGGGCCTCGACGTCACGCTCCTCACCGACCGTCCCTCCGCCCACGACGCCGGCGTGCCGGTGGTCGAGTGCGACGTCTCGGACTTCCGCGACATCATCGCGCGCGTCGAGGACGGCGCCGCGTGCGGCGGGGGCGAGCCCGCGGCCGTCTTCTCCAACAGCGACTTCCTGCAGGCGCCCGCCGCCTTGGCCGCCGCGTACTTCGGCCTGCCCGCGAAGGACTGGCGGGCGGCGATCCGGGCGAAGAACAAGGCGCTGATGCGGCGGCACCTGGCGTCCCTCGACCCGGTCTTCTCGGCAGACGCGGGGCGGGTCCCGGCGGGCGCGCCGTATCCGCTCGTCCTCAAGCCGCGCGAAGGGGTGGCGAGCGAGGACGTGTTCCTCGTCCACGACGGCGTGGAACTGGCCGCCCGGGTGGAGGAGATCCGGGCCCGCCGCGGCGATCCGCTCGTGGCCGAGGAGTACCTGCCGGGCCGTCTCCACACGCTGGAGACGCTGGGGGACGGACGGGAGCTGCGGGTGCTGGGCTCGTTCCGCACGACGCTCTCGCCGCCGCCGTTCTTCGTGGAGGAGCGCCTTGAGTGGGCGCCCCCTCCCCCGGAGACGGAGCAGGTCCTGCGGCAGTTGGAGGCGCTGGGCGTCGGTTTCGGGGCGTGCCACACCGAGTTCGTCGTCCACGAGGGGCGCGCCCGCGTCATCGAGGTCAACTACCGGCTGATCGGCGACCACTGCGACTTCCTGCTGGCCGATCTGCTGGGCGTGCCCCTGTTCGAGCAGATCCTGCGGGTCCATCTCGGGGCGTCCCTGCCGGAACGGCGGGTCCCCCGTCCTCGCCATGCCGTGGCCGAGCCGGTCATAGCCGACCGCTGCGGCACGCTCACCGCGGCTCCCGGCCCCGTGCAGGTGGAGGACGGCGCGGTTCGACTGGCGTACCGTCCTCAGCGCGCGGTGGGCGACACGGTCTCCCTCACCCGGACCAACCGCGACTACCTGGGCACCGTGCGCGCCATCGGTCCTGGACCGGAGGAAGTGAACGCCGCCCTGGCGCGGTTCCGCGCGACCCACGACTGGATGATCGCGTGACGGACCACGACGTCGAAGGCCCGCTCGCGGCCCGCGTTCTGGACGCGTTGCTGAGGGAGGACTACGCGGGCCTAAGACGCCGGGTCCGGGGCCGCACGTTGGAGCTTCCGGGCCGTTCCGTGCGTCTTGTGGAAGCCCGGCCCGCCTTTCTTTCAGAGCTCGTCGTGGATCCTGGGCAGGGCCTGAGGCTGAGCGACGTCTTCCATGCCGTCCGTCTGGTCGCCGACCCGGGTGACGACACGGCTTCCTTCGAGCGCGAATGCCTTGAGGCCCTGGCGACCATCCAGCTGCACGGCGAGGCGCGTCCGGCCGTCCACCGGCGGCTGGGACGCCTCCCGGCCGAGATGCGGACGGGCCCCGGCACGTTCTACGAGACGCTGGCGGCCTGCAACGACCACCCTGTGCACCCCACCGGCCGGAGCCGCTCCGGGCTGTCCCTGGCCGAGCTGAGCCGCTACGCGCCCGAGTTCGCGCCGTCGTTCCCGCTGCGCTGGGCGGCGGTGCGGAACGCGACGCGGACCGGGTCGCTCCCCGGGTGGTGGCCCGCGCCGTCCGACGTGGGCCTGCGCTCGGACGACGCTGCCGGGGCGCTGTTCCCCGTCCACCCGCTGGCGGCTCGGCAGGTCGGCCCCCGCCCCGGCGTCTCGCTCGCGCCCGATCCGTACTTGCAGGTCACACCCACTTTGTCGATGCGGACGGTCGCGGCGGCGCCGCTCGACCACGTGAAGATGCCGCTGCCGACGAGCACGCTCGGCGTCCGCAACCGGCGCACCATCGTGCCCGGCACCCTTCCGGACGGCGCGCTCGTCGAACGGATCCTGCGCCAGGTCCTTTTACGGGAGCCGTCGCTTCCCGTCCTTCTCGCCGACGAACAGACCTACGGCCACGCCGACGACCCGCTTCTCGGCTATCTGGTGCGGCGCTTCCCGCCCGAGACCGCCCGCGCGCACATCGTCCCTGTGGCGGCTCTGCTCGCCGAGGCGCCGGACCAGGGTCACGTCATCGAGCGCTGGGACGTCGAAGCGCTCTTCGGCGCCTACCTGACGGCGCTGCTCTCCTTTAGCGTCACGCTGTTCCGGTACGGCATCGCGCTAGAGGCGCATCAGCAGAACGTGGCGCTCGTCTTGGACGAGTCTCCGGTCCGCCTCCTCATCAAGGACAACGACGGCGCGCTGATCGACCCGTCCCGCCTCCGGGAGCGCGTCCCGCCCTCCCCTGGCACGGACCCTCGCGATCTCGTCGACCGCCGGATGACGACGTCCGATCCCGAGGCCCTCGCCCGCGTCTTCGTCACCATCACCCTGCATCTCTGCGCCGCGGCGCCCGCCCTGGGCCTGGCCGGGCGGGGCCTGCTCCCCTGGCGGACCGGGCGCCGGATGATCCGCGAACGGCTCGACGGGGCGCTCGGGCCGGAGGACGCGTTCCTGCGCGCCCGCACGCTCGACGCCGACACCCTGCCGGGCAAGGCCATGGTCACCGCCGGGACCCTCGTCGACAAGGCGAGGACAGGCGCGGCCGACATCAACAAGCACTACGGCCCGCCGGGGCCCAACTACCTACTGGACACGACGTGCTGCTGACAGAACCGGCCGTCACGGCCGACGACGCCACCGCGACCGCGCTGCTCAACTGCCTGATCCGGGAGGTCTGCGGGCCCGAGCAGCAGGTCTGGCCGGACGGGGCCCGCCTCGTGTTCCGGCTGCCCCGCGCGGGGGTCCTGCTGCGCGCGGGTCTGGCCCGTCCCCCGGTCGGGGCGACCCGCCGCCTGGCGCCGCCCTACGAGGAGCGCCGCGAGGACGAGTGGATACCGGCTCCGTGGGACAGGCTGGCGAACCTGGTCGCGGGTGAACTGGAGCTGGCGACCGGCTCCCCGAACGCGGAATTCCTCGTCCAGGTCGGAGACAGCCACGCCGCGCTCACCGCGATCCTCGCCGCCAGAGGTGAATTCGCTGAGGTCCACTCCATCGACTACATCGACTCAGAGCAGTCTCTTGTCGCGGGGCACCGTTTCCACCCGTCTCCCAAGGCCCGCCAGGGTTCGCCGGAGGAGTGGCTGCCGTACGCGCCCGAGACGAGGGCCCGGTTCCGCCCGCTGTGGCTGGCCGTGCCCGAAGGGCTCGTCGCCGAGGAAGGGGCAGCTGAGGCGTTCACCACCTTGGAGGAGTACGGCCCTTCGGTGCCGCCTGGACGTCGGTTGCTCCCCGTCCATCCGTGGCAGTTCTCCTTGCTGGCGGACAATCCCGTCTTGCAGAGGGCCCTGGCGACCGGGTCCCTGGTCAATCTCGGCCCGTCCGAGATGGAGGCGGTGCCCACCTCGTCCGTCCGGACCGCGTATCTGCCGGACGCCGATGTGTTCTGCAAGTTCAGCCTCGATGTGCGCATCACCAACTGCGTCCGCAAGAACGCCTGGTACGAACTGACCGGGGCGATGACGCTCGACGAGTTGCTGCCGCCCATCCTGGAGAAGCTGAACGCCACGTTCCTCAGAGAACCCGCCTACCGCAGCGTCGCCCTCCCTGACCGCCGCCTGTACGAGGGTCTGGGAGTGATCCTGCGGCAGGGCATCAGATCCCTTCCCGGCACGCCTCTCCTGGCGGGCGCCCTGGCCGACCCCTACAACGCGCTCCTCTCCGGTCTGCCCGCCCTCTCCTCCCCGGACAGCGCCCAAGCCTGGTGGGACGCATACGTGGCCCAGGTGGCACCGCCCGTGCTGGGCGCCTATCTGGACCACGGCGTCGTCCTGGAACCTCACCTGCAGAACGTCCTCGTCTGCGTCGACACTGACGGCATGCCCGTCCATGCCGTTTTCCGCGACATGGAGGGCACCAAACTGACCGCGGGGCACTGGGACCTGTCGCACCTCCCCGCCCGCGTGGCCGAGGGCCTCACCTATGCCCCCGACAGGGGCTGGAACCGTGCCGTCTACTGCCTCCTCGTCAACCACCTCACCGAGATAGCCGCCGCCGTCGCCGACCTCCACCCGTCCTTGGACGAGACCCTCTGGCAGGCGGCGCGCAAGCATTTCGCCGCCTTCGACCGCCACCCGCAGGTCAGGGCTCTCCTGGCCGGTGTGCCGCTGCCCGCCAAGGCGAATCTCCGCACCCGCTGGTCACGGACGGCCGACCGCGGCGCGGCCTACGTCCCCGTTCCCAACCCGCTCGCCGCCCGACCGCTGTGAACGAGTTCGCGCTGGACCTCGACCGCTACCCGGCCTATGTGTACGACCTGCCCGGACTCGAATCCCATGTCCGCGGCATACGCGCCGCGCTTCCCGGCACAGAGGTCCTGTACGCCGCCAAGGCCAATCCGGACGCCGAGATCCTCCGGACTCTCGCGCCCCACGTCGACGGCGTGGAGGTGTCGTCCGGCGGCGAACTCGCCCACGTCCGGGAGACCCTCCCCGGCAAGGCGGTGGCTTTTGGCGGGCCCGGGAAAACGGCTGACGAACTGGCCTTGTCCCGCATGCTCAAGGCCGACCGGATCCATGTGGAGAGCCCGAACGAGCTGGCTCGCCTGGCCGCCCTGGGCCCCGCGGACGTCCTGCTCCGCGCGAATCTGCCCGTGAACGTGCCGAACGCGGCCCTCACCATGAGCGGCCCTTTCGGCATGGACGAGGACACCCTCGACCATTGCGCGCGCCTTTTGGCCGAGTATCCGAACATCACCCTTCGAGGCGTCCACGCCCACCTGGCCTCCGGCCTGGACGCGCCCGCCATGCTCGACCTGGCCCACCGGACGGCAGAATGGGCGATTCCCTGGCTCCGCTCCCGGGGAGTGGAGGACCCCGAGTTGAACGTGGGCGGCGGCATGGCGGTGGACTACGCGTCCCCCGAATCCCGCTTCGACTGGCGGACCTACGGGACGGGCCTCAGCCATATCCCAGCGAAAGTCCGCATAGAACCGGGACGGGCGATGACCGCGTACCACGGCTGGTACGTCACCGACGTCCTGGACGTGAAGACCACGCGCGGCGAGACCTACGCCGTTCTCAGAGGCGGCACCCACCATCTGAGGACCCCCGTGACGAAGGGCCACGACCAGCCCTTCGAGGTGCTCACCGCGAACGGCCCGGAGCGCCGGGCCACCCTGGTGGGCCAGCTCTGCACGCCGAAGGACGTCTTCGCGCGCGACGTCCTCGTCCCGCCACTGGCGCCGGGCGACGTCATCGCCTTCGCCATGGCCGGGGCCTACGCCTGGAACATCTCCCACCACGACTTCCTGATGCACCCGAAACCGGCCTTCCACTACCGGCGCCGACCGGACGCCGGAGGGTCAGCCGCGAGGGCTCCCGTACCAGCGCCATGACGTGACGCGCGGGTGTCCGGGAAGGTCCCCGCGACCGGTGGCCCACAGCAGGGTCGGCCAGGGGTCGGTGTCCTGCGGCGCGCCGGGGAACAGGCGCCCCAGCACGCGGGCGCACACGTCGGCGGGCGGCTCCCAGGGCAGCCCCAGCCCCTCCGCCAGGTCGTGCATGTGGACGAGGGTCTCGACGAGACCCATCGCGGCGAACCCCTCGGCGTCCGAAGCGCCGAAGACATGGTGCGCGCGGACGTCCGGGGCCGTGCGGCGGACCACGGCGGACAGCATCCCGCCGCACGCGTCGAGTACCTGCAACAGCCCCGCGGGCCCGGCGCTCCTGTCCGCGTGCACGGCGTTGGCCGGTCCGCCGGACCGCCGGCTCTCCCAGACGAACGGCACCTCGCCGTCCATCGGCGGCGTCCTCGGCGCAAGCTGGGCGGCGTAGGCGAACAGGTCGTCGCTGAGATGCTCGACGGTCTCCCAGCAGTCCCATTCGAGCGACCCTGCCTTCCCGTCCCATGCCTCGGGGGGAGCCTCCCGCAGGGCGGCGACGGCCAGCTGAACGGCGAGGTCGAGATCGTCTGCGGTCACGGCGGCGGTCGAATGCGGCATGGCCCCGACCGTACTGGACGTCCCCGGGGCGCCCGTCAGCCCATCGGCGCGGCGGTCCCGCTCACGCCGATGCCCGTGTCCCCCGAGGGGACGTCCACGAGCAGCCGGCTGGGACGGCCCATGTCCTCACCCTGGTGGACGGTGATCCGGGCCGGAGGGGCGACGAGGCCCAGCGAGCGCAGGTACCCGCCGAAGGCCGCCGCGGCGGCGCCGGTCGCCGGGTCCTCCACGACCCCGCCCGGCGGGAAGGGGTCGCGGGCGTGGAAGACGGTCGCGCTCTCCCGCCAGACGAGGTGGACGGTCGTCCAGCCGCGGCGCGCCATGAGCCCGCCGAGGGCGTCCCCGTCGTAGTCGAGGTCGGCGAGCCGGGCGCGCGTGGACGCCGCCAGCACCAGGTGGTCGTTGCCCGCGTTGGCGATGCGCGGCGGCAGCTCCGGGTCGAGCTCCCCGGCCTCCCAGCGCAGCGCGTCCAGGGCCGCGGCGAGGTCGGCCTCCTCGACGGCCCGGACGGTGGGCGGGACGCTGGTCAGGGTGGCGAGGACGCGGCCGTCCGCCTCCCGGGTCTCGACCCCGACCTCGCCGGCCGGGGTGCTCAGCCGCAGGCTCCCCGTCCCCCGCCGCTCGGCCAGCGCGACGGCGGTCGCGATCGTGGCGTGCCCGCAGAAGGCGACCTCGGCCAGCGGGCTGAAGTAGCGGATCGCGAACCGCCCGGGCGCGCCTCCCTCGTCCACGAGGAAGGCCGTCTCGGAGTACCCGATCTCGGCCGCGATCTCCTGCATGCGCGCGGCCTCCAGGCCCCGGGCGTCCAGGACGACCCCGGCCGGGTTGCCGCCCTCCCCGTCCACGTCGAAGGCGGTGTAGCGGAGTGCTGGTGCGATGTCGCTCATGCGAGCAGTCTGCTCCAGCCGCTAGCATCGCGTCCAACGATGAATATTGATCAGAGGCATCGGGATATTCGATGGACACGCGCCTCCTCACCACCTTCCTCGCGGTCCTGCGCAACGGCGGGATGACCGCCGCCGCGGCGGAGCTCGGCTTCGTGCAGTCCACCGTCACCGCGCACGTCCAGGCGCTGGAGCGCCTCGCCGGGACGCCGCTGCTCGACCGCCTCCCCGGCGGCGTCTCCCCCACCCGTGCCGGTTCCCTGCTCGCCGAGCACGCCCGGGGCGTCCTCGATCTCCAGGAGCGGATGCTCGCGGAGGTCACCGCCGCCGCCACCGAGCCGTCCGGCCCGGTGCGGCTCCGGGCCCCGGAGTCCGTGTGCGCCTACTGGCTCGCGCCCCTGCTGCCCCGGTTGCGGGCGCGACTCCCGGACGTGACCGTCTCGCTGTTCCCCGCCGACACCCGGACCGCGCTCACCGCGCTCGCCGACCGCGGCGCCGACGTGGCCCTCATCCTCGACCCCTCGCCGGACCCGTCCGGCGTGGACCTGGTCGACCTCGGCGCCCAACCCCTGTCACTCGTCGCGGCGGTGTCCACACCCCTCCCCAGGAACCGTCCCCTCACCCCGGCGGAGCTGGCCGCGACCGGCATCGTCCTCCTGGAGGAAGGCTGCTCCTACAGCGACGAGTTCGCCGCCCTGGTCACGGCCGCCCAGCCCACGGCGAACCCGCCCCGCTTCGGAGGCATCGAGACGGCGAAGCGCTGCGTGGCGGCGGGCCTCGGCGCGGCGCTGCTGCCCACGGTCACGGTCGCCGACGAACTGGCCGCCGGCGCGCTCGCCGAACTGACCCCGCCCGCCGGCCTGTCCCGGCACCACCTCTGGCTCGCCGAGCCGGCCTCCCGCTGGCGCTCCCCCGCCGTCCGCGCCCTCCGCACCGCCCTGATCGACTCGATCACCGGGCCGGGCGCCCCCGGTTCGCCGCCGCGCCCCTGACGTTCCGACTTCGCGCGCTCGTAGTGCCGGGCGGCTTCGGCCCGGTTTCCGCAGACGGCCATGGCCGCCGCGGTGGCGGGCGCCGGACGGCTGGTCGAGTTCACCGTCACCGGCGTCGTCGAGACCGCCGGGGCGTCACCGCCGCGGTGGAGCGACCCCGTCCCGTCCCGCTTGAACCCGCCCGTGGCCTTGAATCTCCCCTGAGGGGAGATGCCAGGGTGGGATCCATGGACGGGGAAGCGACCTACTCCATCGGCGAACTCGCCCGGAGCGCCGGGGTCACCGTGAAGGCCGTGCGGTTCTACACCGAGCGCGGGATCGTCCCGGCGCGCAGGACCGCGGCGGGCCACCGCCGGTACGGAGCCGGCGCCGTGGCCCGGCTGGGCCTGGTGCGGACGCTGCGCGAGCTGGGGATCGACCTGGCCACCGTCCAGAAGATCGTCGACCGTGAGGTGCGGGCCGCCGACGCGGCCGCCGCCCACGCCGAGGCCGTCGCCGCCCAGATGCGGATGCTGCGGCTGCGGCACGCGGTGCTGACCATCGCCGCCCGCCGCGGCAGCGACCCCGAGGAGATGGAACTGATGCACCGGCTCGCCCGCCTGTCCGCCGCCGAACGCGACGACCTCGTCGCCGACTTCCTCGACAGCTCCTTCGGCACCCCCGACGCGGGGCCGATGTCCCGCGTCCTGCACCGGTCGCTGGCCCCCGAACTGCCCGACGACCCCACGTCCGAGCAACTGGCCGCCTGGGTGGAACTGGCCGAGCTCACGCGCGATCCCGGCTTCCGCGCCCTGATGCGGGGCCTGTTCGACGACCATGCGACCGAGGCCGCCCGGCGCACGGGCCCACCACGCAAGCACGCCGTGGCGCGGGTCGCTGAGACCGTGCGCCCCCTGCTCGCCGCAGGAGCAGCCCCCGACTCACCCCAGGCGGCCCAAGCCGTCACCGACGTGGTCGCCGCCTACGCCGAGTTCCAGGGCCGACCCGACACCCCCGCCCTGCGCGCCCGCCTGGCCGCCTACCTGACCGGCGCCAACGACCCACGACGGGAGCGCTACCTGCATCTCCTGTCGACCGTCAACGACTGGTCCCCGCCCGACCACCCCCGCCACGAACTCGACTGGTTCCTGGCAGCCCTCACCAGCTCCTGACAACGGCTCGGCACACCCGTCGCTACCCGTCGCTTGGCGGCGCCTTTGCTCGGCAGAAAGCCGGGTATGCCGGACGGCGGGACGAGGAGTTCGGGGCAGCGGAGGAGTGTCTTGCAGGTGCTTGAGCGGGTGCGTGGTGCTGCGGAGGCGGGAGTCAGGGCGGCCCGGGCGGTGCGGGACGCCGGGGTGGTGCGGCCCGTCCGGCCTGATCGGGCGGCGCGGCTGCTGTTTCCGTACGTGCGGTTCGGGCCCGTCCCCGCGACGCTCGGCGCCATGGCCGCGCTGCGGTTCCCCGACCGGACGGCCCTGATCGACGAGCGCGGCGCGCTGTCCTACGCGGAACTCGAACGGCGGGCGGCGGCGCTGGCCACGGCGCTCAGCGGCCGTGTGGGCGACGGGAAGGTCGGGATCCTGTGCCGCAATCACCGGGGGTTCGTCGAAACGGTCCTCGCGGCGTCGCGGCTGGGCAATGACGTCGTGCTGCTGAACACCGATTTCTCCGGGCGGCAACTGGGGCAGGTCGTCGAACGCGAGGAGATCGAACTGCTCGTGCACGACGAGGAGTTCGGGCCGGCCGTCGAGGAGTCGGGGTTCGCCGGGAAGCGGGTGGTCGCGTGGGCCGACGGCGGCGGGGCGATCGACGCGCTGATCGAGGAGACCGCTCCCGAACCCATCAAGCCCGAGCGGCCCAGCCGGGTGATCCTGATGACGTCCGGGACGACCGGCACGCCCAAGGGGGCACGGCACGATCTGTCCGCCTCGTCGCTGCTGCCCGCGGCCCTGAGCCATCTGATGCGCGTTCCCGTCCGGTCGGGCGCGCCGATGGTCATCGGGCCCCCGCTCTTCCATCTGCTCGGCTTCGCCTACACGACGGTCGGGCTCGCCATGGGGATGCCGCTCGTGCTGTCCCGCCGCTTCGATCCCCGGCAGGTGCTGGAGACGATCGCGGACCGCCGGGCGGAGGCGCTCGTGGCGGTGCCGGTGATGCTCCAGCGCGTCCTGGACGTGCGGGACGCGCCGCCGACGCCGGCGCTGCGGGCGGTCGTGTGCGGCGGGGCGGCCCTGCAGCCGCACCTGTCCGAGGCGTTCATGGACGCGTTCGGCGACGTGCTCGTCAACGTCTACGGCGCGACCGAGACCGGCTGGGCCACGATCGCCACGCCCGAGGACCTGCGGGCCGCGCCCGGCACGGTCGGCAGGCCGTCCTTCCGGCTCACGATCAAGGTGCTCGGGGAGGACGGGCGGGAGCTGCCCGCCGGCGAGACCGGGGAGGTCTACACGGGCGGCGGCCTGCGGTTCGCCGGGTACACCGGCGGTGGCGGCAGGCGCGTGCGGGACGGCCTGACCGGCACCGGCGACCTCGGGCACTTCGACGCGGCGGGACGGCTGTTCATCGACGGCCGCGCCGACGACATGATCGTCTCGGGCGGGGAGAACGTGTTCCCCGGCGAGGTGGAGAACCTGCTCGGCGGCCACCCGGACGTCGCGGAGGTGTCGGTCACCGGGGTGGACGACGAGAGGTTCGGGCAGCGGCTCGCCGCGCACGTCGTCAGGACCGAGGGGGCGGAGGTCGCCGAGGACGACCTCAGGGAGTACGTGCGCGCCCACCTGGCCCGGTACAAGGTCCCGCGGGACATCCGGTTCGTCCGGGAACTGCCCCGCACCAGCACCGGCAAGGTCAAGCGACGGCCCGACGGCGGTCGATGAGGGAAACGCCCGGGCCCAGGGCCGCGAGGTCCCGGGCGTGCCCCGTCCCGAGGGTCAGGCGGCGCCGGCGCGCCGCTTGGCGGCCATGCAGATGCGGGCGAGGTCGTTGAGGGCGTCGGCGCGGCGCTCGTCCAGCGTCCGGTGGTCGCCCGGCCCGGCCTCCGCGAGCGTGTCGATGACCAGGGAGAACACCGGCCATTCGGCGGGCCCGATGGCGCCCTGGAAGTCGACGCCGTCCTCCAGGTCGTCCAGGTCGAGGTTGCGGGCGAAGGTGGCGAGGGCGGCCTCGGCCGCGACCACGCCGATGCGCATCGCCAGCGCGGCCGGCTCGCGATCAAGGGCGCGCACGGTGCTAGAACCCATGTTCGACAACATAGACCACACGCGTCACACGCGTCGAACGTTTGCTCGAAACCGTTATCCGACGATGGCCTGCTGGAAGAGGTAGGAGTGCGTGAAGTGCAGGGCGCCGTCGACCATGCTCGGGCGCATGCCGGTGGCGGGTCCGCCCGCCAGCTCCTCCTCCAGCTCTCGCCTGATCTGCGCCGCGGCGTCCGAGGGGGTGTGCGAGAACTCCAGCCACGGGTCCAGCGGGCGGCTGTGGTCGAACCGGTCGGCGCGCTTGACCGCCGCGCCCGCCGCCGTGACGAGCTCCGCGATCCGCGCCTCGGTGAGGGCCGCCCCGTGCGAGGGGTCGCGGAGCCGCTCGATCCGGTCGGGATCGCCGTCCAGGCCCTCGGGCCGGACCAGGTCGGCGATGATCAGCGCGGCGCCGGGGCGGCTGACCCGGGCCATCTCCGTCACGACGGCCCCGGGGTCGGCGACCTGGTGCAGCGAGAAGCGGGTGACGACGAGAGTGAACGACCGGTCGAGGTAGGGCAGGGCCGTGGCGTCGCCGTGCGCGAAGGTGACGTTGGTGAGGCCGGCGTGGTCGGCGTCGCGCTTGCCCTCGGCGAGCATCGCGGGCGTGAGGTCGAGCGCCGTCACGTGCCGGACGCGGCGGGCGATCGCGCGGGACACGATGCCGGTCCCGGCGGCGACCTCCAGAACGACGTCCTCCAGGTCGAGTTCGGGGTCCATGAACCGGACGAGCCGGTCCAGATGGCGGGTGAAGGCCGTGTTCAGCCTCGGGTCGGAGAACCCGGCCGCCTGCTTGGAGAACTCCCGTACCACCTTCTCGTCATGGGTCACCGACACGCCGCCTCCTCGGATGGTTGCCCGGATCATCCCCGAAACCACGCATGGTGAACAGGGGGCGGCGACCAAACCCTCAGGCGGCGGGGACGCCGTCCAGCAGCGCGGCGAGCCCGGCCGCGTCGAGCAGGTCGGCGGGACGGACGGTGACCTCGGCGGAGACGTAGTGGAACGCGGCGCTGACCCGCGCGACGTCCACCCCCGCGAGTTCGGCCCACGCCAGCCGGTACGCGGCGAGCTGCACGGCGGAGAACCGCGCCTCGTCCCCGCGCGGCGGGGCGCCGGTCTTCCAGTCGACGACCTCGTAGCCGCCGTCCCGGGACCGGAACACCGCGTCCATCCGGCCCCGGACCAGCCGGTCGCCGATGATGGTCTCGAAGGGCACCTCGATGTCGAGCGGCTCGCGCGCCGCCCACTCCGACCGCTCGAAGCGCTCGCGCAGCGTCGCCAGGTGCGCGTCGTCGGCGGCGCCCTCGTCGGCGGCGCCGGGCAGCTCGTCGGGGTCCAGGAGGCGCTGCTGCCCCCAGCGGCCCTCCAGCCAGGTGTGGAAGGCGGTGCCGCGCCGCGCGTAGGGGGCGGGCGGGCGCGGCATGGGACGGCGGATCTGCCGCGCGAGCGCCGCCGGGTCGCGCGCCAGCGACACCAGCGACGACACCGACAGGTGCGCGGGCAGCTCGACGAGCAGGCCGTCGCCCCCGCGCCCCCGGTCGCGCTCGGCGAGCAGCAGCTCGACGTCGCGCGCCCACGCCGTCATGCGCCCCCGGTCGGCGTCGGACAGGCCGGTGTCCCCGGCCCAGTGGCGGGTGCGCCCGGCCATCTCGTCCTCGACCATGCGGGCCCCCTCCACGACCGCCTCGTAGCGCGCCCGCGCCGACAGGTCGGACCGGCCGCGCTCGCCCGGCGCGATGGGCCACTGCGCCTCCTCGGGGTCGGCGAGCAGCGGGTTGGCGGCGCCCTCCTCCGGCGGGTCGGCCCACACCGCGACGGACCCGGCCCCGGCGAGGCAGACCGCCCGCACCTCCTCCAGGAACGGCGACGGGCCGAGCGGGCGGCCCGAGGACCCCCACCAGTAGCCGGTGGTGATCAGCAGGCTGGACGCGCGGGTGACCGCGACGTAGGCGAGCCGCCGCTCCTCCCGCAGGTCGCGCTCGGAGCACGCCTGGTCGAAAACGGAGAGGTCGTCCTTCTCCAGCCCGGTCAGCGCGGGCAGGTCGGCGCGGTCGCCGCGCAGCATGAACGGCAGGACGCGCGGGTTCGCCGTCCAGCGGGTGGCGTTCTGCGGCGGCGAAGGGAAGATCGACCCCTTGGCGGGTGAACCGTTCTTCTGCGGCGTGTACGCCAGGCCGGGGACGACGACGACCGGCCATTCCAGGCCCTTGGAGGCGTGGACGGTGAGGAGCTTGACGCTGTCGGTCTCCCCGACCCGTCCGGCCTCCAGGCCGAACTCCTCGGTCTCGGCGGCCTTGAGGTAGGCGAGGAACGCGCCGAGCGTCGGGTCCTCGGCGTCGCCCGCGAACGTGGCGGCGGCGTCGATGAACGCGTCGAGGTCGGCGCGGGCGGTGACGGGGTCGAGCCCGGACCGCGCCGCGACCTCGATGTCGAGGCCGAGCGCGCGCTCGACCTCGTTGGCCAGGTCGGGCAGCGGCAGCCCGACCTGGCCGCGCAGGGCGCGCAACTCGTCGCGGAGGCGGCGCAGGCGCCCGTACCCCTCGGGCGAGAACGCGTCGGGCGGGCCGAGGTCGTCGAGCGCGTCGACGAGGCTGCCGGTCTCCTGGTTCAGCTCGCTGACGAGCTGCCGCAGCGGATCGTCCCCGCCGTCACCCTCGCCGTCACCCTCAACGGACGCGGCGCCGAAGGCGGCGTCGGACGCGGCGTCGGCCCCTTCGCGGGGCGCAACGCCGGACTCGTCGCCGGAGGTGGCGCCCGACGCGGGACCCGACGCGGGGCCGGGCGCGGTGGCGGAGGCGGGGTCGGGCTCGCCGGTCGACACGCTGCCGAGAACGGTGCCTGACGCGGGGCCGAGGCCCTCGCCGGGGGCGGCGGGGCCGGGCCCCTCCTCGGGCGCGGCGGCGGGGGCGGGGTCGGGGCGGGTGATGTCGCGGGCCGATTCCTGGGCCAGGGCGCGGGCGCGGCGGCCGAGGGCGACGAGGTCGCGGGGGCCGAGGCGCCAGCGCGGGCCGGTGAGCAGCCGGGCGAGGGACGCGCCGGCGGTCGGGTCGTGCATGACGCGCAACGTGGCGACGACGTCCTGTACCTCGGGGACGGTGAGGAGCCCGCCGAGCCCGACCACCTCGACCGGGATGCCGCGCGCCTCCAGGGCCCGCCTGATCAGCGGGAACTGCGACCGCTTCCGGGCGAGGACGGCGACGTCGGAGTAGCGGAGCGGTTCGGCCTGGGGGCCGCCGTCCGGGGCGGTCTCGGGGTCGCCGGCCATGAGCCCGGCGATGCGCGCGGCGACGCGGTCGGCCTCGTCCTCCACGGTGGGGAAGAGGGCGCATTCGACCCGTCCTCGCCCCTCGCGTCCGGCGCCCGGGATGAGGCGGGGCACGGACCTCGTCTCGGCGCGCAGCTCCTCCTGCACCCTGGCCGCCGCCTCCAGGATCTGCTCGCCGTTGCGGAACGACCGGCTGAGCTGCACGACCGGCGCCGCCACGGGACGCCCCCCGGGGGCCGGCGCCGGCTGCAGAGGGAAGTCGTGGGCGAACCGCAGCAGGTTCCCGGCGCTCGCGCCGCGCCACCCGTAGATGGACTGGCAGGGGTCGCCGACGGCCGTGACGGGGTGCCCGCCCGCGAACAGCGACGTCAGCAGGACGAGCTGCGCCTGGCTGGTGTCCTGGTACTCGTCCAGCAGGACGACCGAGAACCGGGACCGCTCGATCATCCCGACCTCGGGGTGCTTGTAGGCGATGCGGGCGGCGAGGGCCATCTGGTCGCCGTGGTCGATGACCTCGCGGTCGGCCTTGGCGCGCCCGTACGCCTCGATGAGCGGCATGAGCTGCTCGCGGACGGCGTGCTTGGCGAGGATGTCGCGCTGCGCCTTGAGCGGCTTCTTCACCACGGCGAGCCGCTCGTCGAGCCAGGCGCCGACCCTGCGGACGTCCTCGGCCGTGCGCAGATGCTCCGACAGGTCGCCGGACAGTTCCATGACGGCCTTGGTGACGGTGTCGGGCTGCCAGTCGATCCGGTCCATGGGGCCGTGGTAGGCGTCGACCACCCGCGAGCAGATCTGCCAGGCGACGGCCGGCGAGATCAGCCGCATCGTGGGTTCGAGCGCCTCGCGCAGGGCGTGGTCGCCGAAGAGCCGCGCCGCGTACGAGTGGTACGTGGACACCATCGGCTCGCCGTCGAACAGGGCCTCACCGCCCAGCCGTTCGAGCTCGTCGCCCGGCAGGACCTCGCGGAGCCTGTCGAGCCGCTTGCGCACGCGCACGCCGAGCTCGGCGGCGGCCTTGCGGGTGAAGGTGAGCCCGAGGACGCGCTCCGGCCGGACGAAGCCGTTCGCGACCAGCCACACCACCCGCGCGGCCATCGTCTCGCTCTTGCCCGACCCGGCGCCGGCGATCACCGCCATCGGCGCCATCGGCGCCTCGATCACCCGGGCCTGCTCCTCCGTCGGCGCCGGGATCTCCAGCAGCCGGGCCAGCTCTCCCGGCGTGATCACCTCGCTCCCCCCGAGCCAGTCAGTCGCTCACCTGCCCGCCCTCGTCATGGACGGGGCAGCAGGAGCGTACGGGACAGGTGCGACACTTGTCGTTCGCCCTGGCCTGGAAGACGTCGCCGGCCATCCCCGTGGCGACGATCTCGACGAGCCGCTTCGGCCACTCGGGGTCGGCGTCCTCGGCGGGCGGGGGCTGCTCCTGCTCGCGCGCCTTCGCCGTGAACGCGGCCTTGCCGACCTGGATCAGCTTCGCGCCGCCCGGCTCGATCAGCCCGTGCCGCTCGAACGCGCCGAGCATCACCGCGTACTGGTACACGCCGAGCTGCGGGTGCCGGGCCAGGTCGTCCTTCGGGACGGCGGTCGAGGAGGTCTTGATGTCGATGATGACGGCCCGGCCCTGCTCGTCGCGCTCGGCGCGGTCGATGCGGCCCTTGATGACGACGCGGCCGAGGTCGACCTTGAACGACTCCTCCAGCGCGACGACCTCGTTGGGGTTGTCGCGGTGCCAGGCGAGGAACTTGTCGACCATCTTCGCGGCCTGCTCGCGCTGCTTCTCCGAGTACCACGAGCTGCGGAACTCCAGGTCCTTCCAGATCTCGTCGAGCCGCTGCGCGACGTGCACCTCGTCGACGCCGTCGTCCGCGCCCGCCATCTCGGCGACGGCGTGGACCACCTTGCCCATCGTGCTGTACTCGTTGGGCCCGCCCTCCTGGGCGCCGACCGCCGAGGCGAGCAGCCAGCGCAGCCCGCACGTGGTGAACGCCTCGACCTGGGACGGCGAGATCGTGATGGGCTCGTCCTCGGCGAACGCGGGCCCGCCGTCGGACAGCGCGGTGATCGCGTACCAGTTCTCCGGCCTCGCGCCGCGCACACCCGCGCGCGCCAGGCGGGCCAGGTGCCCGGCCGCCGCGCGCCGCAGCGGTTCCGGGCGGGACGGGTCGCCGACGACGGAACGCAGGTCGGCCACCAGCGCCGACAGCGACAGCCAGCGGGTCTTCTCGTCCAGCTGGGACTGCTCGATCGCGCCGGGGAGCAGCTCGTTCAGGAAGCGGGACGGCCTCTCCTCGGTGTCGTCGCCGCCGACGGCCGTCACCACGAGCCGTCTGCGGGCGCGCGTGACCGCCACGTAGAACAGCCGCCGCTCCTCGTCGAGCATCTTGGCGGCCATCGAGGCGCCGGCGGCGGCGTCCCCGTCGGGCTCGGCCCCGGCCGCGTGCTCGACCAGCTCCTCGACGCCGAGCAGCGACCCGCGCAGCCGGACGTCGGGCCAGACGCCCTCCTGGACGCCGGCGACGACGACCACGTCCCACTCCAGGCCCTTGGAGCGGTGCGCGGTGAGGATCCGGACCGCCTCGCCCTCGGGCGCCTGCTCGGCCAGCGTGTCACCGGCGATCTCCTGGGACGCGACGTTGTCGACGAACAGCTCGGGCCCCGCCTGGGGGAGCCGGTCCACGAACCGCGCGGCGTGGTCGAACAGCGCCACCACGGCGTCGAGGTCGCGGTCGGCCGCCGCGCCGCGCGTCCCGCCCTTGACGCTCTGCTCCAGCAGCACGTCGGCCTGGCCGCTCTCCTGCCACACGGCCCACAGCACGTCCTCGGCGGTGCCGCCGTCGTGCACGCTGCGCCGCGCCACCTCGATCAGGTTGGCGATCCGCTCCGCCGGCGCCCGGACCCTCTCGTGGACCAGGACCAGCTCGCGGGGGTCGTTCACCGCCGCGACCAGGAGATCGCCCAGCGCGCGCTGCCCGCCCGACAGCTCCTCCAGGTCGCGCAGAGCGCGCTTGAGCCGGCGCATGGCGAGCGCGTCGGCGCCGCCCAGCGGGCCGGTCAGGAGGTCCTCGGCCACGACCTCGTCCAGGAAGCCCTTCTTCAGCGCCGCCCGCAGCAGGACGAGGAACGGGCGGACGGCGGGCTCCCCCACCAGCGGCACCTCGTCACCGGCGACCACCACCGGAACACCGGCCTGGGCGAGCGCCCGCCGCAGCACCGGGACCTGCCGGACGGCGCTGCGCACCAGGACCGCCATACGCGACCACGGCACGCCGTCGAGCAGGTGGGCGCGGCGCAGTTCGTCGGCCACCAGCGCGGACTCCTGGCTCTCGGAGTCGGCGATGACCGCGCGCACCTCGCCCTCGTCGAGCTCCTCCACCGGCCGCAGCGCGCGGTGCTCGGCCGCGCCCGCCGCCCCGGCGGGCAGCCGCCGCGCGATGCGGCGCGAGGCGGTGAGGATCTCGGGTCCCATCCGGCGGCACGTCCGCAGCGCCACCACGGGCGCCGGGGCGCCGTCCAGGGCGGGGAAGCGGTCCGGGAACTCCTGGATGCCGCGCACGTCCGCGCCCCGGAACCCGTAGATCGACTGGTCCGGGTCGCCGACCACGACCAGGTCGCGCCCCTCGCCCGCGAGGTGGTGCAGGAGGGCCTCCTGCGCGGGGTCGGTGTCCTGGTACTCGTCCACGAACACGGCGTCGTAGGCGTCGCGCTCCCGGATCCGCACCTCCTCGTCCGCGAGCATCCCCGCGGCCAGGTGGATCAGCTCGCCGTAGTCGTAGGTGGGGACGGGGTCGAGCAGGAACCGGTCCACGTACCGCTCCATGAACCCGCCGATGGCGGCCCAGTCGTCGCGGCCCCTCATGCGTCCGAGAGCGGCGAGGTCCTCCGCGGCGTACTGCCGCTCGACCGCGCGCAGAGCGAAGTCGCGCAGTTCCTCGGCGAACCCCCGGGTCGCCAGGGCGGCCCTCAGCCGCTCCGGCCAGTCGCGGGCGCCGTCCGCGAGCTCGCCCTCCAGCAGCCGCCGCACCTCCAGCAACTGCTCGGGCCCGGACAGCAGCCGGGGGGCCGGTTCCTCGTTCAGCACGGCGTCCCGCCGGATCAGCGCGTACGCGTAGCTGTGGAAGGTGAGGGCCAGGGGCGTGCGCGTGGTCCGGTGAAGGCGACCGGTGATGCGCTCCCGCAACTCCCCCGCCGCCTTGCGGCTGAACGTCAGGACGAGCACCCGCTCGGGGTCGACGCCGCGGTTCTCGATACGGTCGACGACCGCCTCCACGATCGTCGTCGTCTTCCCGGTGCCCGGCCCCGCCAGCACCAGCATCGGCCCGCCGGCGTGCTCGACCACCCGCCGCTGCTGCTCGTCGAGCACGGGCGGGACGCTCCGCGCGGGACCCGCGCGTCGCACGAGACGGTAGGAAGCTGACGGCACAACAGTTCATTGGAACAGATCACTGAGCCTCGTCTGACCACAACGCACGCATGTCGCGAGAGAGAAAAACCACCCCCGGACGGCCCCCGCACGGCAACACCCTGCACAATCCACGCCACCCGGCCTGTGCGCTTTCGTCATTGCTCCTGCCAGGAGAGATCGTGCACATTCACCAGAACCCTCGTGCACGGACGTGGAGGCTCCACGTCCCGGAGGTGGGAGGTAACGCGTTGTCCCCTGCCCACTGGATCTACCTGCTCGGCCTCGCCGCCCTCATCGCGACCGTGGTCGCGCGGAGGAACGTCGTCGGCCTCGCCCTCGCTGGAACGTTCCTCACCGCGCTCGTGTACAGCGGGAGCGTCACGACCGGCCTCGGCGCGGTGTTCAACGCCGCCATCACCGCCGCGAGGGAACTGCTGCCGGTCTTCGTGATCATCGCGGTCGTGACGGCGATGCTCGGCGCGATGCGCACGCTGGGCTCCGACCTGATGATGGTGCGGCCGCTGCAGCGGCTCGTCCGCAACGGGCACGTCGCCTACCTGGTGCTCGCCGTGGTCACCTACCTGCTGTCGATGTCGTTCTGGCCGACGCCGGTGCTGCCGCTGATCGCCGCGATCCTGCTCCCCGCCGCCGTCCGGGTCGGGTTGCCGCCGCTGGCCGCCGCCATCGCGATCGCCATCACCGGGCAGGGCATGGCGCTCAGCTCCGACTACGTCATGGGCGTGGCGTCCGGGCTGTCCGCGCAGGGGGCCAAGGTCCCCGCGGACGCCATCGCCGACCGCGCGCTGGTCATCTCGCTGATCGCGGGCGTGGTCGCGCTGGCCTTCTGCTACCTGCGCGACGTGCGCGGCAAGCTGCTGGACCCGGCGGCGGCGGAGTCGGCGGCGGTCGATCTGGCCGCGGTCGGCGAGGGCTCCGCGCACACGGTGGTCCGGGAAGACGGGACGCAGACGGTGAGCGCCGAGCCCGCCGGCGGCGGAACCGCGACTCTGACCGCCGCCGGCGGCGGGGGCGACGACGGTGACGCGGAGGCCCCCTCCGGCCGGACGCGGTTCGTGGCGTTCGCCGTCCCGCTGGCGTTCGCCGCGCTCCTCGCGGTGATGCTGCTCGGCCGCTTCACCTCCCTCGTCCCCGGCATCGACGACGGCGCGGGCGCGCCGCTGGTGGGCGGGACGGCGGCGCTGGCGCTCGTCGTCGTCTGCGTCATCGCGAACCGGCGGACCTGGCTGCAGGAGTGCGCCGACCACTTCACCGAGGGCATCGCGTTCGCGTTCCGCACGATGGGGGTCGTCATCCCGATCGCCGGGTTCGTCTACGTCGGGCTCTCCGACTACTCGGGGCAGATCCTCGGGCTGCCGGAAGGCGAGCAGGGCCCGGCGCTCCTGCTGGACGCGATCGCCAAGGTCCAGCCGCACATCCCGCACGTCCCGGTGTTCGCCTCCTTCGCGATGCTGCTCGTCGGCATGGTGATCGGGCTGGACGGCAACGGCTGGCCAGGGCTGCCGTTCACCGGCTCGCTCGCCGGGGAACTCGGCCACACCGCGGGCGCGGACCCGGCGACGCTCGCGGCCATCGCGCAGAACGGCGCGAGCTGGACCGGCGGCGGCACCCTCGTCATCTGGTCGTCGCTGATCGTCGTCGCGGGCCTGACCGGCGTCTCCGTCATCGACCTCGCGCGGCGGCTGTTCCTCCCGGTGGTGACGGGCCTGGTGGTGGCGACGGCGGTCGCGGCGGTGGCGCTGTGAACGCGGTCGAACTGGCGGAGGAGGTCCGCGCCGGGCGGCGCGCGGCGCGCGAGGCGGTGGCGGAGGCCCTCGGGCGGATCGAGCGGTCGGACGGCGCCCTCGGCGCGTTCGTCCACGTGGACGCCGAGGGCGCGCTCGCCCGCGCCCGTGAGATCGACGCGACGGTGGCGCGCGGCGAGGACCCCGGGCCGCTGGCCGGCGTGCCGCTCGCGGTGAAGGAGCTGCACGCGGTGGCCGGGTGGCCGTACGCGATGGGCAGCGTCCTGCACGCCGGCCGGGTCGCCGACCACACCTCCACGATGGTGGCGCGGGCGATGGCGGCCGGGGCGGTCCCCGTGGGGCTCACGGCGTCGCCGGAGTTCGGGCGCGCGTCGTTCACGGCGTCCGTCCTGCACGGCGTGACCCGCAACCCGCACGCCCCGGAGCTGACGCCGGGCGGGTCGAGCGGCGGCTCGGCGGCGGCCGTGGCGTCCGGGATGGTCCCGCTCGGGACGGGCACGGACGGCGCCGGCTCGCTCCGCATCCCCGCCTCCTACTGCGGGCTGGTCGGGTTCAAGGGGACCTACGGGCGCGTCCCGCGCGGGCCGCGGCACCGGGGAACGGCCGAGAACGACCACTACGGCGTCCTCACCCGCACGGTGCGCGACACGGCCCGCTTCCTGGACTGCGTCTGCGGGACGGACGAGTACGACCGCGCGTCCCTGCCCGCCCCCACCGCGCCCTTCGAGACGTCCCTCGACGGCGTCGACCTGCGCGGCCTCCGGGTCGCGTGGTCGCCCGACCTCGGCTACGCGCCGTGCGACCCGGAGGTGGCCGCCGTCGTGGAGGACGCGGCCAGGGCGTTCATCGCCGGGACCGGCGCCCGCCGGGTCCCCGCCGACCTGACGCTGGAATCCTGCGGGGCCGCCTTCCGGACCCTGTCGGTCCCCGACGTCCACGCCGAACTCCGCGACGCCCCGGCCGACCGCCTGGACTCCGTCCACCCCACGGTCCGCCGCTACGGCGACGCCGCGCGCACCCTGGACGCCGACGCGCTCGTCGACGCCCACGAGGCCCGCGCCCGCCTGGTCGCCGCCCTCGCCGAGGGCTTCGCCCGTTTCGACCTCCTGCTCACCCCGGCCACCCAGGCACCGGCGTTCCCGGCCGAGGGCCCGATGCCGGCCGAGATAGCGGGCCGCCCGGTGGACCACTGGGGCGCCCTGGCCGTCACCTTCCCCTTCAACCTCTCAGGCCACCCGGCGATCTCCGTCCCCGCAGGCCGTGCAGGCGGCACCCCCACCGGCCTCCAGATGGTCGCCCGCCGGCACGAAGACCTGGTCGCCCTGGCCGCCGCAGCCACCTACGAACGCCTACGCCCCTGGCCCACCTGACCCAGTGCCCTGCGGGCGCGGGCCGGACCGGTGCGGGCGACCGGTCCCAGCCAGACGACCCACCCCCGTGAGCCAGGCAGCGCCGGTCCAATACCGGAGCACGGCGGGGCGCGGGTGGCGCGACAGACCATCGCGAAGCACAGAACCAAGATCTCAACGACCTAGGCCGTCACACCAACCCCGCGACAACGCCGAAACCCGCGATCGCGTCCAAAGGCAGATTCGAGCGAAGCAAGAATCTGATCGCGCAGCGAGCCGCTAGGCGAGCCGGAGCGATGCCAGCGATCGCCGCAGTGCCCGACGATGGAGGGCCCTCCGGGCCCGAAGGAGGAGGGCAC
>NZ_JBFAGB010000057.1:0-43897 GCF_040639875.1 Actinomadura sp. NPDC023710
GCTCGGCGATCACCGTCGCCCAGGCGGTGGACGCCTCGGGGGACCGGACGGCGGCGGCCACGACGCCCTCGACGAGCGCCCGGGCCCTGGGCTGCCGGTACAGGGCGGCGATCTCCAGTGCGAGCGCCCGGAGGTCGTCCTTCAACGAGCCGGTGTCCGGGATCGGGATCTCGTTCTTGCCCAGTTCGCCCAGCAGGTCGACGACGAGTCCCTCGACCGTCCGCCATCGCCGGTACAGCGTGGCCAGATGCACGCCCGAACGCTCGGCCACTTTCTCCAGGGTGAGTCCGGCGTACCCGGCCTCCTCCAGTTCGTCCTGGGCCGCGGCCAACACCGCCGCACGGGTGCGCGCCGTTCGGCCGCCGGGCCGCACGGCCCCCGTCGCGCGCGGCTGCACGTCCATGCGGCGCCCCTCCCTGTGGGTCACGTCACAGAATAACGCGAAATCCTTCGCATTAACAGTCGGGTGTCAGGTGAGCTGGAGGTGCGCCCGCCTGGTGGCCCTGCTCGGCCGAGTGCCGGGCAGTATCGCCTCGGCGCAAGACGCCGACCCGCCGCGCGGATCGACCGGCCCGCCTACTAGGCGCCGCCGACACGGCAGCGTAGATGGCGGCGATCGACGAGGCGGCCCGCGAGGTCGGCGACCTGACCACCACCCTGGCCAGCGAGTTCCTGGACGAAACCCCGCCCCCGCGGGGCCTGCTGGCAGCCCTCGCCGCAGGGTTCAGATGCTAGGCCGAGCGGCTGGCGGCGCGGTCGGGGGAGGGCAGGTGGAGGGCGGCCCGGACGCGGGCGCCCTCCACCGTTGCTTCATGAGCGGCCGCTGCTGGCGGCGTTGTACTGCAGCAACGCCGTGGTCGGCGTTTGGTCCACCACCGACCGCAAGGGACCGGCCGTCTGCATCGACAAGGCCCCGGCGGGCACCTACCGGCAGGTCTCACGACTGGGGAACCCGCTGATCAACGAGGTGATCTCCCCAGCCGGGCTGAAGGACGCCTTCAACCGGCTCGACCCCTCCCGGGACCACACAGTCCAACCGCTGGTGAACCGGGTCCTCAACCCTGAGGTACCGCAACTGATCGAGAAGATCTACAAGATCAAAGCACCGGCCACCCCGCGCAAGGACCTGTCGGAGATCTTCCTGACCGGGATCTCCAAGAACTCCGGCGGTCCGATCAAGGCCGACCTCAACTCGGAACTGCCGAACAAGGACATCGACCCCAAGCGGTTCACCCCAGCCGAGGAACTGCGGCTGAACATGGCCGTCCCTCAGACCGCCAAACCCAACCGGCTCGGAGTCCTCGCCGGTGACCTGCAGGGCTTCCCCAACGGGCGCCGGCTCACCGACGACGTCGTCGACATCGAACTCCAGGCACTTGAAGGCGCCACGCAGACCGGCAAGCTCGTCCCCGCCCTGGCCAAGGGCGACCGCGTCGACCGCAACGACAAGCAGTTCGGCCGATCCTTCCCCTACCTCGCCCTTCCCCACAACAGCGGGTCGGGCAAGGCCATGCCCAATGGCGGAGCCGGCACCGGAGGCGGATCCACCTCCGGCCTGCAACACACTGGCCTGCTCGGCCTAGACCCGAGTCGCGCATCAGCCGCTGGTACTGCTCACCACCCGCAGCGCGCCGAAACTGCTCCGGCTGCCCCCGAAGTTCGTCCCCGTCCTGCCCTCCCGGCGATTCTTCGGCAGAGCGGCCGTTGGCCAAGGCGTACGGCATCGACTGTTTTCGTGGCACCACAAGGCTCCTCGTACCCAGCAGAGACCGTGGGTCTCCTCCACCCGGTCCGGGTTCTGTTCCCGCCGCCGGGATCCGCTACACGAAGCAGCCCACACCGGGCCCATCGCGGCTCCCGGCCGCTTCTTCTTCCGCCTTGGGGTTTGGCGGCACGGCCGGTTCGACGGTCGTGAGGCCGGGGCCGGGAGTTGCTCGTGTCGCCCGAACCGGCTGATACCAGCGGGTGAACCGACGGCGCGTCGGGCGATGCCGGTGGCGTCGGTGACCCTGGAGGTGGAGAGCGGGGCGAAGTTGAGCAGCTTCCCCGACTGCCACGCGCTCGGGCCGGGGTAGGGCCGCAGCGCGGCGGGGACGCCGCGGGCAGGTCTACCGCCTCGTGACGGTTCGAGTTCGGCCTCCAACGGGTGGCCCAGGGCGGGCGACCGCGGCGAACTGACGACCAGCCGGGTTAACTGGCACATCCGAATCCTCCCTTGACTGCGTCATCGAACGTGCCAACAGCCCCATCAGGGGTTGCGGGCGAGCTGTCCGCCCCGTTCTCCGGGACCGTCCCTCATTCGTTGTGGTGGCCGAGGTGGCGTAGGGCGGCGTCGAGGCAATGGTGGAGGTCGGCGGCGTCCGGAGCGACGGCGGTGAGGAGGGCGCCAGGTCCGGCGAGTGAGGTGATGACACCTTGGGCTGGGAGGCCGTCGAGAAGGTGGGTGGCGGGTGGGTGAAGATGATAGGTGGGGTCGATGACGAGGACTTGGCCGGCGGCGCGGTTGTCGGCCAGGACGGCGGGTCCGTCCCAGCCGGGAGTGCCCGGGCCGTAGGCGCTGTGTTGGTCCAGTAGTGTCCGGCCGTCATGGCGGACGGTGATTCGGCTGGTCAGCCGACCTGTGGCTTCATGAGCGCGGCCCAGGACCTGCTGCTCGCTCAGCACGAGCCGGGCCGTTGAGGCGAGGACGATGCGAATGTGCTGGCGGAGGTCGCTTCCTATGGCGGAGATGAGGGGTTCGGGCAGCCAGTGCAGGCTCGCGTGGTCTCCCACGCGCAGTGTCACGTCGTGGGTGGCGTGCCCGGGGAAGGGGCCGGGCAGCGCGACAGTGGCGGCGGCGGTTATGACGTGCAACTCCGCATTCGGCGCGACGACGACCTCGGTGTGCAGGCGGTCGCCGTTGTGCGGGGCGCTCATGGTGTTCATGATGCAGACGCGCGCCTGGGAGCCGCGCGGACGCAGGCGGCGGAGCGAGAACGGGCCGTCGCCGTGCAGGATCGGAAGGTCGGTCACTCCGTCTGCCGACTCGGCCGCGATGCGGACGGTGGCGTTCAGGGCATGGGGGCCGTGCGCGACCATGGCGGCGCCCGGCGGACGGCGGACGGGCGGCGCCTGGGTCATGCGCGGTTCGTCTGGTCGGCGAGGCGGGCGCTGATCCAGTCGGCGACAGGTTCGATGCCGTGGTCGAGTTTCATGCTGGTGAGGACGACGGGTAGCAGGCCCCGTGCGGCCATGGCGTCGCGTTCCATGACGTCCAGGTCGGCTCCGACGTGTGGCGCGAGGTCGGTCTTGTTGATGACCAGGAGGTCAGCGGTGGTGACGCCGGGCCCTCCTTTACGGGGGATGTCGTCGCCGCCGGCGGTGTCGATGATGAAGATCTGGTGGTCGATGAGGCCCTTGGAGAAGGTGGCGGTGAGGTTGTCGCCGCCGGATTCGATCAGGATGAGGTCGAGGGGATCGATCCGTTCCTGGAGGTCTTCGACGGCTTCGAGGTTGGCGGAGATGTCATCGCGGATGGCGGTGTGCGGGCAGGCACCGGTCTCCACGGCGGTGATCCTTTCGGGGGGCAGCACCGCCTGGCGGAGCAGGGCCTCGGCGTCCTCGCGGGTGTAGATGTCGTTGGTCACCACTGCGATGGAGATGGTGTCGCGCAGGCGCCTGCACAGGGCGGCGACGGTAGCGGTCTTGCCGGAGCCCACCGGTCCGCCCAGGCCGATGCGCAGCGGGCGGGGACGGCCACCGCAGTGGGCTGCGGCCGGGGGAATGAGGTCCGCGAGTAGCGGGTCGGTGTGGTGCAGGTGCATGGCGCCTTCCAGGTGTGGCGGGCGGGGGACGGTGGTCAGCTGGCGAACAGGCGTACCGGCCAGGTCGCGTGCTGTTCGGCGGTGATGTCCAGTAGGGGAGCGGACGCGGCGGGTAGTGCGTCGACGCCTTCCATCGGTAGCCGTGCGGCATGGCGGGCGGCCTCGGCGGCGATGTCCTCCATGGCGCCGGTGAGGCGGGCGGTGACGGCGGTGGCTTGGAAGGGGTCGAGGCCGAGCAGGCGTATCGCGGCGGTCACCGGGGCGCTGACGCTGTCGTAGACGGCGGCCTGGGCGGTGTCTCGCGGGGACAGTCCGGCGGTGCGGGCGGCGAGGCCAAAAACGATGGGGTGGTGCGCACCTGCCGGGCGTGCCGCTGCCAGCTGATCCAGTTCGGGGCTGGGCCAGACGGCGCGGACGGCGCGCATCAGTTGCCGCCCGAGCTTTCGTGCGACCTGGCGCAGCGCGGGGGAGGGGGTGCGTGCGTCGGCGGCGTCGTCCAGCTGCAGTGGGTCGTAGCCGGTCGCTGCGGCGGCGGCCAGGGCTGCCGCGACAAGGCCGGTGGTGGTAAGGCGTCCCCTGCAGAACTCCTCTAGGGACGCGGTGTCGCGGACGCGTCCGGCCGCGATGGCGGCCTCGGCCCCTCCGGAGTGCGCGTGGCCTCCGGCGGGGAAGCGTCCGTCACAGAGGATCAGCAATGACACCGAGCTCATCGTCGCTCCAGGGGCGGGGGCCGGTCAGAACAGGAAGTACCGCTGGGCCATGGGAAGTTCGTCGCGGTAGTCCGGTGCGACGGTGTCTTCGCCGACCTCCACGTTGACGTCTCCGGTCCGGTCGTCCTGCTCGCTGGCCCCTCCGCTGCCCTCGATGGTGACGGTGAAGCTGTCGGAGTCGACGTCGATGCGCGGGCGGGCGTCGTTCTCGCGCATGTCGGCCTTGCCCAGCCCGCGCGTGGTGGTGATTGTTTCGAATGCCTTCCGCAGCCCGGGCATCTCGCCGTCGAACTGTTCGGAGACGAAGTTGAACGAGTTCCCACCCGGGGCGTGTCCGACCGCGCCGAACATGCGGCGGGGAAGGATCGGCTGCGGGGTGGGGATGGAGGCGTTGGCGTCACCGACCTGCGCGTAGGCGATCTGCCCGCCCTTGATCACCAGGTAGGGCTTGATGCCGAAGAACGCCGGCTCCCACAGGACCAGATCGGCGAGCTTGCCGGTCTCCACCGAGCCGACCTTGTGGGCGATGCCGTGGGCGATGGCCGGGTTGACGGTGTACTTGGCGACGTAGCGGCGGGCCCGCATGTTGTCCGCGGCTCCGTCGCCGTCCAGCGGGCCGCGCAGCCGCTTCATGACGTGCGCGGTCTGCCAGGTCCGCAGGATCATCTCGCCGATGCGCCCCATCGCCTGGGCGTCGGACGACATGATCGAGATAGCCCCCATGTCGTGCAGGATGTCCTCGGCCGCCATCGTGGACGGCCGGATCCGCGAGTCGGCGAAGGCCAGGTCCTCCTTGACCTTCGGGTTGAGGTGATGGCAGACCATCACCATGTCGATGTGCTCGGTCACGGTGTTGACCGTCAGCGGACGGGTGGGGTTGGTGGAGGCGGGCAGCACCCTCGGGTGGGACGCCATCTCGATCATGTCCGGGGCGTGACCGCCGCCGGCCCCCTCCACATGGAAGGCGTGGATGCAGCGATCGCCGATGGCCTCCAGGGTGCTCTGCAGGAAGCCGGCCTCGTTCAAGGTGTCGGCGTGGATCGCCAGCTGTGCGCCGGACTCCTCGCACACCTCCAGGCAGGCGTTGACGACGGCCGGGGTGGCGCCCCAGTCCTCATGCACCTTGAATCCGACGACACCCGCGCGGAGCTGGTCGCGCATGGAGTCCTTGGACATCGTGGCGCCCTGACCGAGCAGCCCGATGTTGACCGGGAACCCGTCCAGCGCCTCCAGCAGCGAGGCGATGTGCCAGGAACCCGAGGTGACGGTTGTGGCCTTGCTTCCCTCGGCGGGTCCCGTGCCGCCCCCGATGAGCGTGGTGACGCCCGAACCGAGCGTCACGTCGAGCTGCTCGGGGCAGATGAAGTGGACATGGGTGTCCACTCCGCCTGCGGTGAGGATCTTGCCGTTCCCAGAGATGATCTCGGTCTCCGGGCCGATCACGATGTCGGCGGCGACCGGATGATCGTCGTGGCGCCGGTTCATCGTCTCGGGGTTGTACGCCTTGCCCATGGCCGCGATATGGCCGTCCCGCAGCGCGACGTCCGCCTTGACGACGCCCCAGTGGTCAAGGATCACGACTCCGGTGATCACCGTGTCCGGGGCGCCGCCGGCGCGCGAGACGCAGGACTGGCCCATCGACTCGCGGATCACCTTGCCGCCGCCGAACACCATCTCGTCGCCGCTGTGTCCCGGGCCGCCCGCCCAGTCCTCGGTGATCTCGATCCGCAGGTCGGTGTCGGCGAGCCGGACCCGGTCGCCGACGGTCGGCCCGTACAGGTCGGCGTACTCGGCACGCTCCAGCCGGGGGCGGCACACCTCCGGCTCAGCCATCCAGCACACCCCCGACCATCCCGCGCAGCCCCGCGACGACCCGCTCACCCTGCAGCGGAACCAGATCGACCTCGACGCGGCAGCCCGTCTCGAAGCGCCGCGACTTGCCAGCGGGGATGTTCAGGCGCTTGCCGTAGGCGGACCCGCGATCGGGTTCCGCGCCTGCCGCCACCGGGACCGGCCGAATCTCCAGCGCCGGGTTCACCTCGTAGAAGTGGTAGTGAGAGCCGACTTGCACCGCGCGGTCCCCGGTGTTGCGGACCTCGACGCGCGTCACCGGCAGCCCCTCGTTGACCTGCACGGGCTCGGCCTCGTCCGAATGCTCGACCTGACCGGGGCCCGAGACATCGGCCCTGGTGGGGATAGGGTCTGTGATGGTCACCAGCTTGGTGCCGTCCGGGAACGTCGCCTCCACCTGGATCATCTCGATCATCTCCGGGACGCCCCGCATCACTTCCTGGCGGGTGAGCACGCCGCGACCGGAGGACATCAGTTCGCGGACGGTCCTGCCGTCCCTTGCCCCTTCCAGCACGTGCGCGGTCAGCAGCGCCATCGCCTCGGGATAGTTCAGCCGGAGCCCCCGAGTTCGCCGCTTGGCGGCCACATCGGCGGCCACATGGATCATCAAACGTTCCTGCTCGTAATGGGTCAGATGCACACCGTCCTCCTCCCACCCGGGGATCCCGCGCGACCTCGCCGGCGGCCTCCGCACGGCACGAGCACACCCGGCGTCCCTTAGGCCTTTTCGCGCCTCATCACCCGAACTGCGACTCTTCGTTCATCGACTCTCACAGAGAGTGAAGGCTCAAGGGAATCGGAAAACGGTCACTGCTGCCTTTCTCTCCCGGCAGTCAACACTGGCCACCTCTTGTCGTCTGTCGGGCCGCGACGGCGGCCGACCGGCCGCCGTCACCGACGAGTTGCTGCGTGCCCGTCCGCGACGTGCTCTCCGACCCGCTCCATTCCATCGCCTCAATCGACCGGCTGCTCGGCATCTCGCCGGGCACGCCGTACCACCACAGCCCTGGCTCGCGCGACCTTCGCCACCCGGCCAACTCCCGGTTCGCTTTCGCCCGCGGTTCTGTCCGCCTCCACGCCCACCGGGTGGAGATTGGCGCTGTTCCACCGGGGCTTCCCCCCGCGTGCCCTCGGGCACGCTGTTCGGAAACTTAGGGTCGGCGCAGCTCGAATGTGCCTACGACAGGGGGCGCCGGGTGATCGGCTCGGGTGCCCTGGCCGCCCCGGTGTGCCGTTACCTGCTCAATAGCCTCACCGCCCACAACAAACACCTGACCATCACAGAGAGTAGTGCAACGCTGCTAAATGTGTTGATCTGGCGGGCTCCCCTCCCAGCGGAAGGCCCCCCGTGAAGTTGCGTCGCCCCGCCCTCACCTTGACCCTTGCCCCGGCCGCGGGCACCGCCGCGGCCGCCGCCCAGACCGCGCCCACGGCGTCCTCGGCGGCGTCGCCCTCGGCGCGGAATCCGCTCACCGTCCGCCGGGCGGGGCCGGGCGGGCGGTCGTCGACGTGCCGTGCGATCGGCTCCTGGCGCCGCAGGCGACCTATCACGCCAACGGCGCGACCTACCGCACCGACGCCCTGGGCCGCCCGGAGACCGCTGAGGCCGAGAACCTGACCGCCTCGGTCGCCGACCGCGGCGGCTGCCAGACCGAGGTCGGGCACATGGCCGACGCACCCCGCTACGACGGCGGCCACATGATCGCCGCGACGCTGCACGGCGTCGACGAGCGCTACGACCTGGTGCCGCAGTGGTACTCGGTCAACCGCGGCATCTACCTGCGCATGGAGTCGGGCGCCAAGTCCTGCCTGAAAGAGCCCGGCGGCGCGATCCTGCACTCTCGACCAGGAGTCGGAGGTTACGCACTGTCACTAAGGAGCAGCTGCCAATTGTGGGAGATCGCAACGGACTTGATCTTCCCTGTGGTGCGCTGTGGTGGAGCGAAGGATGCTTTCTGACCTGCGGCGATGTCGAGAAGCGGTCTGTCCTGACCTTGATCGATCGTGTTCACACCGAAGAGGCCACTGGTTCGAACCCAGTATCGCCCACATTTCCCCAGCTCAGAGGCTTGCTCGAACGAAGAGCAGGCCTCTTTGGCGTTGTCGCAGCTCCGAAGAGGTCACGGGTTCCGAGCCGGCAGCGCGCGACTTCGCTCCCGCGGGGGGCTTCTTGGACTCCGGGGTCGGCCACGGGTGGCCCGGTGGGAGGATTTTGGGAGATCATCCTTCTCCCACCGCGAACGAGGCCACAAGAAGACCGTGCTACCAGTCACTCTGCGCGGTCGCAGTCGGGCTGAGTGCTCGCCGCATGTCCGCTCAGGAACCACGAGCCGGGGTGGGCTGGAGTCTGCCTCGCGGCATGCCCGACAGGCCGGCGCGCAGGGAGCCCGCGTCCTGCTTGTGTCCGGGTGCAGGTAGCAGGTCACCTGGATTCCCCGGAAGGCCCGCTGGTACGGCACGGCATTCACCGGCTCCGGCCTCGCGGTCATCCGCGCATGCCGGGACGTCCTGCTGGGCGCCGATGCGCCGGTCACCATGCTCGAACGAGCCGTCCGCTGCCTCGCTAAGAGGTCGTAACAGAATCAGCGGACGAGGCGGCGCCAGCAGATGATGGCGGCGGCCAGGGTCATGAATGCCTCGTGGATGTCGTTGCGGATCTCCCAGCGGATGCGTCAGCGGCGGAACCAGTGCAGCAGGGTGATGGTGTGCTCGGCGACGTAGCGGTGGACGCCCAGCCCGGACCCGTGCGGGGCGCCGCGGCGGGCGATGACCGGTTTGATGCCCTTGCTCCAGACCAGGCGGCGGTACTTGTCGTGGTCGTAGCCGCGGTCGGCCAGCAGCCGCCCGGGTCTTCGGCGGGGACGGCCGACCCGGCCCCGGACGGGCGGCACCTTGTCCAGCAGCGGCATCAACTGTGTGACGTCGTTGCGGTTTCCGCCGGTCAGCGACAGGGCGAGCGGGGTGCCGTGGCCGTCGGCCAGCAGGTGGTGCTTGGCGCCCGGCCGGCCGCGGCCGACCGGGCTCGAACCGCCATGTGCTGACCGACGGCCACGGCGCTCCACTCGCCCTCTCGCGCTGTCCGGCGGTAACCGCAAGGACGTCACCCAACTGATGCCCCGGCCGAACAAGGTGCCGCCCATCCGAGGCCGGGGGCGCACACTCCCAAAGACCCGAGCGGCTGCTGGCCGACTGCGACTACGACACACACCGTCGCCTGGTCTGAGCCAAGGGCATTGAATCGGTCATCGCCTGGCGAGGCGCCCCGCACGGGTCCGGGCTGGGCGTCCACCGCTACGTCGCCGAGCGCACCATCACCCTGCTGCACTGGTTCCGCCACTGACGCATCTGCTAGAGACCGCCGATGACATCCACCAGGCGGTCATGACCCTCGCCGTAGCCATCATCTGCTGGCGACCCTCGTCCGCTGATCCTTTTAGGATCTCTTATTAGGAGCGCCCCTGCTTCTTGGAGGTGGCGGCGTCGGTCGCCGTTGACGGTACCCGTCCTTGCGGATCGAGCATGATCTCGTGGGTGTCGACTGTCGGCATGGTAGACGGGTCGGGTCCGGGGTCGCGGTAGTTGTGCACGGCATCGGTATCGAGGAAGCTGTCCCGGGTCTGCGTCCACCCGGGCACCTGGGCCATGGCGTCTTGGATGCGGTCGCGTACTCGCCGTTCAGTGTCCGCGTTCTTGGCGTCTCCGGCTTCTTCGGCGACCTGCGCCCAGCGATCGACGATCGCGTGGGCCAACGACCACTGGGGGAGCGTCAACGAAACGACGATCTCCTGGTCTTGCGGCGGCCAGTCCTGGCGGCCCTTGCTATGGAGCACCTGGTCCCAGGCGTCTTCGCGGATGCTGGTGGCCAGTTCCACGATGCCTGTGGGGTCCCCGGCCACAACTGCGCCGTCGATCTCGTTGTCGGTCGAACCGTCCACGACTCCCCACTGGGCGACGGTCATCGAAATCGGATACCTGGAGCCGACGGCCATCACACAGTCCCTTCTTCCGTGGGACGGGCAGGGGTCCCTGCGTGACGCAGGAACCCCTGCCCGGCTGATGATCAGATTACGGGACGATGTCCACCCAGAAGGGGTCCGCCTCAATGATCCGGAAGTTGTCGAACCACCATGAGCGGTATCCGCCTTCGGCGCTGTTGTCGGTGTCTTTGACCAGCTCCCAACTGAAGTCTCCCTTGCCCTGCAAAGCCGCACCCTGATGGGTCGCAGCGAAGGGGTACTCGTCGCATTCCTTACCGGCGGGACGAGGGCTCGGGGCAGTCTTGCAAGCCTCGTAACGGTTCTTGTTGATCAGAGTGGTGTCCATCAGCCTCGTCAGGGGCTTGTCGACGGCCGGACTTCCGGTGTATCTGCCCCAGTGATTCGTGGTACTGGTCTGTGCCCGTTCGATGTGCTGAGCCACTGCCTGTGCGGTGCCTGTGGTCTTGGACAGGCTGTAGAACGGGGTCAGGTCGGCGAACACGCAACCGCCCTGGTCGGACTTACTGGGGTCGCTGCCCGGCAGCCGCTTGTCGCAGCGGATGCTCTCGGAGTCGTGGTAGAAGGAGTCCCCCTTGGTCGAGAGGTCGGTGGCGCTGTGCGTCACGGTGACGGTGGTCCGCATGTAGTGCCACAGTGCCGTGTTCGGATCGTCGCTGGCCGTCGGTGCGGAGTGGAAGTTGGCATAGCCGTACAGGCCCTTGCCGAGCGTCAGTTCCTGCACGTAGGTCTTGGAGACGTCATCAAGCGCGCACTTGCTGGCGTTGCCGAGACATTTGATGTCGGCGCTGACCTTGATGCCCGTCAAGGCTCGGCCCCACGACCCTTCCTGCAGTTGGAGCTTGACGATGCGGCTGATGCCGGGGGCGATCCATCCGGTCCGGGTCATGCTGCCGACGCCGATGAAGCCCACCCCGACGAGCTTGGGCACCTCGCCGGGCTTGGTCGGGATGGTCCACAGCTCAAGCTCGATCAGCCCGACCTGGCAGTCGGCGAACCGTCCGACGATCTTGGAGCCGATCTCGTTGCAGTTGTTGGGCATCGGATCATTGCCGGGATCGAAGCCAAGGCCGACGGTCGCCCGGGTCCGGGGCGCGTTGAACCGGGTACAGGAAACCAGGCCCTGGGACGCGTGCCGCTGCTTCGAAGCGGCGATCGCGCGCTGCTTGACCGTCGCGCAGCTGTCCTCTGCCGGGGACCGGTCGCGCCACCTGGTCTGAACGCCGCCCAGGCGCTGCGCCGAGGTCGCCTCCGGGTTGTACGCGCCGGAGGGGCTGGTGGGAATGGGCGGCTCGGGCGCCGCCGATGCGGCCGTGGCCGCCGTGTTCACAAGGCCCAGCACGGTGGCGCCGGCGAGCACTCCGTGCAGCAGCCGGGAGCGGAGGGATGTCATGCCTCTCCTGGGGGATGCTGGCCGGCGGGTCATGGGCAGTAGGTGAGGAACGAGTCGGCCTTGTTGTAGGGGGCTGAACCGACGTTGGCGGACGCGGTGCTGGGGTTCTCGGTCCACAGCAGGGCGCGGGGGGCTACGTCCTCGTCGTAGACCTTGACGGTGTTCGACGTGGCGTTGGTCCAGGACGAGGTCTTGTTGCCGAACCCGTAGTCGGTGAGGTACTGCCAGCCTCCGCAGTCGCGGAAGGTGAGCTTGCGTCCGGTGAAGTCCGGTCCGTCGTAGAAGCAGTAGGCACCGGTCGCGCACGGGTCGGCGGTGGCCCCGGTCGGGATGGTCAGAGTCACCCTTCCGCCCTTGTAGGAGATCTCGTTCGGGCCGGTCTGAACGCCGTCCGGGTACTGGCGCAGCTGGGTGTTGATCTGCTCCTGAGCGGTGGAACCGTCCGCAGAGGCGGGGCCGGCGGCGCAGGTGACGGCGGTGCCGACCGTGAGGGCGATGATGAAGGTACGGGTAGGCGTCCAGGGGAGGACCATGTGTCTCCTTGCCGTGAGAGTGAGCATCGTGTCCGCCATCGAACACAGTGACGAACCCGGGTGGCAGGAAGGACGCTACGGGGACGCCGTTTTCATGATCAAGATTGCCTCCAGTAAAGGATCTTTTAACAGATTCATGTCAACCTGTCGGATGGCCAGTCAGGGGTGGCGCGACCGCCTTTCGGGCACCCGCTGGGCCGAAAACCTGCGAGAGCGAAAAGATCTTCGTTGAGCGTCCAACCTGGATGCCACGAACTGGCAGGCGCGGATGAGGCGGCCGTCGCCCCTTCCCGACGGAGCATCTTGATGAGGTCACGTGGCGGGCCAAGCGGAGACCCGAAGTGATCGAGGCGGCCAAGTGTGCGCTGATCGTGGAAGCTGTCCACGTCGTGTTCGTCGTCCGCGGTAAGCCCGCACGCTCGAGCTGAGAGGAGGGGTGTGCCGGGTCTAGGACCAGGACCATACGATGCGAGACAGGCACGGCCTGGCCATCGGTATGTCGTTACGGGTGGGCATGGGACACGCCCTCCTGCTGCGCGTTCTCTGCCAAGAGGGTGCAGCCCGGCCACCGGTAGGAGCGGCAGAGGCGCTGGCGTGGGAGGTCCTCGACGCACGTGAGTGTGCCAGCCTTGGTCTTCTCGGCTCCGAAGGTGGTGGCTGCGCGGGCGCCGCATTGATGCGCCACGGTTGTCGAGGCCCTGTCGACGTGCTGTGACGGCCCGGCGCGGCGTGCCGGTCTACGCTTTGGCAGCAGCACCCGTGATTGACCAGAGGCGCGCGACGGCACCAGAAGAGGCGCCCTCCGAGCCTGCATGCTGGAGGGCGTCCCCCCTTTCGTGCGACCGACCAGGGCAGCCCGGACCAATACCGCCACGGTGCCCGGCGGCCCCGTACCAAAAATGCGATGCGCACGCCGAGCCGACATGTCGCCGCGTCAACACGCCCGGTTCGGCGGTGGCAGCTAGCACCACCGTGAGCGGCCGGCCGCTCAGCGGCCCCAGGCTCGCGAGGCCTTCCATGAGCCGCTCGTTCGCCAGTAACGAGTCCTCACCGAATGGCGCCCACCCGGTCTGGGCTCGTGCGAGCAGTTCGGCGAACTGCCGCAGATCCGCGCTGCGGCGCTGGCGAAACAGCTGACGCGATGTTGCCGCAGCACTGCCCGCGCATAATCGATTAGCTAGATGCCGCCGTCCGTGGCCACGGCGAGGTTCCGGCCGCGGAAACCGCTGTGCGCGATGCCGTCACTGTGCAGCATCACGAGGATCTGGGTGAGCCGCACCGCGAGCCTGTTTGTTCCCGCTTCGGCCGTCGTTGAGCTCACCCCCGAACCGACCGACCAACGGCGGGCATACGAGCCCGCGTGAGCTGCTGTGCCTTGGGCGAATTTCATCGCCTGCGGCCTCGTCCGGCCATTACCTTATCCTTCGGCTGTACCGCCCGATCTTCTAAAACGACCCCTCAGGAGGCTCCCCTTCAGCGACGGGCCGCCCCCGCCACGGACTCCCGTGGGGGCGGCCCGTCCGCGCGTCACAGGGCGGGGGCCTCCAGGGTCCGCAGCACCTCGCCCGGCCACGGCGGGCTTCCAGGTTGAAGGCAATGCGTAGTGGACGAAGACGTCACCAGTCCGGCAGTGAGGCGGTTACTGAGGGCGGAGAGGTCCTGCACCAGGATGAAAGCGATGGGGAACCGGATCTGGCTCACGTCGGGCGAGCCCTTCTGCGCGGCCACGTGCAGCGGCGTGTCGAAGGTCCACAGTCCCCCAGGGGGTCAGCCCCCGCTTCCAACCGTTGCCGGAACTTCTCCGGGTGGGTGAAATCGCCGTGGACATGACGGACCAGTCCGGTTGACCGTCGGTCGTATTCATCCCCTGTCGCAGCTCAAGACCTGCCGGTGGCCCGAGGGGAGACGTGTGCCTCGGGCCACCCACACGAGCTTGTCGCCCGCCACTGACAACACTTCGTCGCTGTCGCTGGCAAGAACGCGCCGCGCAACACCTCGGACACCGCGAACAGCGACTCCCGGCTCAACCCAAGCCGAACTGGCCCTCCTCGACAATGAAGACGCCGCCGTGGCACTGACCCCGAACTCGCCCGCCGCATCGCGGCGATCCTGTGCGGCCTGGGCGAGCGAGCGGAGGCTGGGGAGATGTGCCAGGTGTGGTTGGTTCGGGTGAGTCCGAGGTTGATGAGTCGGCGGAGGTTGAGGGCGGCGGCTCGGGCGCGGCATCACCCCTCGCATCGCGCGCCGCGGCATCGAGTCCTCCAACCGGCCCGGGCGCTACCGCTGGGTGGTGGAACGGACGGTGTCGTGGCTGAGCGGATACCGCCGCCTGCACCGCCGCTACGAACGCAAGCCCGAGCACTTCCTGGCCTTCGTCGGCCTCGCCGCCGCCCTGATTTGTCACCGCCGACTCGCCCAATGATATGACGTCCAAGTAAAACGATGCGGCACGATCTCAGCGGTTATTCTGAAGAGCCGTCCGCGTGCAGCAGGACGAGGCAGAGGCTTCGTCGCGCACTCGCGGCGACCGATCGATTGCTCCGGAGTGTCAGTCTGACCAGGTATTTCATTCGTCCTGGGATATGTACTTGGCCCAGATGAGCAGTAGCAGCAACGGTATGGCCATGGCGACCGCCAGCCCTAGAGCGATCATCACCGGCTGCGCGATACGCGTTCCGTGAGTGTTCTCCCATTTCCGCTCTTGGAAGATCAAGCTGAGTGAACCGATGACGAAGACCAGCACGAGAATGGAGGCGTCGACGGTCGGAGTGTAGTCCTCAAAACCAATTTCTAGGAGGTCTTCGGCCGCGTCCGGAAGGAGGAAGTCGTATACGGCGACGAGGTTGCTTCCAGTGAAAGGCGAGGGCATGTCCGCCAGGTAGGGCGTGCTGTTCCAGGCGTCCAGGAAGAACGTGTGGAACTTGGTGTCCGTCACCGCCGCGCACAGCAGCATTGACATGAGGATTCCGGCCCCGGCGGCGAGGTCGGCGCACTTTCCCTGATCGCGCCCCGCCCTGCCGGCGGAAGTGAGGGACAGGAAGATCGTGCGGCCGACCTGCCCCAGAACGGCGATCGTGGCACCAATCACGACAAGGGTGAATATGACGGCGAGGGAAGCCACGACGATGACGCCGATGACGGGCCCAATATAGCGGGAGATCCATGTAGCCAGGCTCTCGATTGCGTCGTCGATCCAGGCCAGGAATCCATCGATCATGCCGAAGTGGATCACGCCGTAAACGGCCGCTGCACCGAGAAGCGCGAGGAGAGCGGCAGGCCAGTGTCGCTCCCTGTGCAGGTAGCGGACCAGAAGAACCAGCCCGATGATCGCCGCGCAGCCCAGCACGATGAAGACGAGCACGGCCAGTACCGGGCTGATCCAGGATATGAAACTCGATATCGCATGCACGATGAACGAGCTCAGCCTGACGAGTACGACCGCCACTTCGCCGATCCAGCTGAACACTGGGATCGCGAGAGCGCCTGCCACGGCGCCCGCCAGGGTGATGGCCAATGGTTGCCAGTGCAATATGACGATCGACCGCACCAGCGCGGCCAGTAGGAGAAGTGGGATGGCGATCAGTGCGAACTGGGTGATGAACCTGTTGTAATCGGCGAACGACGGACTGTTCACGAGATCGTCAAAGCGGATGGCCTCCCTGTTGATCTCGTCCAGGGATCGGCCTGCCCACCGCCAGCCCATGTCGACCCCGGCCAGCACCTTGAACAGCTTGGGGTTGCTCGCCATGAGATATGTGAGGCCCAACGCGATGATCGGTATCAGCGCGCCGCGGGAGAACCCGAACGTGTCGTTGAATAGGCGATCATTACGAAGTACGGTGGGAAGTAAGTTGATCAGCCCGCCTCGACTGCCTGTGGTACTCAGCCCGACGTTCCCGTCTCGCATCGGAACTCCCCCGTCGAAGCCGAACGCCGACTCAGGCATCGGCCCCTAATGCGATCATGGTGAGTCAGTATCGACTATATGTGCGTTCAGATTAGCCTGAGATCTCGGAATCGCATCCACCCTTCGCGGGACTTAGCGTTCCGGGGTCGACATTTCGGCGTTAACCCGGATTCATTGGCAGTAATTTCACGGTATTAGCCGACCGGTTGATGAACTTCGAGCCGCCGCAACGCTGGACGGTGAGGGCCGCCACGGCGGCAAGCGCCCCACGTACTGCAGTAAGGAGCACGCCGACCATACGGCCGCGCCGGGCGGATCCGGGGGCGTAGCCGTGCAGGTCGATCGGCAGGGGCTCACGGGCGCGGTGTTTCGCTGCGGTTCCCGTGTCTGCCTCTGAACGGAATGTGGGTGGAGCGGAGTACCAATCGATGACAGATGAGCGTGAGGAGCCGTGAGTTAGCCACCGCACGCGCACCGAGGAGGACGCCGCGCTGGGCGAACAAGCCGACCGGTGCACTGATCGAACCCGCGCGGCGTTCCGGCTACTTTGGGTTAGCGCGGTCGTTGGCATTAAGTGTTAATCGTGGGAGATCGCAACGGACCTGATATTCCCTGAGGTGCGCTGTGGAGGAGCAAAGGATGCTGTCTGACCTGCGGCGTTGTTGAGAGGCGGCTTCCTCTGGGCTTGATTGATCGTGTTCACACCGAAGAGGCCACTGGTTCGAACCCAGTATCGCCCACCCCAAGTTCCCGCAGGTCAGAGCGTTGTCCACCGCGCGTTCTCGCCTGTCCCGATGGCCGCTTCGTAGTCTCGGGAGCCAGCTGGGGGAGCCACCGTACGCTTCGCAGATTTCCGAAGCGCTCACACGGGTGGCCGATCAATTTGAGTGCGTCGTCCGGCGGCCGGTCGAGGTCGGTGACGATAGCCCCGCTGACTGCTTTGAGAACCCGGTTGCTCACTCGGAGTCGTCCGCGTTCTCGGCCCGCCTCGCATCCGCTGTCTGCGCTTGATCGAGTAGCGCCCACGGCTTTAGCGATGACCACAACAACGGTCCGAGTCGCTCGACTGGCCTACCTGGCTGATGTGGAGACATTCCGGCGCTCGCTGTACCGGGAAGACGGCTGACCTGGAGTCGAGGGAACGCTGGCAGTGGGGTTGCTCGTGTTGTGTGAACCGATGCCAAGCGGTGAATTTCGCGGAGCGCCGATCTGGTACTGGCCCCAGCGTTGGTGCCGGCCCACGTTGCTCGGCCGGACGGCGGACGGCTTCGGTACCAGGCTCTAGTTCGGTGATGATCGGGGTTCGCCTGCTCAGGATCGGTCGCATGCGTTGAGTTCCTCCCGTGGGGAGGCCGCTGGGTTGGGTTCTGCGGGGGTGGCTGGGCGGTCTTGTCTGCTGAGGTGCTCGATCTCGTCGCGGTGGGTGCTCAGGACGGTCAGGAAGGCGTGGACGATCTCGGGGTCGAGTGAAGTGCCCGCGCACTGGCGTAGCACGTCGGTGGCTTGGGGGATGGGCCGTGCCAGGGCGGTGCTGCGGGTGGTGATGATGGCGTCGAAGCAGTCGACCACGGCCACCGTCCGAGCGACCTGGGGGATGTCGGTGCCGACCAGGCCGTGGGGGTAGCCGCTGCCATCGAATTGCTCGTGGTGGTGCAAGATCCCGGCGACCGTGTCGCGCATGAGCGGATCGGCGCCGAGGCCGGGGATGGTCTGGGTGAAGAACTCCGGGAGTTCCTGCACAATCGCGGTGCCGTGGTGAACGTGCAGCTGGATGATGCGGTATTCCGCTTCGGTCAGCGCGCCGGGCTTGAGTAGCACGGCGTTGGGGACGGCGAGTTTGCCGATGTCGTGTAGCAGCCCGGCCAGACGGGCCGCCTCGATATGCGCGACTGGCATGCCCAGTTCCGTGCCGAGCAAGCTGGTGAGACGTGAGACTCGCTGGCTGTGCCTGCGGGTGTGGGGGTCCTTGACGTCCATGGCCGCCATCAGCACCTCGGCTAGTGCATCCTTCGTCACGCCGCTTTCGGTCGCTGCGGAAGCCTGCCTGTGGCCCGGTGCGGTCCGGCCCGGGGTCGGGTCGGTTTGTCGAAGACAGGCTGCTTTGAGGATCGCGCGGTGGGCGCGGATCTCCGCGGCTCGCCGTGCGAGTGCCAGAGGGGGGTCAGCATCGACGTCTTGGGCCAGGAGTTCGGCCAGGATGTCGGCGGGGTCATTGATCCCGGCCTTGGCGGCGTGCAGCAGGAGCGTCTCTGCGGCGTGGGTGTCGCCGTGGTCGAGGGCGGTCAGCCCTTGGTCGTAGGCGGCGATGTCGATGTCGACCAGTTCGGCCAGGGCGCGGATGCGCCGGGCTTGACGGGGATCTTGGTGGGCCTGGTCGGCGGCGGTGAGGAAGGAGCGCAGCGCCGTCTGGTCGTTGTACCTGCCGGCGTTGGCTGCCTGGCGGATCAGGTCGTCGATGCTCATCACCGCTTGCCTCCATCTCGGTGCTCGTCGCGCTCGTCTTGGTCGCGTAGTTCGGCAAGTTTCCTTCTGGCCGCATTCAGTTGAGATTTCACCGTTCCGAGGCTGATGCCGAGGATGTCAGCGGTCGCGACCTCCGACAGATCGGCGATCAGGCGCAACCCGGCGACCTTGCGTTGCTGAGCGGGCAGCTGTCCAAACCACCTGGTGAGAGTGTCGGAGAGTTCGACGTACCCGCCCACGTCGATTTGGTCGGGCGTCGTCTCTAAGACGTCTTGCTGCTCGTCGTGGCTGCCGGTCTGACCGCGGTGCGCTGCGGCTCGGTGCCAGAGGCGGATGGCCACCTTGTACAGATAAGCCTTGGGATTGTCGTAGTAGGCGATGGTCTGCCACCGGGTCCAGGCGATCAAGAACGCGTCCTGGACGATGTCGTCGCTGTCGCAGTCCGGGCAGCCCTGCGCCACCAGGAAGCGGCGCAGCAGCCAACGATGCTCCATAAAGAAGGCCGCCAGCTCACCTGTTTGTCCTTCAGTGCCTTCGTGGACTAAGACTCCGCCGATCGCGCCGCGCGCGTTGCCGGTCATGACTCGAGCTCCGCCTCACTGGCTACGCCCGGGCCGGTATCGTTCCGGTCGCCCTGGGCGGTGCTGTGACGATGTTCGATCGGCCGGTGCGCGCGCCGCTGCAGGAGCACCCGGGTCAAGTCCATGCTCGCCGCCACGCAGGCCAGCGTTGCAGCCGCAGCGCGCGAAGCTTCCACCATCAGCGACATCCAGCCGCCTCCTTCTTGTGGTGGTACACGTCGTCCCTTAAAGGCGCTGGCGCCTTCAAAAGTTGGACGTGCCCACGACGGGCGCACTCAGCCGAATCTCAGCTCCTACGCCCGCAGGCCGTTCCCACCGCTTCCGGCCGTCGCGGCGGACTCCTCATACGATCGGCGAGTTGGGTGCTTGGCAGCTGGCCCAGCCGGTTCCCGATCAGGCACAGGGTTTACAGGCCGACCTGCAGTCCCTGAGTCTGTCCGGTAGGTACGGGACGAGCCGGGCAGTAGTGCGCGGCGGCGCGATCCGATACGACCGCGGGGTCGACGACCAACTCGGCCTCGAGGTGCGGGTAGCGAGTGGCGGATCCAGCGCAGCACGGTGGAGCGCATCAGAGTCGCCCGGCGAGGCGGTTGTTTCGGTCGGCAGCGCTCTTCCCTGGAGCCTCGCCGCGTCACCGGCCACCTCTGCTCCTCACCATCACCCGTGACCTTGTGGCCAAGGTGGAAAGGGCTCCGTGCTTGCGGTCTGATTAGCAGCCCGCTGGCTCGTTTGAAAGACCCTTCCCGGCCACAGATCCTGAAGTCTGCGGATACAGGGGAACGAAGAGTAGCGATTTCCGTGCGACCTGTTACGCAAGGGATCCTTCCATGGCAGTGCCGACCGAAAGACGCGGATGCCCCCACCATGGTTGGCGGAAGTCGACGGTGATCTAGATCACAAAAGACCGAAGATGATCACTCTTCCGGTTCGGGGAACGTCGGTTTATGTTTAGGGCGACTTTAGGTGGATTTAATCTTGCGAGGTCGTTTTGCGCGTCCGTGTTGGTAATGGTTCGCCGTTTCCGTCATGGGTCATTGACGCACTGTGTCGGCGCTCCAGGGTTCTCTCCGGATTGATGGCGTCTGTCCTGGTGGCCTCGCTGCTATCCGTGCCACCTGCCCTGGTGCATGCGGACGAGGCCGGCCCGACGCCGACGCCTATCGACGCCGCGCTGGCAAAGGCCAAGGAGACCGGCGATCCGGTAGAAATCGCTGGTCAGACGTCGGAAAGCAGAAAGCTTTCCGCGCTGCCTGATGGCCAGTTCTCGTTCGAGACGTCGCCGGTGCCGGTTCGTGTGAAACGCGATGGGGTCTTTCACGACGCTGATCTGACCCTGGAGCGGACCGCCGAGGGCGGATACGCCTCGCGGATGTCGGTCAACGGAGTCACTTTCGGCGCCGGAGGCGACGACGTGCTGGCGACGATGACCAAAGACGGGAAGAGTCTCACGCTTACATGGCCCGGAGCCAGGCTTCCGGCTCCGGTCCTGGAGGCTGAGAGCGCCACCTACGTGGACGGCGGGGGCGTGGGGGTGGACCTGGTGGTCAGGTCGACGCCCACCGGCTGGTCCCACTACGTGGTGGTGAAGACACCGGAGGCGGCGCGCGATCCCGAATTGGAGAAGATCGAGTTCGGGGTGAGGGCCTCCGGAGTGCAGTTGAAGGAGCTCTCCGGCGGTCGGCTCGCGGCGGTGGACGAAGCCGGAAATGAGGTGTTCACCGCGCCAGAGCCGTTGATGTGGGAGGGGACCGAGAACGGCGCCGTCACACGGACGTCTCCCGAGGCCGTTGCCGCTGGGCCCTCGCCTGAGGCGTCCTCCCGGCCGTTGGGAATCGAGGTCACCTCGGGGTCACTGGCGCTGGTACCGCATCAGGAACTGCTCACCGCACCCGACGCCAAGTTTCCGATCGTGCTCGACCCGTCCTGGCAGACGTGGAACGGCGGGCGAGAGTCCGACGATGCTCAGGGAACCAAGGGGGCTGGCTGGGCTTATGTCGATCGGACGTGGCCCGACTCCAAGTACTGGAAGCCCGACCGGCTGCCCACCGGTCGCGAAGTCGAAGACTACACCGACAAACGCTCCTACATCCGGATGGACACGACCCCCATCCACACATGGTCCGGAAGCGTAAAGGTGAAAATCAATTCTGTTGACATCACCTTCGACGCCATGCATGCCTGGTCGTGCACTACACGAGACGTGCGCTTGCTCAATGTCGAGCACATCTACTCGACTACTTCATGGAATACCCGGTCAGGTGCCTACATCCCTGACGGCTCCGGCTGGAGCAACAACTTCTTGGCCAGTGCACCGGTCAATGTAGGTCGTCCTGAATGCGGCGATAACGGAACCTCCAATGATGTTCACTTCGCCGGTGGAAACCTGACCAGAGTGGTGCAGTGGGCCACTGACCACAAGTGGGATTTCTTCACCATGGGCCTGTTCCCAGATGAAGATTACAACGACACCCACACCTGGAAGGTCATGGATATCGACCCGCGCATGGTCGTGAAGTTCTCCCGGTATCCCATGCCGACCAAGGACGTCCACATGAGGAACGGAGGGACGACCAAGTACGGATGTGTGCGGGGCAGCGGTCGCCCCTGGATGGGCGTTTCCAAGGACCGGACGGCCAACGCGCTGATCACCGACTACGACGGCGACAACTCAGGCGGCTTCGATGGGCAGCTGCTGGCCGCGGAGTACGAACTCGCTCCTCTCGGCAAGCCCGAAGAGAGTTGGAAGCGCTACGTCCCTCCGGGGGACAAGTTTCAGCATGCCGCTTCCGACGGCTACTTGCATGCCTCGTTGACGGTCGTCAAGGGTGATGATTTTCCGGCCACCGCCGATGGCGGAACGAGCTGGATGTGGCGAGTGCGGGGGATGGACGACACGAACCTGTACGGGCCGTGGTCGGAGTGGTGCGAGTACACGGTGGACGCTCGCAGGCCGAACACGCCGGTAGTCTCCTCCCCTGAGTATCCTGCCGGAGCGACATCGGGATACGACCCGGCCGCACGCAAGTACGTGCCGGGCACCTTCACCTTCGCGCCCGCCAGTTCAGCCGATGTGGTGAAGTTCCACTACAGATTCGCCGACGGGGCCGAAGGGACGAAAACGGTCACGCCCGGGGCATCCTCCACGGTCGCGTGGACGCCGACCCGCTTCGGACCCCAGTGGGTAGAAGTAACCGCCTACGACCGGGCAGGCAACCCGAGCGCGGCCAAGAAGTACGAGTTCGGTGTGGAGCAGCCCCCGCGTGACGCCGCGTGGTCGATGGACGAGCCCACCGGCAACGTGGCCGGCGCGGTCGGACCCAGCGGTGCCGCGAACCCGAACGCCAACCTCGTGTTCAACGGAGGCGCGGTGTTCGGGCAAGCGGGCAATCTCGGTGCTGGCTCTCCGACCGACCGTGCAGTGCTCCTCAACGGTTCGACACAGTTCGGCGAAGTGAAGCCCTGGACGGACCCCGGCGGCAACCCGGTCACGCTGGTGGACACCGGCCAGCGCTTTATGTTCTCGACATGGCTGAAGCTCGCCTCCGTCCAGGGCGACCAGGTGGCGATCAGCCAGGCTGCCGCTGACGGCACCGTCTTCGAACTCGGCTGGCTCGGCGGGAAATGGGCGTTCAGGCACCGAAAAGCCGACGGCACCGTACTGACAGCTGTCACGCGGGATATGGCGCAGGCGGGAGACGGGCAGCCGTGGACCGCTCACTGGGCGTCCCTGATGGGCGGCTACGACCCGCTCAAGCAGGAACTCTGGCTCCGTACCCAAGCTGAGGGAAGCCGCGAGGTCTGTGTTCCTGACGAGCCATGGAACTGCTCCACCACCCGGATCATGGCGCCCGAGGTGAAGACGGCCGCCACGACGTGGACGCCGGCGGCCGGCTCCGGCCCCCTGCTGGCAGGCGCGACGCCGAACGGCTCTACCAAGACGTCGTTCTGGAACGGCTGGATCGACGATTCCCAACTGTGGCCGCTGGCCCACCCCGATGAGTCGGTTCTGAACGTGATCTACACCGAGTCCGTCCAGGACCACGAGTTCGCAGGAAAGACGCTGCGCCTGGTGAACGTCAACTCCGGCCACTGCCTGGACGTCGCGGGAGCCGGAACGGAGAACGGCACCAACGTGCAGCAGTGGAACTGCAACACTCACCCCGCGCAGGACTGGCAGTTCATCGAGGCGGGCGACGGTTACTACAAGCTGATCAGCGCCAACAGCGGAAAGTGCCTGGACGTTGACGGAACCGATGGCTCCGGCACCGCTGACGGGCGCAACGTGTGGCAGTACGAATGCAACGGCAGCACGGGCCAGCAGTGGAAGCCGGAGAAGAAAGCCGGCGGGTACCAACTCAAGTCACGTCGGAGCGACAAATGCCTCGCCGTGGACTCGGCCTCGGCGGCCCCCGCCGCGAACGTCCTGCAGTGGTCGTGCACTGAACCGGTCACCGAAGAGCAGTTGTGGAACATCACCACACTGAAACGCCATCATCTCGACGGGATAACGCACCGGCTGCGTGCTGCGAGCACTCAGAAGTGCATGGACGTCGCAGGCGCTTCCACGGCGGACAAGGTCGTTGTGATGCCTTGGGAATGCAACGGCGGGGATTGGCAGAAGTGGAAGTTCTCCGATTACGGGGACGGCTACTACATGCTCGCCAACGTCAACACTCTCAAAGGCGACCCGTCAGCGGCCAGGTGTCTCGAGGTGGCCGATGCGCAGACGCAGCCCGGTGCCGCCGTCCAGCAGGCCACCTGCGAACCAGGCGCTGAGCAGCAGCTATGGAAGGTCGTCGGTGTCGCCGACGACGGCGACCTCGGCTACCGATTGATCGCCAAGCACAGCTCCCTCGTCGCCGACGCCCACGACGAGGGAGCCCCTGAAGCAGCACGGGTGCTCCAGGCAGAACCAGTGGAACCGATCCCACCACACCAGATCTGGAAGCTGGAATACCAGTAATAGGGCTAGCGGTCATGCTGCCCCGCAGGGCCCGGGCAGTGAGTGTCTTCGACGGTTCGCCACAGTGGCAACCGCGCATGGAATTGACGGGATTGAGCTCGAACATGAAGAACGCAGTGCCGGTAGTGATGGGCGGCGGGATGCTGCTGGCAACACTGGTTGCCTTCCCGGCGCAGGCGGCAGAGTCGGAGATTCCGCAGCGCATTGTGGTCGATCCGGTGGCGACGCAGAACTGGGACGCCGATGTCACGGTGACCGGGCAGGTGCAGCAGAACCGGGGGGCCGGGTGGGTGGCGGCGCCGGCGGGGCTGGTGGTGCATTTCGACAGCCCGGACGGCGAACTCCAGGTAACGGCGACGGTCCAGGCCGGCGGCCGTTTTCGAGCGACCCTCTTCCCCGGACCGGGCAACATCATCGCGCGGGTGGCCGGCTACGGGCAGGTGAGCGAGACATCGGCACGGGTGCTCGGCTGGATCAGCCGGCTGTACATCGACACCGCGCTGGGCGACCGGGAGACCAACCCGGTCTATCCGATCCGCGGCAAGGCCTTCGAGGTCCGACGGACGTTGAAAGCGGTGCGCGGCGAGGCGCTTCCGTCGCGCAAGGTGACCTTGTGGTGGGCGCCCAAGGGCACCTCCGGCTACCCGAAGACCGGCTGGAAGCAGGTCGGCTCGGGCCAGACCGATGCCAAGGGCAGGGTGAAGATCAGGGCGACCGCGTGGACGACCGGGTGGCTGCGCACGAGTTTCGCCGGTGACGCCGCCTACGCCAAGGTCGAGTCGGGCTACCCGTTTTCGGTGTACTACAAGACCGGTTTCGCCGGCTTCAACGCCTCCCCGGAACCGGCGCGCAAGGGCCAGTACCTGACGCTCAAGGGCCGGTTGATGCGGTGGTCCTCCTCGGCTGGCTGGCAACCGGTCAAGGGCAAGTGGGTGAGCGCGAAGTACCGCCTCAAGGGACAGACGACCTTGCGGACGCCGTCTTGCACCAACGGTGGGGACGCGACCGACTCGGCCGGCTGGTTCCAGATGCGGTGCAAGACCCCGGCGGACGCCACCTGGATGGCCTACTACCTCAGCCCCTACGCCGCACCCGGCACGGGCAAGACCGACCTTCCCGCGCAGGCCACCGACTACGTGGACGTCCGCTAACCGACCGAACCCCAGAGTGACTGCCCGGCCAGTGACCGTGCCGTGGCAACCGTGGTGCCTTCCAGAGAAATGAGGCGTCAGTGAAGGGTGTGTTGCGTGCGCTGAGCCGAGCGCATGGGCTGATCACCGCGGTGGCGGTCGCGCTGGCGCTGGCATTGCTGGCCGGGGTGGCAGGTGAGGCGGCGGCTGCGGGACGTCCCAGCCTGTCCGAGGACGGCGCCGACCGTCGTCCGGGCGCCCAGAAGACGCCTCGCATCAAGGGCAAGAGGCTCAAGGTCCGGCCGGGCAAGCCGCCCGGCACTGCCGGAACACCGATCTCGGGCAAGCCCCCCTCGCCGGTGTGGCCGAAGCCGGGCCAGGGCATCGCGGTCCTGTCCAAGCTGCGCCCGGGCGCGAGCGGCCAGGACGGGAGAGCCGCCGGAGTATGGGTGCGTGCGGGCAAGTTGCCGGTGTGGGCGGGAGCGCCCCCGACTCGCAGGGGGGAGCGATCTGCCGCTCCAGGGGTTCCCGAGCGCGTGCAGGTGAAGATGGCCGACCGCAAGACCGCAAAGGCCACCCGCGCCGAAGCGGTCATGTCCTTGTCGGCGCCGCAGGCCGGCAACGTCAGAGTCGGGCTGAGCTATACGGAGTTCAAGAACGCCCACGGAGGCGACTGGGCCTCCCGTCTGCGCTTGGTGAAGCTGCCGGCGTGTGCACTGAACACCCCGGAGCAGACGCGGTGCCAGCAGCGCACCGTGCTGCCCACAGTCAACGACACCAAGACGGCGACACTGTCGGCAGACGTGTCCGTGGCTGCCGAGCCCGCGCAAAACGCCACGGGCACCGCGGGGACCGCGACGGTGTTGGCCGTGGAGGCCGGCCCTTCCGGACCGTCCGGCGACTGGGGCGCCACCAGCCTGTCCCCGGCGTCCAACTGGACCGCGGGCAGTAATACCGGCGAGTTCTCCTGGAGCTATCCGATGCGGCTGCCGCCGGTGCCCGGCGAGCTGATGCCCGAGGTCACCATCGGCTACAACTCCGGGGCGGTAGACGGCAAAACCGCCGCCGACAACTCCCAGGCGTCCTGGATCGGCGACGGTTTCGACTACTGGCCGGGATACATCGAACGCAAGTACAAGCCTTGCATCGATGCCGGCCACGCCTCCGGCGACCTCTGCTGGGGACGTCAGAACGCCGTCCTCTCCCTGAACGGCCGGTCCACAGAACTGCTGTACGACAGCACCGCCCAAACGTGGCGCCCCCGCAACGACGATGGCTCCACCATCGAGCGGCTGACGGGCGCAACCAACGGTGACAACGACGGCGAGTACTGGAAGCTGACCGATCTGGACGGGGTGGAGTACTACTTCGGAGTCAACCGTCCTGACGACTGGAAGAGCGGTGAAAAGGAGACCGACTCGGCGTGGACCGTGCCGGTCTTCGGCGACGGCTCCAGCGAACCCTGCTATGACAGCAATTTCAAGGACGCCTGGTGCCAGCAGGCTTGGCGATGGAATCTCGACCACGTTGTCGACCCGCACAACAACACCATCACCTACTACTACGGTAAAGAGACCAACAATTACACCCGCTACCAGCAGACGAGCGGGGGCACCAGATACGACTCCGGCGGCTACCTGAGCCGTATCGACTATGGCCAGCGCAAGGGCTCCAGTTACGCCACCCCGGCCACCGGCCGCGTCCGCTTCACCCTGTCCGACCGGACGGACCTGCCCGACGACCGCATCTGCGACGACGGGGACACCTGCGGATACGCCAAGACCTCGCCGACCTTCTTCAACCGCAAACGCCTGACGAAGATCACCACGAAGCTTCGCAACAACCAGGTGGTCAGCACCGAGGACCCCGGCTATGCCACGGTCGACATCTGGGACCTGGGGCAGACGTACCAGAACGGCGCGCTCTGGCTGCACACCATTGACCAGACCGGCCACGACGGCGGCGAGACCAAGGCTCCGCGCATCACCCTGTTCGGCCAACTCATGACCAACCGCGTGGTCACCGGTCGATCCGGCACCGGAGTCGACGCCCTTCCCGGATACGACCGGCCCCGCCTGGTCGGCATCGACAACGGCACCGGCGCCACAACGAGCGTCGGTTATTCCGACCCCTATGCCGACCCGACTCCGGCCGGGGACTGCGTCTATTCGGCCGGCAACATGCCCGACCCCAAGCACAACACCAAACGATGCTTCCCGGTGAAGTGGGAACAACCCGACGGCAAGCTGATCAACGACTGGTACCACAAGTACGTCGTCGGCTACATCATCGAGGCCGACAACACCGGACAGTCCAGGTCCCAGATCACCAGCTACGGCTATCTCGGCGACGCCGCGTGGCGGTACGCCGAGGACGACGGCATGACCAAGGACAAATGGCGCACCTGGTCGCATTGGCGCGGCTACACCAAGGTCCGCACCGTCACCGGCGACGGCCAGAACGGTGAACAGCAGTCCCGCACCGAGACCACCTACGCCCGCGGGATGGACGGCAACTACCAGGGCAAGGGCAATGCCCGCGAAAGTGTGACGGTCTCCGACTCCAAGAACCTGCTCGGCGGGATCAGCGATCTCGACCCCCTGGCCGGGGCCGTCCTGGAGACGCGTACCTTCAACGGCGCCTTCACCGACGCCGCCGAGACCGAGGCGAGCGTGTCGCGTCCCAAGTGGACCAAGACCATCAGCCGCACGTTCCACGACACCAACTCCGACGACGACATCACCGTCGACGGTGGACGCGTCCAGCCGCAGTGGACCCGGGGCCGCTCCCGCAAGGCCGACGGCACCGACTTCAACACCCAGACGACCTACGACTACGACAGCCTCGGCCGCACTGTCGCCGTCGACAACGAAGGCGACATCACCACCTCCGCCGACGACACGTGCTCGCGCACCGTCTTCCCCAGCGGCACCGCTCCCGCCGGCGCGATCCAGACCCTGCCGGTCCGCACCCTTTCCGTGGCGGTCGACTGCGACAACGACGCCAGCCACGAGCCCAACCTGGTCCCCGCCGACATGATCTCCGACGCGAAGATCATTTATGACGGCAAGGGTTACGGCGCCTATCCAACGGTCGGCAACGCCACCAGCGCAGAGAAGGTCACCGGAGTCTCGGGCGGCCGCTCCACCATGACGACCGCCGGCACCACCACCTACGACGGCTACGGCCGCGTCCTGCAGACCACCCAGGTCGGAGACCCCGCCACCACCGGCGACGACCGCACCACCAAATCGACCTACACCGACGCCGCCGAGGGCTGGCTGAAATCCAGCACCCTCACCACGCCGCCCGTCAGCGTAGGCGGCGCGGCGCCTGCGGGATTCACCACGACCATCGAGTACAACCCCGCCCGCGGCATGCCCACCAAGATCACTGACCCCAACGGGCGGGTCGGGGAGGGCCAGTACGACGGGTTGGGACGCCTCGTCCGGGCCTGGCTCCCCAACAACACCCGCAACAGCAATCCCGACCGGCCCTCGACCACCTACGCCTACGCCTTCCCCGCCGACGGCAACCCGGTCTCGGTCACCACCAAGACGCTCACCAAGACCAACCCCGTCACCTATGAGACCTCCGTCGACCTGCTCGACGGCATGTTGCGCCCCCGCCAGTCACAGAACGAGGCGGCCGGCGGCGGACGGACGATCACCGACACCAAGTACGACAGCCGCGGCCTGGTCTACAAGACCAACGCCGCCTACGTACTGACCGGCAACCCGTCAGGCGTCCTGACCACCGCCGACGACAACCAGGTCCCGAGCCAGACGCTCAGCACCTACGACGGCGCCGAACGGGTCCTCACCACCACGCTCTACAGCTTCTCCACCAAGAAGTGGGCCACCACCAACCAGTACGACGGTGAGCGCACCACGGTCATCCCGCCTTCAGGGGCGATGCCCTCGGCCACACTCACTGACGCTCTGAGCCGGACGGTGGAGACGCGCCAGTACAAGACCGCCAACCTGACCGGCACCTACCTGGCGACCACCGTCGCCTACGACGGTGCGGGACGACCGGCCGAGTCCCGCGACGCCGCAGGCAACCTCTGGAAGAGCACCTACGACGTCCAGGGCCGCCCGGTCACCAGCAGCAGCCCCGACAAGGGCGCCTCTACCGTCACCTACGACTTCTTCGACCAGGTCAGCACCGCCAAAGACGGCCGCGGCACCACGCTCGGCTACCGCTACGACAACCTCGGCCGTCCACTGGAGGTCAAGAACGGCACGACGCCGCTGACCTCCATGACCTACGACACCGTCCCCTACGCCAAGGGCCTGCCCGCTACCTCCACCCGCCACATCGGGGACGACAAGTACGTCACCGCCATCACCGGCTACGACGGGCTCTACAACGCCAAGGGGACGACCGTCACGATTCCGGCGTCCGAAGGCGCGCTCGCCGGGACCTACACCACCACGCAGTCCTACAACTTCAACGGCTCCCCGCTCACCACCTCCTACCCTGCGGTCGGAGGCAGCACAGGTCTGCCCGCCGAAGACGTCACCACCGAGTACAACGACGACGGCCTGCCTGAATGGACGCACGGCTTGGCCACCTACGTCGCCGACACCGTCTACGACGGGCACGGCGACATCACCCAGCTGGCCATGGCATCGGTGTCGGACAAGTTCCTCTGGCAGACCTTCGACCGAGATCCGGCCACCAACCGCCTGACCCGCTCCACCGTCAAACGCCAGTCTTCGACCGCCACCTTCGACCTGGAAACCAAGTACGACTACACCGATGCAGGCTCGATCAGGTCGATCCTGACCAACGCCGCCGGCAAGTCGCCTGACCGCCAATGCTTCACCTACGACTACGCCCAGCGCCTCTCCGAGGCGTGGTCGACCACCAACTCCGACTGCAATGTCGCGCCGACCGCCACCACAATCGGCGGCCCCGCCCCTTACTGGACCAGCTACCAGTACGACGCCACCGGCAACTACGGCGACAAGGTCGGCAACCGCACCAATGAAGTCCAGCACGCCTTCACCGGCGGACCCACCGCCGACAAGACCCGCACATCCACCTACCCCGCGCCCCTTGGCGACAGCGGCCTCAACAGCCCACACGCGCTGAAGTCCCTCAGCGAAACCGACGGCACCACCGAAACCACTGACCTGTACACCTACGACCAGGTCGGCAACACCATCACACGCCCCGGCCAGAAACTGGTCTGGGACGCCGAAGGCAACCTGTCCAAGGTCACCGATGACGCTGGCAAGGAGCTGGCCAGTTACATCTATGACGCCGCAGGCAACCGCCTGATCCGCAAGGACACCAACGGCAAGACCCTCTACCTTCCCAGCCAGGAAGTGAAGGTCTCCCCAAGCGGAACCATCACCGCGGTCCGCTACTACAGCCACGCCGGCCAGAACGTCGCCTACCGCACGGGCACCTCCAGCTCCACCGTCCAGTTCGTCGTACCCGACTACCAGGGCAGTGCCGACACCACAGTCAATGCCGTCGACCAGGACAACTGGAGCGTCCGCCGATTCGCGCCCTTCGGCAACGAGCGCAGCAGCCCGATCGGTCTGTGGCCCACCCTGATGGACAAGGGCTACGTCGGCGGCACCAAGGACACCACCACCGGCCTCACCCACCTGGGCGCACGGGAGTACGACCCGGTCACCGGCCGCTTCCTCAGCGCCGACCCCGTCACCGGCGGCGGCGACCCCCTCACAGCCAACGGCTACTCCTACGCCGGCAACAACCCCGTCGACCACGCAGACCCCACTGGCCAGTACCGCGACGGCGGCTTCCGAGTACCCGGCAGCGCCTACGGCAACGATGGACCGCGCGAACGCTGGGACAATGCCAACCAGCACCGCAACTCCTTCAGAAGAGGAGGAGGGGGCGGCGTCTACCTGGCGCCACCGCGCGCACCGAGTGGCGGCGGTTGCTGGGTCGGCTGCAACGGCACCGTGAGTGCGAATCCGGTACCGGTCAAGAAGCCCTGCGGCTGGAGCTGCAAGGTCGGCAAGGTCGGCGGCTTCCTGAAGAAACACCAGGCCACCATCGCCGGCATCGCAGCAGGCGGCCTCTGCGCCGCCGCCACCGGCGGCACCGCCGTCGTCGGCTGCGCTGCAATCGGCGGATGGGTCTACGGCGTGGTCTCCTACCACCAGAACACACCATCCGACCAACAAACCCTCGTGGGCGGCTTCAAAGCCGGCCTCACCGGCGCAGCGATAGACGCAGGCCTCGCGGTAAGTGGGCTGCTAGCGGCCAAAGCCGCGGCGCCCGTCCTCAGAAGAGTCGCCCCCAAGATCGTCCAGAAGGTCGCCGGTAGGGCGAAGGGCGGCGCCCCAGGCCGCGGCGGCAGCGCGGCCAAGACAGCACCCGCCGCCGCCAAGAAAGCCGGAAAAGCAGCAGCCGACGCCCCTGTCGCAGGCGGAGCAAAAGTTCCATGTAACAGCTTCGTGCCGACCGCCCACGTCCTCATGGGCGACGGGTCAAGCAAACCGATCGACAAAATCAAGGTCGGCGACATGGTACTCGCCACCGACCCGAGCACCGGGAAGACCGCCCCACAGCCTGTGCTCAGCACCATTACCCGCAGCGGAGCCAAGCACCTTGTCCAACTCACCGTCGACACCGACGGCAACCACGGCGGCAAAACCGGCGCATTGATCGCGACCGACAACCACCCCTTCTGGGTCCCCGCAGCCGGCAAATGGATCGACGCAGGCAAACTCAAGCCCGGTATGTGGCTCCGCACCAGCGCTGGCACCCACGTCCAACTCACCGCAACCAAGGCCTGGACCCAATACCAGCGTGTCCGCAACCTCACCGTCGACACCTACCACACGTACTATGTGGAAGCCGGTACAACCCCTCTCCTCGTCCATAACTGCGAAGGAGTAGCCGTCGTTCATGTTCATAGCCTCCCGGGTAACCCGCTCCACTTTACGATTGAGACTATGGGTCCCGAGGGCAGCGTCATTCATTCGAACTTGATGCCGAGCTTCGATAAGATGCAGACGCCCATCAGTCACTGGACAGGCGGCAGTAGCCCAGTCCAGCTAACGTTCCGACTTCCGAACGGAGATGCGGCTATTGCGTTTCAGCGTAGTTTGATAGGGACGGAACAGGGGCCGTATGATTTGGCAAGAAACAGTTGTCTGACTCACGTCTGCGACGTTCTCCGGGAAGGTGGGGTCGATGATATACCCACCAACGGCCTATTTCGTTGGGCCAGAAATGGGCTCAATTCGGCATATCGCGAAGATGGCTAGTCTAGTTACTTTAGCTGCATCGATGAGGGGAAGAACAAAATTGAGTGCACGCATGGGAATGATACAAATTCTTGTTCGGCTCCTCGAGGGGACGGGTCTCTCTCTACATGCGATGGAGGCCGCCGGCAGAGGTATAGCCGCCAGTTCGAGGGCTAATATATGGATGATCGATGTAGGGAAAATCGATGTCGCATTGGAACCTCTCGCCGAATGGTGTGAAGGCTATGAAGATCTACTGGAAGAACTCGAGCATCTAGCATCATGGTGGGCGGGTGAACGGCCTCCGGTCGCTCAATTTGATGTTAAAATAAATGATTGGGCCAGTCGGCTTGAGTCGCATGTGGCATCGACGCCCTCGATAGGCGACTCCTGATCGCAGGCGAGTGAGCCGCTGTCGGTGGCGGCGGAGGTGGGTGGCGGCGAGGGTGGCGGCGAGGGTGGCGGCTGCCGAATTCTGCGTAGCTTCGCCGGTCAGATCTCCGTACCGCTAGCCAACGGCTCGTCCAAGCCGATCGGCAGGTAAGCATGCAACTCAGGCATGTTGAGACATGGAGAGATCGCGTTGCGTAATCGCAACCCAGGTACGGGCGTTCAGGCGATGACGGGGGCGGGTGGCTTCCAGAGCCGCCGAGCGGGGGCGCTATGGATCGCGGCCGGGATGTTCGCCCCGTGCTTGGCGGCGGTGGAGACCTTAGCCGCGGACGACGTGCCGATGCTTGGCGGTGGTTTCGGAGCGGAGTCGTCCGGCGGGGGCCGTGGCTTCGGCGCCTCGGGCCGATGGCTCACTCCCCAGGTGCCTTCGCTGGGGAGACTTCTGCCCCTTCAGGACCGCCTTGTATTGCGAGCAGCGTGCTGAGACTCTGGGCGGCGGCTGTGAGCAGGGAGCCGTAGGAGCCAGTTTTGGGAGCCACCGCAGTCAGGCGTCCCGCGACTCAACTCGACGTAGTCAGGGCGTTTATGCAGGTGAGAGGCTCCCCGCTCGACTCGGATCGACCTAGATCGACTTGCCTGCTTTGCTTCACACCGAAGAGGCCACTGGTTCGAACCCAGTATCGCCCACCCCTACGCCATAGGCCCTCCCGCACACTCGCGGCAGGGCCTTCTTGCTGCTCTGGGGCAAATCTGGGGCACGATCTTGCCCCACCCCCGAGTGTGTTCACCAACTCACCGCCTCGTCGGTCACTCTGAGTAACGCGGGACGCGGTGGCCCGCTCGGCGGACCACCGCGCCATGAGGCGCCTCTGGGGTCAGGCGCTTCTCAGAGAGACCACGCTTCCCTGCTTCTTCGTCCTTGCGGCGAGAAGATCGGACAGGATGGGCAGCGACGAGCTTGGTGCCAGCTCCTTTCGATCATCGAGGGCGGTTTCCCAGCGCCGTTGGAGCTTGGCCTTCAGGTCGTCGCGCATGGTGTCGGAGACGTGCGTGTAGACGCCTCGGATCCCCGGAACGATGTGGCCCAGCCGATCGGCCTGCAGGACTTCGGAACGCCGTCCTCAGCCATCCAGGTCTTGTGGCCATGCCGCAGACCGTGCGGCTGAGCCCTTCCAGCAGTGGTTAGCCAGGACGCGACCGGAGTCTCGGGTGGGATCGGCTTGATTCCGCGCCCTCGGGGTGGAAGGAACGGTTGACCTGTTCGGGCCGCCGGCCACGGAGGCAGCGGTGTTCCCGGCCAGGAGGTGGCGTCCACCAGGACCGGTTGGCCGGGCCCTTGGCGCTGCCCTGGGAAGCGTCCTTGTGCTGCGGGTTGGAACACCCGCCGGGCGTAGTTGCTGCGCCGATGATGGCCCGCGTCGGATCCGAGGAAGAGGAACTCACCTGCGCCCTCGCAGTCCTGGCGTCCTCCGGCGCAGGCGCAGCGGCCGGCCCTTTGAGCCTGCCGTGAGACGAAGCCTGCGAGGAATGGCGGCAGGTCGATGGCCCGGTAGGAGTCGTCTTTGGGCGGTGCCATCTCCAGCTTGCCGGAGTACTCCCGTAGCTGCCATCGACCTGGATGTGGTCGAGTCGACAGTACGGGCGCTGCAGCCCCATCGCCTCACCCCACCGCATCCCGGTGTAAGCGGTCAGGACGATCAAGATGAAGTCGTTCTCCCGCCCCGAGAGCAGGCCGCATCGCTCCGCGAGGAGCAGCACCTGGAGCGGCGTCGCCCACTTCTTCTCCGGGCCCCGAGCGCCGTGTGCCCTCCGGGCACGCTTACGTCCACGTCCCTTGCGCTTTTCAGCGACGTTGACCGGCAGCAGACCACGATCCTTGGCGTCACCCAGGATCGTGCCCAGCATGGAACGGGCGTCGGCGGCCGTCCGATGCGAGAACCCCTCGACTCCGGATTCGCTTCTCCCAGGCCACGATCTCCTCCGGGCTGGTGAAGGTGTTCACCGGCCGGGAGCCGAACGCGGGCAGGATGTGGTGATCGATCAGGTATCGATACTTGAGCTCGGTGGTCGGCTCGATGTCTTGCCCGCCCCACCACAACTCGATCCAGTCGGCCAGTAAGGCCGCCCCATCGCGTGGATCGTTCCACCTATCTCGCCGTATCTGTGCTTCCTGGTCGTTGCCCAGAGGAGGGCAGCCTGCTTGGTCTCGAAGCCACCCTCCGAGGCCCGCGTGCCGTCCGGCCGCTGATACCTCACGCGCCATGTCCCGCCGCGCTTCTCCGCACTAGCCATGATTCCTCCTCTTGTGGTGGAGCAGCCGTGTGATCAACGGGAACTACCGTCGAGCCCGCCGGCTGCGAACGACCGGCTGCTTGGCACCGGCCGCGATGATCCCGGCGATGTCCTGATCGCTGAACCTCAGGTGCTTGCCGACGAAAGTGCACGGGATGGCCCGCGCGCTGGCCTTCTTCCGCAGCCACGACTCACGCACCTGCAACATCGCCGCCGCCTCGGCGGGCGTGTACAGCCGGACATCGGGACTGGACCTGTGTTCTGGATCGGCATCATGCCGCTGAGCGCTCGGCTCACCCTGCAAGGTCACACCTCGCTCTCGCCACCGGACCGCAGGAGACGCGAGCACGCGCCCGCTCCCGCTCCCCGCGGCCCCACGTCAGGGACTAAAAGCACCCTTCGCAAGAGATGGACGACCTTGACCCAACTTTACACGGATCGTGGTCAAGCAATTACGAACGGGAAGCGTGTCGGCAGAGTCGCCCTGACAAGCCCGCCACAACACATCGGCTTACGCGATGTTCGCGATGAAAGCAGACGCGATGGGCGATTTTCCTGCCGATCGAGGCTCTTCCAGGCCGACAGCCCCGCTCCAACCCATGATGGCAAGTCGCGACAGCGAACCCCGCACCGCCATGCGCTACGTCCGCCCGGGCCCGAAGGCGTCATGGCTACCGCTAGATACGGCGTGGCCTGCGACGATCACCGCATGAGGATGCGGAGTGCTTCCTCGGCGGGGGATCCCTCCTTCGCGGTATGGACGACCAGGGCGAGGTCGGGGTGGCCGGGCAGCCGAAGGGTCTCGTAGGCCAGTTCGAACTCGCCTGCTAGAGGATGCCGGTACCGGTAGCTACCGTGTTGCTTGGCCTTGATGTGGTGCTCCGCCCAGATCTGGCGGAACTCTGGGCTGGTGGCTGACAGCTCCTCGATCAGGGGCTGGGCCGTGGGAACGACGGATGGGCGCGCAATGTCCAGCCGGAGGAAGGCCACCACGTCGCGAGCCCGCGCCCACCAGTCGACGTACAGGTCGCGCACGCAGTCGTCGAGGAACACCAGCCTGGCCATGTTTCGCTCCTCGTCGGGAAGCTCGCCCCAATCGATGATCAACGCCGCGGCCGGTCGGTTCCATGCCCACACGTGGGTCCTGTGGTCGACGATGTAGGCGGGTGCGCCGCTGATCGCGGAGAGAAGGCTGTGGATACCGGGACGCAACGGCGGGCTGCCGACGGGTTTCCCGACGGACGGGACGGGTCGCGCCAGCCGGTGAAGATACTCCCGTTCGGCCGGGTCCAGGAGCAGGGCCTTGGCCACCGCGTCCAGGACCTCCGCCGAGAACTGCACGCTCCGGCCCTGTTCCAGGCGGACGTAATGATCGACGCTGACTCCGGCCAGCTGCGCCAGTTCCTCGCGACGCAGCCCAGGAACGCGGCGCAGCCGTCCGTAGGAGGCCAGGCCGAACTCTTCGGGACGCAGCCGGGCGCGACGGGATCGGAGGAACTCACCCAGTTCGGCTCGTCGGTCGAAGGTCATGTTTTCCACTTTCTGATTCGAGTGCGGTGCCTGGTCGTGGCATGCCTAGGCAGCGCAGAGCCCTGGCTGGCCTGGCGCGGGACGCCGAGAGTTGGTTCCGCCGGAACGGTTCCGGCATTGCGATTCACAGGGAGCGCATCACTCATGAGTGTCAAGCTTGGCCGTACCGGCATGGAGATCACCAGGTTGGGCTTCGGTTCGTGGGCCGTGGCGGGCTCGGGCTGGTCCTTCAGCTGGGGCGCCACCGACGACGCCGAGTCGATCGCCGCGATCCGCCACGCGCTGGATGCGGGCGTCAACTGGATCGACACCGCCGCGGTGTACGGCCTGGGCCACTCGGAGGAGCTGGTCGGCAAGGCCATCGCCGGCCTGCCGCAGGCCGACCGCCCCTACATCTTCACCAAGGTCGGCCTGGTCTGGGACCCGAACAACCCGTCGGCCGCGCCCCGGCGGATCATGAAGCCCGCCAGCGTCCGACGCGAGCTCGAAGACTCGCTGCGGCGGCTGGGCGTCGACCACATCGACCTATACCAGGTGCACTACCCCGACACCGGCGAATCGCTGGAGTACGCCGGCGGCGGCTTTGGAGAGGTGTCGCCTAACGCCACGCCGCTGGAGGAGTACTGGCAGGTCATGGCCGACCTGAAGGCCGAAGGCAAGGTCCGGGCGATCGGGCTGTCCAACCACACGCCCGACCTGCTGGAGGCAGCCGAGCAGATCGCGCACGTCGATGTCATCCAGCCGCCGTTCTCGGCGATCAACCGGTCGTCCGCCGCCGAGATCGCCTGGGCGCGCGCGCACGGCACCGGGGTGATCGTCTACTCGCCGCTGCAGTCCGGCCTGCTCACCGGGGCCTTCTCCGCCGAGCGCGTGGCCGGCCTGCCCGCCGAGGACTGGCGGAGGGCCCACCATGACTTCACCACCGGCCTGGCCGCCAACCTCCAGTTCGCCGAGGCGCTGCGGCCAATCGCCGAACGCCACGGGCGCACCGTGGCCGAGGTCGCCATCGCCTGGGTGCTCGCCTGGCCCGGCATCAGCGGCGCGATCGTGGGGGCGCGCAGAGCCGCCCAGGTGGACGGTTGGATCGGTGCGGCCTCGTTGGAGCTGACCCCTGCCGACATCGAAGAGATCGTCACCGCGATCATGGTCTCCGGCGCGGGTAGCGGCCCCGCCCGCCACGTGTGAGAGAGGACGGCCTTGTCCCTCTTCGTCATCGCCGAGTTCCTCGCCGCGCCGGGCCAGCATGATCGGCTCCGCACGGCGCTGGAAGCCCTGATCGAGCCGACAATGGACGAACCCGGCTGCCTCGCCTACCAGCCCTATGCCGACCCCAACGACCCCGCCCATATGGTGATCGTGGAACGGTGGGAAAATCGGCAGTCCTTCGACGCGCACTTCACCACACCTCACTTGCGTCACGCCCAGAGAGTTCTGGACCGGATACTTGCCAGGCCACTGACCCTCAGGACCTTGGTTGAGGTGTCACAGGAATCCGGTCCGTAGCTCGTCACTTTTGAAGGTCCGGACTACCGACAGCGGCTCGTCCGTGCGGATTCGCTACCCGCCCCCGGGGCTCAGCCGGGGCCCGATCTCGCTCACTCGCGGGATGTACGGACGGACGGCCCGCCGGTACTTGGGTCAACGCGTCAGAAGTGGGCGAGGTCGCGGCCGAGGAAGGCCATGAGCCGCCGGTGGGCGGGGGCGTCGTCCGAAGTAGCGACGGCGGATGCGAACATGCCGGGCCGGCGGAAGGAGTCGAAGTCCATGCCCTGCATGATCGTGAGCAGTTCGCGGCAGGCTTCCTCGTCGATGAAGTGTGTCTGGGCGGTCGCGAGGGCCAGGTCGGTGCCGTGGACGAGCACCTCGGTGAGGTGGATGAGCGCGGCCATCGGACCGGGGACGGCGCCGAACCTCAGCCGCACGGTGGTGTCCAGCGCGTTCGGCCGGTGCCAGGCCGCGCGGTTGAGGTCGGCCGCGAGGGTGCAGGCGGCTTGGGGGTCGGTGCCGAGCCAGTCGTCCTCGTGGGTGGCGCCGGGGTCGGTGTCGGTGTGTTCGCCCACGAAGATCCGCATGCTACCCATGCGCATGAGGCCGGGGTCGTCCGATCAACAGACAGCCCGACCTGCCGGGTGCTGGGTTCGTGGCACCGGCCCGGCCGCTCAGCGGCAGCCGTGGCGGGTTCGTCTGGGCACGGGTCGACGCCTTCTGGTGGGGCGGTGCTCCGAGCGCGGTGAGCCTGCGGCGCTCACTCGGCGTCGTGGACGAGCAGGGCGATCTGGACGCGGTTGTTCAGGTCGAGCTTGCGCATGATGCGTGACACGTACGACTTGACGGTGGTGACGCTCATGTACAGCTCGGCGGCGGCTTCGGCGTTGGACAGCCCGCGGCCGACGGCCTCTGCCACCCGGCGCTCGCTGTCGGTGAGGCAGGCGAGCCTGGTGCGGGCGGCGGTGCGGGTCTGGTGGTCCCGGCCGGTGACATGGGTGATGAGCTTGCGGGTGACCGACGGGGACAGCATGGGCTCGCCGTCGGCCACGCGGCGGATCGCCGTCACGATCTCGGCCGGTGGGGTGTCCTTGAGCAGGAACCCTCCGGCGCCCGCGCGCAGGGCGCGCAGAACGTGCTCGTCGGTGTCGAAGGTGGTCAGGACGATGACCTCGGGGGCGCCCTCGGCGGCGCGCAGCAGGCGGGTCGCCGTCAGGCCGTCGGTCCCCGGCATCCGGATGTCCATGAGGACGACGTCGGCACGGGTGGCGCGCACCGCCGCGGGCACCGCGGCACCGTCGGCGGCCTCGCCGGCGATCTCGATCCCCTCGACGCCGCCGAGCATGGTGGCCAGGCCCGCCCGCACCAGCCATTCGTCGTCGACCAGCAACACCCTGATCGGTTCCGGCATCACGCCTCCCATGGCAGCCACGCGCGCAGCAGGTGGGCGCCCGCCACCGGGCCATGCTCCAGCCGCCCGCCGGCCAGTGTGGCACGCTCGGAAAGCCCGGTCAGGCCGGTGCCGGTCCCCGGGATCGCCGGACGCCCGCGATCGGGGCCGGGCAGCGGCTGGCGGACCTGGACCTCCAGCCCGTGCTCGGCCTCGCCCCGCACGGTGACGGTGACCGGCATGCCCGGCGCGTGCTTGCGCGCGTTCGTCAATCCCTCCTGGACGACCCGGTAGGCGGTGCGCCCGACCAGGGTGGGCACCGCCTCCACGTTCCCGACGTCCATGTCCAAACTGACCTGTGCGCCCGCGCGCCGCGACTCCTCGACGAGCCCGGCCACGCCGGCGAGCGAGGGCGGCGGGGCGTCCACGCCGTCGACCGGGTCCTCGCGCAGCAGCCCGATCACTTCGCGCAGGTCGACGAGCATCTGGTGGACGCCGCTGCGGATCACCCCGGCGGCGCGCGATATCTCCTCCGGCGGAGCGTCCGGGCGGAACTCCAGCGCGCCGGCGTGCACGCTGAGCAGGGACATCCGATGGGCGAGCACGTCGTGCATCTCGCGGGCGATCCGCACCCGTTCCAGCCGCCTGGCCTCGGCCTCCCGGAGGTGCCGGTCGCTCTCGGCGCGGCGGGTCCGCTCGGCGAGGGAGGCCAGGAGCTGGCGTCGCGCGCGGATCGCCTGCCCCCAGCCGACCGTCGCGGCGGTCAGCAGGGCGATGATCGCGACGCTCGCCGCGTAGGGCAGCTCGGGAGGGGGATGCAGCGCCACGGCGATCATGCCGGTCAGCAGGCCGAGCGCGCCGATCCCCGTCGCCACGGGCCAGGGCCGCCGCACGGCGACCGTCAGCGTCGCCACGAACGCCGCGCCGCCGGCCGCCAGGGATACGGCCGAGACCGCCGTGACGACCAGTGCCAGCCCGACCGGCCGGCGGCGGCGCATCACCAAGGCCGAGCAGCAGGCGAGCCCGGCCGCCAGGTCGGCGTTCGCGAGCGTGTCCGCTCCCCGCGCGTAACGAGGCCAGAGGTTCAGCGCGCCGATCACCACCGCGACGGCGATGGCGACGGCGTCGACCATGGGGGCCGGCGTCGCCCCTGTCGGCGTTTTGGCGGCCGGGCCACGATCCGGCTCGGTTCGACGCGCCTCCGGTGCCGACCATCGTGGAATCCTCATGTCCGTGACGCCCAGAAGCGGCATTGATGACCGGCGGCCAGATCGGTCTGGGAGATCCCGCCGCGCGCGGAGTCCAGCGACTGGGTGGCAGGGAACCTCGGCCAGCGGGGCAGCCCCGCCTTGTTCGGATCGCCCTGGGCGGCGAACGCGGCCCAATAAATGATCATCGATTCGGACAGGTTCCGCTGTGCGGAGTCGAGCTGCACGGACGTGCCCTCGATGTCGAAGAGCAAGGGGAGCTCCGAGCCGTGAAAGGCGCCGGGCGGGTAATCCTTGGGGAAGATGCCGAGGAAGTCCGGGACGTTCGGCTCGGCGAACTCGAAACTGAAGACGGGCACGTGCCGGGCCAGAAGCCGGTCGGCGGCGAGGGTCGGGCACACCCAACCGACATCGGTGCCGACCGCGGCCCACGCCAGCGCGGCCGGGGAACCCGACTGGCCGGAGTACGCCCGGGGCGGATACCTAACGTAGACGCGACGGGCCATACGCTCTCCGAAGGACGTCGCCAGCAGAGCCCGGTAACGGGCGTCATCGATGGGCTTCTCCGCCTCGAAAAGGTCAGCCGGTGTTCGTCCCGGGTGTTGCCCTGCATCACCGGTACCCGATGGAAGGCGCCGGTTCGCAGTGCCTTGACCGGGTCGGTGGGCAGTGCCTGGGTCCCGAACGCCGGCATGACGAACTGGCCGTTCAACGCCAGGAGCTTCCCGGTTTCCGTCCGGCGCAGGCATGCCGGTCCGTCCGGTCCCGCGCAGCCCAGCCCCGCCGCCGCGGAGGCGCCCCGAGCCTGCACGGCCCTTCGGGGCGCCCAATAGGAGATGGCGTCGAGCCCGGGAGCCATCATGTTCTTGGGCCAGCTCTGCAGGCAGGAACCACTCTGGATGATCGCGCGGTGGAAGAGCCCGGCCGCCGGTGGCGAGACCAGCTGGGCGCAGACGCTGGCCCCGCCCGAGGACTCTCCCATCAGCGTGACGTTACCCGGATCGCCGCCGAACGCCTGCGCGTTGGCCCGTACCCAGCGCAACGCGGCCCGCTGGTCGGCCAGAGCGTAGGTGCCCGACCCGGCCATCCGGGGATGGCCGAAGAATCCGAACACGCCGAGCCGGGAGTTGACGGTGACCACCACAACGTCGCCAGTGGCGGCCATGCGGCGGGCGTCGAAGTCGCTGCCCGAACCCGAGCTGAACGCTCCGCCGTGCAGGTACACCACGACCGGCCGGCGCTCAGAACGGTTCCGGCGGGGGCCGGTGACGTTGAGGTAGAGACAGTCCTCGGAGGAATGCGCCGCGACGCCACCGGTCTCGTCCAGCTGCGCGCATGCCGGTCCGGGCTTGCTCGCGTCGCGTACCGCCGTCCAGGGACGAGGACGGACCGGCGGGCGCCAGCGCCTGGACCCGGTCGGCGGCTGGGCGTAGGGAATGCCCTGATAAAGCTCCGTGCGTCCTGTCGCGACTCCGCGCACCGGACCCAGATCGGTGCGCACCACCAGGTCGGCCCCGCCCGTCGTGACCGCTGCGCCGACCGCCGGGACGCTCAAGGAGAGCGTCATCAGGGCCGTCACGGCCCATACCGGCTTGGCCGTCCGCCACCTTCGTCGCATGCCCGGCTCAGCCATCGCTCGACCCCAGCCAGCTCTTCAGCAGGCGGGTCCACTTGCGGTTGGCGGTGGTCTCCAGGAACGTCTTGTGATCCACCATCAGGTAGATCTCGCCGGCCGTGACCGTTTCCATGATGAGCGGCCTGCCCGAGTTCAGCAGCCCGCCGACGAACCGTCCGTACAGGTCGGTGTACTCATTGGCCACCGATCTCACCTCCTCCGGCCGCAGCACGAGATCGGACCCACCATGCCAGCCGCCGATCACAAGGCGGTCGGGATGGAGCTCCAGCCGTCCGGTCCGCGGGAACAGGACCCGCTGGTCCACTCCCGCGGCGATCCGGTGACCTCTCTTGCGCCCCGCGAGCTCCTCGGCCGGGGAACCGGCGTACGAGCCCGCCGCAAGGGGAACCTTCGATTCGCTCATGATCCCAGGCTCCCGCCATGCCCGGGGTGCCCACAGCCTCCAAAAGAAGGCAACGCGATACCGACTTTGGTCGGCCGGAGCTGTCCGCCTGGTCGATCAGGCGGTACACCGCGTCGCCGTCGAGCCTGTACGGCTACGCCTCCCGGGTGATGGATCGCCGCCACGCAGCTCCTTACGGCCCTACCCCCCCGGACGGGGACGCCGGCCGAGATGCTCGCAGGTCTCCGCCCTGCGTTCGCCGAGCCTCCCGAGCCGGGACTTGATCAGCTGGTCGAAGAGGCGTTCAGCGAGGCGTCCACATGGACACAACACACCTCGTTGGACACGTTCGCGGCCGAGGATCGGTCGGGCCCGGTGTCGGCTGGCCGTGACAGCCTCCCCGCTGCTGGTAGTCGTCAGCACGGCCCTCGGTAGTCGGTGACTGTTCTACGCGCCGCCGAAACCTTGTCGCTCATCAACCCGGCTACCGCTTTGTCGGGTGGTGTGTCGGACGCCAGCTTCTTCGCCGCCTTGGCCGCGGCGTTGAGGACGATCGTCAAATCATCGCGTACCTGCGCTGGCACCTTGGTCACCTGGCTGGCGCGCACCGCACTGGCCGCAGGCTCCCACATGCTGGCCGGGGCTGCCGCCGACGCCGCGCAGCGTCTGGCGGACGCCCACCCCGATCACCGGGCTCTGACCGTCGCGGCAGCGCACGGCCGGGGTGTCGCACACCGCGACCCGGGCTGCCTGGCAGAAGTCACCGCACGACACTCCAGTCCATGGGACACGGCCTCAGCGGCGGAGGACCTCGGCGCCCTGTACGGCGCTCGATGCGACCAGGACCAAGCGATCCCCCGCCTGAAAGAGGGCGCTCGACGGGTACCGGCAGGTCGGCGCCGACCGCGACCAGGCCCGCGGCCGGCGCCGGCTACGCGAACTCGGCATCCGCCACCGCCACTGGACGTCCCTCCCAGGCAAGGCGGTCACCGGGTCGAACAGCCTCACCAGCAC